>JBBQEG010000365.1:0-5537 GCA_038320495.1 Opitutales bacterium | reverse complement strand
GTTCGATCACGACAAACTGCGTCCGCCCTTCCCGCCAGATGAGCGCCATCACGCTGTCGCCCTGAAGTTCGCGACTAATCTGGGCCACATCCTGCGCGCTTTGCACCGGCTTGCGATTCAGCTCGTGAATCACGTCGCCTTCCCGCAGGCCTTGACGCCCGGCTGGTGCTGTTGGATCAACTCGGGTTATCACCGCTCCACGCACGCGAGACGGAATTTGCAGCTGATTTCGCAGCTGAGGCGTGAGGTCACTGACGCCCACACCGCCGAGAATTCCTTCCGCTCCGTCAGGCCGACGATCGCCAGACCGACCCGCCAGAGTCTCCCCCGGACGGCGCTCAAGCTCCGCCGTGGTCACCGCGGTCTTGCCATCCCGCAAGTATTCAATCTGGGCGGATGAACCGGGAGCAAGCTGACTCACCGCCAGCAGCAACTGTCTCGGGTCGAGAATATCCAGGTCGTTCACCTTGGTAATAATGTCGCCGGATTTTAACCCGGCACTTTCGGCTGCACTTTCCGGTGTGATGTCGGCCACCAAGGCGCCACGATGGGTTCCAAATTGTGCGGCAAGCTCGGGCGTGAGCGCTTGTGGCGCCACGCCGAGAAATCCGCGAGTGACCTGTCCGGTTTTAACGATTTGCTCAGCGACATTCCGAACAAGATTGATCGGAATCGCGAAGCCAACGCCCGCGAAACCGCCCGAACGGCTCAGGATTGCAGTATTTATTCCAACCACGCGACCCGCACTATCAATCAGGGCGCCGCCCGAGTTTCCCATATTGATCGCTGCATCCGTCTGGATGAAATCCTCAATCTGTTCGATCCCGAGATTGCCGCGTCCCACCGCGCTGACAATTCCGCGACTGACAGATTGCCCGACTCCAAATGGATTCCCAATCGCAAGGACGACGTCTCCGACTTTGAGCTGATCGCTATCGCCCAACGTGGCCGGCTTGAGGCCTGTCGCATCGATCTTGAGTACGGCGAGGTCGGCCAGCGCATCCGTGCCGACAACGGTCGCATTATACCGCTCGAGCGAGTCCCCAATCGACACTTTCACGTCATCGGCCTCAGCGACGACATGATTGTTGGTAATAATATATCCATCGCGACTCACGACCACTCCGGAGCCGAGGCCGTGCTGCGTCTGCTCCGGTCCCCGGCCTTGAGACCCTTCCGGTACGCCGAAAAACCGCCGAAACATTGGATCGTCGAGAAACGGGGAAGCCTCCTGCGCGCGGGCCTGTCGCGTGGAATAGACAAAAACCACATTTCCGTCCGTTTGATCCACGATCCGCGCGTAGCTCACGCGCTCTGGCGCATCCCGATCGATCGGCTTTGAATCGACCTCGAGTGTGAGCGGGGGACGGCTCCCCTGGCCCGTACTCTGGCTCCGATTGGTAGCCGCCACTTCCTGCGCCCACGTGTTCGGAAAGGCTCCCCCAGCAACCATAAACGCCAAAAGATATAAGGATTTGTAAGCAGATCGAAGTTTCATATAGTTAACGTTTGACCGATGTAATTCGGATGCGTTCACCCGGCGCGGCACTCTTCCGACCGCTCAACCCACCGGGCGACTCGTTTCTCCCAAGGCGTCCCAATCTACACCGGGAATATGACGCAAACTATCGGGCCGAAAAAGATCTCTGACATCGGGACGGGTGCAGTGCTCCCATGGGAGCTTTCCACGAAAGGAACTCTGCGGCCTTCGAATCAGTGAATCGAGATCGAAAATACCGGGATTGCCTCGGAGATCGACCGGGCTTTCGGAGCCAGCGTTATTCCGATGGTAGTTCGGAGGAAGCGATATATATTGAGAATTGCGACTAGGTCTTTTCGACGGCACTGCCATTCGCAGCCGTCAAGACCCAGCTAATATACGGGAGACCTACTGATGCCGCGAGGAGCAAGTCCGAAAAGAGAGCGCGAATATAAAACGCTCAAAACACAGTTCAAGGGCGAGCACCGTTATCCCGGACGCGAGACCGAGATCGCCGCGCGGATCGTGAACCGCCAACGTAAGGCGCAGGGCGAGACCAAGGGAGAGAAAGCGAAAGATCGGGCGGGAAAATCTCCGGACCGCAATTTACCCATCGAGCATTACCAGCATCTGACCGTCCCTCAGGTTACTGCCAAGTTGGCCCGACTATCGCCCCCGCAACTCAGAGGCATCGAGCGTTACGAAAGCGACCACAAGCATCGTAAAGGCGTGCTGCAAGCCATCCGCCGCGAAATGAAATAGGAAGAGCCCCCGCCTGTTAGGTGCGATCGGGGCCGCGGTAATGGTCGTCAAGGCGGTCGGCAAACTCCCATGAACGGCCGGCGGTTTCATCGAATTCCGGGGCGCCCTTGATTGCGTCACGCGTAAGATCCACCCAGACACTCGATTCGAGCCAGCTCACCCGGCGGATGCTTCCAGGCGGCAAAGCAACTTTCTTCCCGGGCCACCAATTGCGTATATCGATCAAAAGATAGCGCACCGCCCACGAGCGTTCGTCCACGACCAAATCTTCAACGTGTCCGACGGCCCCATCCGACGCCTCGATGTGATAATCGCGGATCGCCTTTGCACTTCGCAAATGCGGATCATCTCCTGTCTCGCGCCACGCCTCAGACTCGTCGCTGCCGCCAACCTTCCCGGACTGTCCCGCAGTCGGTCTGCGACTCGCTTCGGTCGCTGAAGCCGTTGGAGCAGCGGGGCCGCCAATGGGCGGGTTGAGCCCGCCTCCGATGAGCGGCCCACCCCAATAGGTTGGCCACGCAAAGTGACGATGCAGCTGTTCCTCGTGCTGGCGGGACACCGGTTTCGCCGTGTCGATATCCGGCCCGTTCCGGACTTGGTCGAAACTCAGATCAACGGAAAAATATCGGGTGACCGGCTGCCGGCCGGCAAGCGCGGCGGACGAGATCAAGACTTTGCGACCATCGAGCCAGGCGCCGGTCGCGATCACCAAATAACGGACGTGCCACTGCTGATCGTCAAAATAGAGGTCTTCGACCGTGCCGATCACGCCCTCGGGAGCGCGGATTTCAAAGCCTTCCAATGATTTTGCAGGGGTGAGCATACGAAATGCGCAGACCCGTGCAGTGGCAGAAGGTTCAACCAACGCCTGGATTCATTTTCTAGATCGCGCACCCCATCGCCCTTGTCGGTTTCGCAATCCGCCGAAGCAGAAAACACCATCGCCCTGGCGGACGCGGAATTCGTGCGTTGTTTGCACCGCGTGCACCGCGTGCACCGCGTGAATACGCTTGAGTACACTCGATCTCACTCGTAATCCCACTTGTGAATCCACGGATCAAGCGTGCGCTCCTGAAACGCCCGCAACCGGGCAATGAGGGTTTGCTTCAACTCCTGGTGCTTCGGGTTATCCGCCAGATTTCTCACTTCGTGCGGATCGGCCACGAGATCATATAGCTCAAACTGCGGCCGCTGAAGAAATTGAGCAATGGGACGCTTACCATAAATGATTCCCCCGGCCCGCTGCAGTCCGATCCAAGTGGGCGACTGTTTCAAATCCAGCGCAAACGGATACGGCAGCGCGCTGGCGAGGTTGACGATCAACTTGTGCTGGCGCGTCCGCAACGCGCGCATCGGATAGTACATCGTCACTTCATGCAGCGTATGCGACGCGAAGATTTCATCCCATTCCGCGAGCGCTTCTCCATCCAAACCGCCGCGGAACGAACGCCCATGGAAGGTCGCCCCAGCGGGCAACGCTCCCGCGACATCCAGCAAAGTCGGCGTCAGGTCCGTCCACGAGATCATCGCGGATTGCACGGATCCAGGATTCTTGCGGCCAGGAGCGCGCACGATACACGGCAAATGGATCCCGGGATCATAGACCGTCGTTTTGGCTCCGGGGAACGCCACGCCATTATCGGATATATATACAATCAGCGTCCGCTCGTATTGGCCGGTATCCTTCAATAGCTGTACGAGGCGACCCACCCCTTGATCGAGGCGGGACACCGATTGATAATACTCCGCCAGCTCCGCCCGGCTTTCGGGCGTATCCGGCAAAAATGACGGCACGATCACGTCTTCGGGCCGGTAGGTCACCTCCGTCACGCCAGGATAGCCCTCGGGCCTATTACCAAAACGATTCGGGCGCGGATAGGTGTCAAAGGTGGGCTTGCCGCTGGGGAGGACCTCGTTCGCGCGATGCGGATCATCGGTCGCATAAAACAAAAAGAAAGGGCGTTCGTCGCGAGCGGACACAAATTCGCGCGTGCGATTCGCCATTTCCACCGGACTGCGACCGAGGCTGGCAGGATCATTCGCCGTGCCGGCGGAAAGGACCGTTTGAAACCGATAAACGGATTCCGGCGCGACGTGAAACTTACCGATGCGCGCGGTGCGATAACCGGCGGCTTCCAACAACACCGGCAGGCTCTTGATCTCATTGAACGACTGAAAATGATGCACCTGATGCTCCAGCCCGTACATGCCGTTACGATGGTTATGGAGCCCCGTGAGGATAACCGAGCGCGAAGGGCTGCAACTCGCCGTGGTCCCAAACGCGTGAGTGAAACGCGTGCCGTCGGCCGCCAGCGCATCAAGGTGCGGCGTCTTCACCACCGGGTTACCATAGGAGCCGAGTGCGTCCGTCCCATGATCGTCCGAGACGATGAACACGATGTTTGGCTTCGTGGAGGCAGTGGCGGCGGTTGGACTGACCGCCGCTCGAGCCGAAATCAACAGGACCAAAAATAGAGCAAGGGATCTCATGGAAGAACCAGCATGGAGAACTTGGGACGCTCGACCACTCTTAATCGGTGGCAGCCACTGCCTAAGTTCACACGGTCACGGCCGGTCACTGGCCTTCAGTCTTCGGTCGGCAGTCTTCCGTCGCATCGTCGGCCGGTGGGCGTTGATCGCGGGCTTATCTATTTCCCTGGCACGACATCCCGCACGCAGCGGAAGCCGAGATTCGTCGTCGCGCTATCGGGCGGATTGCTGCTGCGCGCGTCGGTGCGGTAGCGATTGCAGTAGCTCGCATGACAAAGATAGCTGCCACCCCGCATGAGCCGCCGCTCCCCTTGATCTGGACCAAGAGGATTGGCGGGGGGCGAGGTGCGGTACGTGTTCACATCAAACCAATCCCAACACCACTCCCAGACATTTCCAGTCATGTTATACAGACCATAACCGTTGGCGCGATAACTCTGCGCCGGGGCGGTTCCATAATAGCCATCGGCTTCGGAGTTGCTGGTTGGAAACACGCCCTGCCAAACGTTCATCCGATGTTTTCCTTCGGGCTCGAGATCTTGCCCCCACGGAAAGCGACAGCCGCTCAGACCGCCACGAGCGCCATATTCCCACTCCGCTTCCGTCGGTAGACGCTTGCCGGCCCAGGCTGAGTACGCGGCGGCATCATGCCATGACACGTGTACCACCGGATGATGCCAGCGCTGCTTGATGTTCGTGCCCGGACCTTCCGGATGCCGCCAACTCGCGCCGTCCACCCGCCCCCACCACTCGCTCCCCGCTACGCGCAAACGAATGGCTGCGACTTGTGAACGCGTGAGATGAC
>JBBQEG010000364.1:0-5560 GCA_038320495.1 Opitutales bacterium | reverse complement strand
GCAACGTGCAAAGTTTGACCCCTTTTGATCACGCTGCTACCGCACGGGCGTGGACCCCGCCCCAACCAGGAGAGGCGATGCGGAAGCGTGGAGAACGCGTCATGTACCAAAGTGCAGACGGTCGAAACCGAAGGTCGAGCGAGAACCACCGCGCTCTCGCTGGCCGTGCTATCTCGAGGTTTCGTATTCGGTCGGAGTTCTCCCTCATCAAACGCGCGGATTGGATCGGAGATTGTGCACCTCCAGCACCAGCGCGGTCGTCGTCGCGGTCCTCGGCGGCGATCTTGTATCCGGTATTGCCATACTCCAGGGCGTCCCGGCACCGGCGGGATCGAGACCTCGGGCAGGCCAGCCGCAGTTCCTGAAAAGCGGCGGCAGCACTTATTCCACGTGAATCATTTCATTCGCGTTGAGCAGCGCACGGCAGAACGCCTCGCCGCCGTGCTGCGCGATGAGGGCGGTGGCAGCGGATTTTTCCGCGGGCGTCGGCGCGCGTTGGAAAGCGAGCGCATACGCGTGAGTCACCGGATCGGCAGGATCGAGCTGAACGGCGAGCGCCGCGGCGAGGTCTTGGGTGAAGCTGTGGTTGAGGAGCGTGAGGGCCTGCAGGGGCGTCGTGGTGCTGGCGCGGCGCGGCGCGGCGAGCGCGATGTCGGGAAAGTCAAAATCGGTGAGCAAGTCGGCGACGCTGGCGCGGGCGTTCTGGTGATAGACGGCGCGGCGATAGGTCTCAGGGCCGTGGTGATCGAGGGGAAAATAGGTGCTGACGTTGTTCTGCGTGAACTTGTAGAGCCGGAAGCCGGGGCCGCCCATCGGCTCGAGTTTCAACCGGCCCGCCACGGCGAGCATGGTGTCGCGGATCTCCTCGGCGGAGAGACGGCGCGGCGGAAAACGCCAAAGCAGTCGCGCATCCTTGTCGACGCGCGCGGCCTCGTCGCGAAACGCCGCCGACTGCCGGTAGGCGCGGGAAAGAAGAATCTCGCGGTGCAGGGGTTTGAGGCGCCAGCCGTGCGCGAGCAAGCGGTGCGCGAGGAAGTCGAGCAGTTCCGGGTGGGTGGGCACGCCACCGAGGAAACCGAAGTCGCTCGGCGTATCGACAATCCCGGTACCGAAGTGGTGTTGCCAGACGCGATTGGCGAGCACGCGGGGCGGGAGCGGGTTGTCGTCGCGCACGATCCATTCGGCGAGGGCGCGGCGGCGCTCACTTTCGGGGGCGTCGGGCGCGAGGGTGAAGGGCGCGGTGGTATCGGCGAGCACAGCGAGGCTCGCGGGCGCGACGATGTCCCCGGGTTTCATGGGGTCGCCGCCCTTGTGGACCGTTGTGGGTGCGCCCGGTTCGGTGGGTTGGCCGACCCAGATCTGGCGCAGCGGCGGTACCGTCTTGAGCTCGCGATCAACGGCGGCGATCCGGCGGGTGAGGACGGCGAGTTGGTTCCGCTCCTCGGGCGCGGTGACCGCGCGGCGCTGCTGCTCGATGCCATGCGCGGCGCTCCAGGGCTCGCGGCCGGCGCTGGAGGCGACGGTGCGCCACGTCTCGCCATCGGAGGAGACCTGCACCTCGTAGTCGGTGGGCGTGGCGCCCTGGGCCTTGTCCTCGATCATCGTGCCCTTGGCGTTGCGGAACGCAATGCGGTCGATCATCTCCTCGCGCGCCAGCGTGAGCGTGAGGGTCGCGGGCTCGCCGATGAACCATTGCTCGCCGAAGCGACCGTCGATCACGAGGTGCGGGCCGTACGCTTCGGGGAAATCCTCGGCGGCGGCTGACTTGGCGCCCGCGGCCTCGGCGCCGTTCGCGGCCAGCGCAACGTTACGCCCGGCAGGGCCGACGCTCCAGACCTCAAACTCGACGAGCCGCGAGCGGGCGGCTGACTTGGGATTGGCGGTGGATGCCGTCATCACGAAGCGCACGAAACGGGCGGCGACGGGATCGAATTTTTCCTCCGTGCCCTCGGGATCGACCTTGGGGCGGAGGGTCACGGCGGAATCGGCGGCGACCTTAGCGCGCTGGGTGATCGCGCGCTCAAGGGCTTCCCGCTCGGCGACCAGCTGGGCGCGACGCTCGTTGAGAGGCTGGGTGACGGCGGCGAAAATGGCGCGTTCCCCGGGCGAGGCGACCACGCGGCGGCCGTGGTTCACGCCTTCGAACGCGGCGCGCAGGCGGTAGTAGTCCTCGGTCGGGATGGGATCGAACTTGTGGTGGTGGCAGCGGGCGCAACCGACCGTGAGGCCGAGGAACGCGCCGCTCGTGGCGACGACGACTTCGTCGAGCGTGGCGGCGCGGATGTTGGCCTGGGCAGCGACGTCCTGATTTTTTACGTCGTCATAAGGGCCGGCCACGAGGAAGGCGGCGCCGACCTCGACGGCAGGGTTGTCTTTTCCGATCACGTCACCGGCAAGGTGCTCGGTGATGAAACGGTCGAAGGGCTTGTCGGCGTTGAGCGATGTGATGACGAAGTCGCGAAAGGGCCAGAGGTCGTCGATGATGACATTGCGCTCGAACCCGACGCTCTCGCCGAAGCGGACGACATCGAGCCAGTGGCGGCCCCAGCGCTCGCCGTAACGCGGCGAACCGAGAAGGCGGTCGATGAGATCGCGGGTCGCGGATTCCGGATCGCGGAGCGCTGCGCTTGCGAACGCAGCGACCTCGTCGGCCGTGGGCGGCAAGCCGGTGACATCATAAGTCATGCGGCGGATGAGGGCCCGCGGATCGGCGGGGGGATTGAAGGCGAGTTTCTGCGCGGCGAGTTTCTCCGCGATGAAGCCGTCAATGGAGTCGTGCGTGAATTTTTCGGCAAGCGGCTGAAGCGACCACCACGACTTGTCGGCGCGGCGCGCGGCGACGGGCGCACCGTCGCGCGGATCGGGCGCACCCATCGCGACCCAGGCAACGAGGTCGGCGATGATGGCGGCGGGGAGCTGTGGTTTCTCGGGCGGCATCGCGAGATCGTCCTCGAGATGGCGGACGACGCGGATCAGCAGGCTCTCGTCGGGCCGGCCGGGCACGAGGACGGCGGCACCACTGTCGCCGCCCATCTGCCAGCCGGCGCGCGAATCGAGGAGCAGGCCGCCTTTCACTTTCTTCGCGCGCTCGCTATGGCATTCGTAGCAGTGCTCGACGAAAATGGGGCGGATCTTCTGCTCGAAAAACGCGATGCCGGCGGGATCGGCGGCGATGGCTCCCGACGCAAACAAAAGGAATGCCAGCAGCTGCTTCATGATGTGGTTACGCGAGGATGCTCCTGATCACGTGCCCATGCACATCGGTCAGGCGGCGGTTGGCGCCGTTGTGGTAGTAAGTGAGTTTTTCGTGATCGAGGCCGAGCAGGTGCAGGACGGTCGCGTGAAAATCGTAGACCGTCGCCACGTCGACCACGGCGCGGCGGCCGAAGTCGTCGGTGGCGCCGTGGCTCACTCCCCCCTTCACGCCGGCGCCCATGAACCACGTCGTGAACGCATCGGGGTTGTGGTCGCGGCCGGCAGTGCCCTCTTGATGAGTGGGCATGCGACCGAACTCGGTGCACCAGATCACCAGTACGTCGTCGAGCATCCCGCGCTGCTTGAGATCGGCGAGAAGCGCGGCGGTGGGCTGGTCGAAGATCGGCGCGTGGCGATCGTAGTCGGCCTTCAGGGTTTTGTGCGCATCCCAGTTGAGCAGGCCGTCGACGGCGCTCGCGCGCGAGGCGCAGTAGAGGCTGACGTAGCGCACGCCCCGCTCGAGGAAACGGCGGCTGAGGAGGCAGTTTCGCGCGTAGGCCGCCTTGAGCGCGTCGGGTGAATCCGTGCCGTAAAGCGCGTGGACATGCGCAGGCTCGCGCGAAAGGTCGGCCACCTCTGGCGCAGCGAGCTGCATCCTGGCAGCGAGTTCGTAGGCGGCGATCCGCGCGTGCAACGCGTCGTGGCCCGGATGCGTTGCTGCGTGCTCGGCATTGATCGCGTGGAGAAAATCACGCGTGGCCTTCTCAGTGTCGGCTCCGATCGCGGCCGGGCGGGCGAGATTGCGGAGCGGTTGTTGCGCGGCCATCGTCACGGCCTGATGACGCGCGGGGAGAAAGCCGTTGCTCCAGTTTGCCTTTCCGTTCGGCGGCTCGCCGCGGATGTCCTGCACGGAGACGAAAGTCGGAAGGTTTTCGTTTAGCGAGCCGAGGGCGTGGCTCACCCAAGAGCCGGCGCTGGGAAACCCCTCGCGCGTGAAGCCCGTGTTCATCGCGATACAACCAGGGCCGTGGGTGTTGCTGCGCGACGTCATCGAGTGGACGAACGCGATGTCGTCGGCGTGCTGCGCCAGGTGAGGCAGGAGCGAGGAAAACATCTTCCCGCTGCGGCCGGCAGGGGCGAAGGCCCACGGCGAGCGCATGAGGTTTCCGTTCTTCCCTTGGAAAGTGACATCGTTTTCTCCGCCGGGGAGCGGAGTACCATGGAATTTTTCGAGGAGAGGCTTGTGCTCCCAGAGATCGATGTGCGACGCGCCGCCGGGACAGAAAATCTGCAGCACCTGCTTTGCCTTCGGCGCAAAGTGAGTGCGCGGCGATGTCTCGGCGGCCACGAGATCGCGCAGGAGCAGCCGGGAAAGCGCAACTCCCGTGAGGCCCGTGGTCATATGGCCGAGAAAACGACGACGCGCGAGATCGAGCAGGTGCATTGGGTGGGGTGGAACTCAGAGAAGAAAGACAGCCGCCGGAGCCTCATACCCTTCTTCATTGCGGTGGCGGCAGCCGCTGCCGCATCGGCAGCGACGCTTTTCATAGTTTGAGTTCATGCTCCGCCGGATCGAGAGAAATCTGCACGCCGGCGGCGGACACGAAAGGCCGCGCCAACCGCCAAGCGCTCCGGCAGCTCGCACGCCGACTCCCGCACCGCTGACGGCATGGTCTCCATTTCCTCAATTTCCCTCTGCGCCATCGGGGCGCCGTTCCGCCGACGATCAATTTTTCTACGTCCGCCGGAAGATCAACCACGCCTGTTGGTGTCGGCAGTTCGGACAACTGATCGTGGCGGAGCCGGACTGCTCATGGTTTTGGTGGCCCGTTTTTCGGATGAAGACCGAGTTTGAAACCGGGTCAATCATACCCGGGGGCAGGCCGAAACACGTACCAGCGGAGACAACAGGAAGGAATGAGTCGGATCGCGAAGAAAACATGAGGGTTTGGCGATTCTGCGGTGTAACGGGTGGTAACGAAGGTAAAGTAAACCGGAACGAGCCCTCCTCCGCTCGTTCGATAGCGACATGAAAGCCGACTCCCCGCACCGCCCGATCATAGCCCCTCTCGGAGCTGCTCTCCAGTCATCGCGGCGCGGGCGCGGAGCAGGGTGAGACAAGCCGCTGCATCGATCCCATTTATGCATTCTCAACCTGTCACGGCGGTCTTGGTCCACTGCGCAAGAATCATCCTGGCGGTGGCGCCTTTCGCCGTAGCCGTTATTTCGCTTCGAGCTGGCGAAGCTCCGACCTCGTTGACCGCTTATCTGGAACGGGCCCAGGCCGCAAATCCGGACCTGCGCGCTTTTTCGGCCCGGTATGAGGCTGCACGCGAACGCATCCCGCAAGCCGCTGCGCTGCCGG
>JBBQEG010000363.1:0-5586 GCA_038320495.1 Opitutales bacterium | reverse complement strand
GGTTTAACGATTGTCCGCAAGGCCACCGAACGCATGGGCGGTCAGGTGTCGATCGAGTCCGAGCCCGGTCAAGGCAGCACCTTCCGCGTCCAACTCCAAAAGGCGTGATGCCACCACTTCACGACAAACTGATTCTGCAGGCGGAGGATGACGAAAACGACGTCATCTTCCTCAAGTATGTATTCAAGAACGCCGGCATTCCGAATCCGCTGTATTCGGTCACCGACGGACAGGAGGTGGTCGACTACCTGAGTGGCACGGGCGCATTCGGCGATCGTGTCATCCACCCGATTCCGACGCTCATTTTTCTCGACCTGAAGATGCCACGTATGGATGGCCTTGATACGCTGGGGTGGATCCGGGCTCACCCGGTATTTCGCAGCCTGACCGTGATTTTGTTCACCGCCTCAGCCAGCCAGCAGGATATCAACCGGGCTTACGAACTCGGAGCCAACTCTTTTATTATCAAGCCCGCCGGGACGGAAGAGCTCACCACGCTCTTCAGATCCCTCCACGCCTATTGGTTCGGCTGCAACCGATTCGCTTCTCTCGACGCGGCAACCTGAGGTGCGCGGCCGGTCCTCACCGCACGATTTCATCCGCGCGCAATTCGCGGATCTTGATCTTCTTCCAACGAACCTGGTACGGCCCTTTGCCGGCGGGAATGCTGTGGACCTGCAAACCAATGAAGCCGCTCGCATCGAGCGTATCACGAAAGTCAGCACACGGGACCCCGTTCACCCAGGAGCGAATCCGGTCTCCCTGCGCCACAATCCGATAGTGGTTCCACTCTCCATCTTTGAACGCCGCGCAGGCGCCGGGCTTCTTGGTCAGGTCGTCGTGCCACTTCGTCCAACGCCCCTCATCCCAAAAATTGCCGGCGACACATTTGTCACTGGTCGTGATCTCACACTGGTAGCCGTAGACCTCCCCTTTCTCCCGCATCCGTCCCTGTTTCGAAGCTTGGGGCGTGTCTTTTGCATAGACGTGACTGCGGATCTGTATGCCGGAGTTGAGTTCCTTGTCGCAAAGCACCTCGAGTTCGAGCTCGAAGTCCGCATAGTCGCGCTTCGTGCTGAGGAAGGTGTTTTTACTCTTGGCGACGGTCGTCCCAACGACCATGTCCTTGTCGATGTGATACGTGGCGGTGCCGCCTTTCACGACCCAGCCATCGAGACTTTTGCCATCAAAGAGCGACACCCAACCCGACGCCTTCGGGGACTGGGCGACCAGACTGTTTATAAAGGCCGCTGTCGCCAGGGCCGCCATCACGACGAGTTTTGAGGAGATTCTCATAAAAGGGTCCCGAAGATTCGTCGAAATCGGCGCGCGTGTCGAGCCGTCGCCGCCTGGGCTGAAGACCAAGCTTCGGGCCTTGGCGTGCGCTCAGCGTTCCGGCTGCACGTCATGCTCCCACCGGCCGAGCCGCTCCCGCAATTGCGCCGCCACTTCGGGTCGCGCGCCGAGCAGATTGTTTTCTTCGTAAGGATCCGCCGCCAGATTGAAAAGCCATTCGACGCGCTGCCCGCCATCCTGGTTCGACACGAATTTCATGGAATCGGACAGCACCGCTCGCCACGTCCGATCACCGCGCCGCGCCCGCCAGAAAAAGTCCCGCGCCGGGGTCTCGCGATTCGCGATGACGTCCGACAGCACCGGATGCCCATCCAGAACGCGCCCCGCCGGCGGCTTCGCTCCGGCCACCTCGAGGAACGACGCCGTTAAATCCATCAACGTCCACGGCCGGTCATCGACCCGACCCACCGGCAGCCGATCCGGCCAGCGCGCCACCACCGGAGTGCGAATCCCGCCTTCAAATAAAGTCTCCTTGAAGTCCCGCCAGGGCCCATTCGATCCCGGCAGCATCGCGCCGTGATCACTGGCGAACACCACGAGCGTGTTCTCTTCAAATCCGCGCGCCTTTAACTCGGCGAGCACCCTGCCCACCGCCGTATCCATATGCTCCACCATCGCACGATAGTTTGCCCGCGTTCCCTTCATCCATTGCTCCGGCGTCGGCATCGGATCACCCGGACGATGCGGCGGCTGAAATGGAAAATGCGGCGCCGTCCAACTCAGGAAAAGAAAGAACGGCGCCCGCCCCGCCCCGGTCGGCTGTTCACGGATGAACTGCACCGCTTCGTCCCGCAGCAGATCCGTCATATAACCTTCGCGCTGGATCGGCTCCCGGTCTCGCAGGAAAACGGGCAGAGCGGACAGCTCCCGGTGACGATAGAAATCCACGTTCCCGCCCAGGATGCCGAAGAACCGGTCGAAGCCTTGGTCAAGCGGGTTGAA
Organism: Opitutales bacterium; assembly: GCA_038320495.1. Lineage (GTDB taxonomy): Bacteria > Verrucomicrobiota > Verrucomicrobiia > Opitutales > Opitutaceae > ER46. The sequence goes on along the minus strand of JBBQEG010000363.1, from coordinate 3,288 downwards.
CTTCAGGTCATATCCCATGTGCCACTTGCCAATCACCGCGGTTGCATAGCCCGCGGCCTTAAGCCCGGGAGCGAGCACCGCCATGCGGGGAGGCAGCCCGAGATCGTTGCGCTCGCGCAGGCGGATCGCCTCATCATAGCGGCCCACGTTACCGGTGCCGATCGGACACTCCATCCCGCCTGCGCGTTGCGGATAACGGCCCGTGAGAATCGCCGTCCGCGCGGGCGTGCATTCCGCCCCATTCGAATATGCCCGCGTAAAGCGCACCCCGCCACGCGCAATCGAATCTATATAGGGCGTCTGGATGTCCTTCGCTCCGAAGCTGCTCAAGTCGCCATAACCAAGATCATCGGCCAGCATGAACACAATGTTGGGCCGATCCTCCGCCCGCGCGGCCACCCCGGCCAACAGCATCGCCGCCAACAGTGAAAGCATCGCCGGGCTACGACGAAAAAGAAGAGGGGTTTTCGAGTTCATATCCTGCACGCGTTTCGATGAAGCGATCCGCCTCTCCACACAAGCGGGAACGGCCTTCCCTCGGACGCAAGACTGCAGCATCGTCCCGGGTTTTTGGAGCTCAAGGACAGGAGGCTCCGAGCCCCAACACCTCTCCGCCGCACTTCACTCGTCTTGCCGCACTGCAGCCCACCCAGCCTCCGGCAGTCCGACCGTCCGGTCGGATCAAAGCTTTTGCGGAATGCTCACTTTCTTGATCACCGGGGGCGTCAGGGGCTGACTCATCTGCCGGTCCGGACCACGTTCCGTCGGAATTTCCGCGAGAGCGTCAACGACTTCCATCCCGCGCGTCACGCGACCGAAAATTACATATTGGGCGGGCATCGGATAATCCTGATGCATGATAAAAAACTGACTGCCATTCGTATTGGGCCCCATGTTCGCCATGGCGACGATCCCTCGCAGATAGTTGCGCCGGTAGAGCGGCGTGGTCCGATCGATGTTGTCGTCGAAAAACCCGCCCCACGCACTTTCACCACCCTTGCCATTGCCCAGCGGATCACCGCCTTGGATCATAAAGCCCTTCACGATGCGGTGAAACGTCAGCCCGTCGTAGTAACCGCGCTCCGCGAGCAGGCGGAAGTTCTCCACCGCCTGAGGCGACTCGGCCGCGAAAAACTCGATCTCAATCTCCCCTTTGTCCGTCAGGATAACGGCATTCTTCGCGGTCGTACTGACCACGCCGGCAGCCTTTGCACTCTCATTCGACCGGCTGCATCCCGTGGCCACGAAAATGGAAGCCACCGCGAGCGTGAACCCGACCCCAACCCAGGAAATAGAACGACGAAGACAGATCATCCCCCACTACTTATTCCTCCGCGTCACGAGTCAAGAAGGCACCCCGCCATTCACCTCCATCCACCCTCTACTCCCAAACACCCCGCCCCCACCGAATCCCGACCCGCCCCCCACCCGCCACGTACGTCCCCGTCCTCCGCCGGAACCGCTCCATCTCTCCGCTCAGAGGCACTCATTATGCGTTACTGAGGCCGGAAACACAAAGTCACTCAATACGTGACACTCGCATCGCGGAAAGACGCCGCACCTTGGGCACAATGTCTACCAAGGCATTCTGCATTTCGGGCATTTCACCTTGCGGGTGAATTGCGGCTAGGTACGTCTTCATTAGCAAGCCTCTGTATCTGTGCTCATCTGTGTAATCTGTGGTTAAAAGAAGCTGCCGAATTCAGGTTAAGAGGCAGAGAGTCTGGCTGGTGCTATAATGCTTTGCTCTGAACTCTGCGATCTCTGCGGCCTCCCGTAAAACGGTGTTGGTTTGGGTTTTTAAAGGTACTATCGTTTCGATCTCCAACCATCGGATTTAACAGTAGGCCGCAGAGGTCGCTGAGAAAAACGCCGGGGGCTGAGAGGCCGAGCCCTGGGTGTTGATTTGTCGCAAAGCCCCAAAACCATCTCACGCGGTGAAACCACATCCGGTTTCCATCGGATGAAAACGGAACGGGAGCGGATTGAGATGAGGGCGAAGACCCATGCGGGTTCTTCACTTCTTTTAAACCCCACCCGCAGGAAATTATTACGGCCCTTTGTCGAATGACCCGGAAGCGCCATGCGCCAGCGCGGGTTCAAGGTCGGATAACGGGGTCGAGGTGACCTTTGTGTTTTGGATCTGGCTTCGGCCCGTTCGCTGGATGAAATGATCGGATGAATTTATCCGAAGCCGATCAGGACTTCCTCCGCGACCTCGTCAAACTGTCGCGGCAACGCCCGCATCACGTGCGCTGGGTGGACCGCGATGGCACCGACCGCGTCACCACGTTAACCCAAGCCGACATCGTGCGACTCAACGGCATCGCGCACAAACTCGGAGGCGGCAAAGAAGCAGCTCTTCGCCAAGGCGCCCACCTTCCCACCGCCAAACGCCCGCCCGCTCCCGCCGCAAACAAGAGCGCCGAGCCCGAAGCGCCGTCGTCATAACTCGACTGACCGCGCGAAACACCCGCAGCGCAGCTTGCTGCGCGCGCGGACAAGGTGTTTACTTTCCGCATGCTCCGGGTCCTTCTTGCGCTCTTTCTCTTCGGGCAAATCGCGGCCGCCCAAATCCCGGCCGGGTACTACACTCGCGCCGACGGGCTTTCCGGCGGTCCGTTGAAAGCCGTCTTACATGAAGTCGTCCGGAGTCACACCGTGATCCCGTACGCCCAACTGCACGGCCCCCTGGCGCGACTGCATGAGGACCCAGCCAACACCAACAATGTCATCCTCCTTTACTCCGCGGACTCCGCTCCCAAGGGCACCGATTTCATTACCGCCACCTGGAATCGCGAACACGCCTGGCCGCGCTCCCGCGGCAATGCCGACGAGACCGGTCCCGATGATTCCGACCTTCACTATATCTGGCCGTGCTACGACGCCGTAAACTCCGCGCGCGGTAATCTCTTCTTCGATCTCAGCGACCGCAGCGATCCCGCTTTCCGCTCCCCCGCCCATCCGCTCGCCCCACCGTCGTCCCTCGATGGCAACTCCTGGGAACCACCCGCCGGCCAACGCGGCGCCCTCGCCCGCTGCCTGTTCTACGTCGCTGTTCGCTACGAGGGAAACGAACCCGCGACCAGTGACATGGAACTCGTCAGCTATCTCCCGTCCGGTTCGCAAATGGGCAATCTCAATACACTCCTGCGCTGGCACGCGGAAGAGCCCCCCACCGCCGCCGAACGCCAACGCAACAATCTCATCTACTCGGATTATCAGAGAAACCGAAATCCGTTCATCGATCACCCGGAATGGGTCGCTCTGATCTGGGGCAACCCACTC
>JBBQEG010000362.1:0-5592 GCA_038320495.1 Opitutales bacterium | reverse complement strand
GGCGTGGTGGGGTGGGGTGAAGGCGGGCTGCTCGCGTTGTACAGTGCGGCACTCGATCCGCGGATTGATGCCGCGCTCGTCAGCGGTTACTTTGGTCCGCGGGACCGGCTTTGGGAGGAGCCGATTTACCGGAATCTATTTGGGGTGCTGACAGAGTTCGGTGATGCCGATCTGGCGCGACTGATTGTGCCGCGGACCTTGATCGTCGAGCACGCGCCGACCCCGCGCGTTGACGGGCCACCGGCTGAGCGTCCGGGCCGCGCGGGGGCGGCGCCCGGACGGCTCGTCCCGGTGAAACTCGCCGACCTGCGAACGGAAGTCACACGCGCGCAGCGGCAGGCGGGGCCCTATGCGGGTTCGATCCGATTGTATGAAGGAAATGGAGACGCGCCCGTCGCTCCCATTTCGGAGGATGCGCTCCTGGGCTTTCTGAACACCCTTCAACCTCGTGCGACTGTCCTGGCCCCTCGCAGTTCGCAAACAGGCAAGCTCCGCGATGGCGGCGACGTAGCGGTTCGTCAGGAGCGACAGGTGCGCGAGATGGAGCGATTCACGCAGCGTCAGCTTCAGCTGGCCGCGGGTGAACGTGACGCGTTTCTCTGGAGTAAAGTTTCGCCGACCACACCCGAAGCCTGGTCCGCGGCGATGCAGCCGTACCGAGAGCAAGTGTGGAACGAAATGATCGGCCGTTTTCCGACTGGCGGAGTTCCGCTGAACCCGCGCACACGCCTCATTCATGACCGGCCCACCTGGACAGGTTATGAAGTCGTTCTTGACGTGTTGCCTGATGTCTATGCCTGGGGATATTTACTCGTTCCGAAGGGAATCAAGCCGGGTGAGAAGCGTCCAGTGGTGGTGACGCAGCACGGCGTTCGTGGTCTGCCGGACGATTTGATCAACGAAGATACGACGATGCGCGCTTATGCCACCTACAAGGCGTATGCCGTGCGGCTGGTGGAGCACGGCTTCATCGTCTTCGTGCCGCACAATCCGTACCGTGGTGACCACCCGTCGCGAGTTTTGCAACGAAAGGCGCAGCCCATTGGGAAGACGATATTTTCCGTCATCCTTGCCCAGCACGAATGCATTCTCGACTGGCTTGTCACTCAGCCGAGCGTCGATCCGAGCCGCATTGGTTTTTACGGTCTTTCTTATGGCGGCCAGTCTGCCATGCGACTGCCGATTCTGCTTGAGCGGTACGCGCTATCGATCTGCTCGGGTGACTTCAACGAGTGGACCTGGAAGAATGCCGCGACCGACTGGCCTAAAAGCTACATGTATAACAACGCCTACGAGCGACCGGAGTTCAGGATGGGTCTGACGTTCGGGTACGCCGAGATGGCGGCGTTGCTCGTGCCCCGGCCGTTCATGGTCGAGCGTGGACACGACGACGGCGTTGGCATTGACGAGTGGGTTGCCTATGAATACGCGAAGGTCAACCGCCTCTACAGCAAGTTGAAGATCCCGCAGATGACTGAAATCGAGTATTTCGACGGCCCCCATACGATTAATGGCGTGGGCACGTTCCGCTTTCTGCACCATCACTTGAACTGGCCGGAGCCAGGCCGCCCAATACCTCCCCATTGATACCGAAACTCATGAAAATGCATTGCCGCAACCTCATCTCGTTCGTCGCATTGGCCACGTTGGCTATCCTGGCGTTCGGAGCATCCTCCACCAGTTTAGCCCGCCAACCCAACATCGTTCTGATCGTATCGGATGATCAGGGTTATCCTGATCTTGGGATTCTGGGATTGAAGCCGATCATTACCCCCACGCTCGACCGTCTCGCGCGGGAAGGGGTGCGGGCGACGAATTTCTACGTCACTTGGAATGCGTGCACTCCCTCCCGGGGCAGCATCCTTACGGGCCGTTATCCGCAGCGTAACGGGCTGTATGATATGGTGCGGAACGACATGGTTAACTATAAGCACCAATTTACGAAGGAAGAGTACGCCACTTCGCCTGAGATGACCCTCGGCCTCGATCCGAAGGAGATCACAATTGGCAACGTGCTTCGCGAGGCCGGCTATCGTACAGGCGTGGTGGGCAAGTGGGATATGGGCCAGGCCCGGCGTTACCTGCCGCTTCAGCGCGGCTTCGACTTCTTCTACGGGCATGGCAACAATGGCATCGATTACTATACGCATGAACGGTACGGCATCCACTCGATGTTTCGTGGAAATGAACGCACGGAGGAGGACAAGGGGACGTACGCCACGGATCTGTTCAAGCGCGAGTCCATCCGCTTCATCGACGAGAATCATCGCAACCCGTTCTTCCTGTATATTCCTTTCAATGCGCCGCATGGAGCGTCGAACTTCACCGGAGGAGTGCAGGCTCCTGAGGAGTTCATTCGCATGTACCCGCAGCTGGATCCCAAGGCCCGGCTTACGTCGTACTATGCCGCGGTCACGGCCATGGACGCCGCGATTGGAGAAGTGATGGCTGCGCTGGAACGGCACGGCTTGCAGCGGGACACTTTGATCATGTTCATGTCCGACAACGGTGGCGGCGGCAACGGCGGCAACGCGCCGCTCAAGGGACAGAAGTCCACGATGTGGGAAGGAGGCCTGCGCGTGCCCTTCATCGCCTGGTGGCCAGGCAAACTCCCGGCGGGAAAAGTGACGGATGAGTTTTTGACTGCTCTGGAGTTGTTTCCCACGTTCGCGGCGGTCGGCAACGCCCAGCTGCCACGACGTGTGGCGCTCGATGGTTTTGACCTCATGCCGATTTTGCAGGGCAAACAGAAGTCGCCGCGGACCGAAATGTTTTGGGAACGCCGGAGCGACCGTGCCGCGCGGGTGGGGAATTGGAAATGGGTTTCGTCAGCAAGAGGCAGCGGACTGTTTGATCTGACCCGCGACATCGGCGAGGAGCATGACAAGTCGAAGGAGAACCCGGAAGTGCTCGCGATGGTCAAGGCGAAGTTCGACGCCTGGAAAAAGCAAATGGACCAAACTGACCCGCGAGGACCCTTCCTCGACTTCTGATTCCGTACCGGATGCCGGTGTGCGTCCGGTCTGATATTTTGCGATTGTTCGGTGGTGCGGGGTTTCCGCGCCGGCACAAAGTGGCATATTCCACCAATGAAGTACTTCAGTTGCACTCCTGTCATCTTCCTCTTGCTGGCGGCGACCCTTTCCGGGGCTGACGTTATTGCGTTTGGCGCAAGCGGCGACGGAAGGAACGACGACACCCTCGCGATCCAAAAGGCGGTCAATGCCGGAGGTGGGGTGCATTTTTCATCAGGTACGTACCGTCTCAAGTCGACCGTTACGATCGACTTGGATAAGACGGGTTTCATCGCGCTGACGGCGAATGGCACGGCGCGGATCGTAATGGCCGGAGCCGGGCCGGCGTTTCAGTTCATTGGCACGCACGCCGGCTCGGCCGCACCTGCTCAGTTCAAGCCCAATGTCTGGGAGCGTCAGCGTGCTCCGCGCGTGGATGGCCTCGAGATCGTTGGCGCTCATCCGGAGGCCGACGGCATCGCAGCCAAAGGCACGATGCAGCTCACGATCACTCATGTGGTGATCCGCGAGGTGCGGCATGCGATTCGCCTCCACGAGCGCAATCGAAACGTGCTCATCAGTGATTCGCATCTGTATCACAATCGTGGGATCGGGGTTTTCCTCGACGCAGTGAACCTCCAGCAAATCAATATCAACGGCTCGCACATCAGCTACAATGCCGGCGGCGGGGTGGTTGCCCGCGGCGGCAACGTCCGCAATCTTCAAATTGGAAATTGTGATATTGAGAGCAACATGGAGGCGGGGTCGCCGCCCACCGCTAATATTCTGATCGACTCAACGGGTGGATCTGTCGGCGAAGTCGCCATCACGGGTTGTACAATTCAACACACGGCCAGTGGGCCCGACTCGGCCAATATCCGCATACTCGGCGGAGGAGACGAACTCGCGCGAGCCGCGACCCCGGCGATGCGCACCAACGAAGGTCACGTGACCATCACTGGCAATGTGCTGAGCGATGTGCAGGTCAATGTTCACCTCCAGCACGTCCGGGGCGTCACGCTTACGGGCAACACGTTCTGGATGGGTTTTGCCCACGATCTGCTGGTCGAGGATTCGAGTAATGTCGTAATGGGGCCCAACAACTTCGATCGCAATCCGCGCTATGAATATAGTCGCACGAGCGCGCGGGGCGGCATCGTGTTCCGGCGTTCGCGCGATTGCACCCTGATGGGGATGCATCTGAACGGCGTCAGGCATCATGAGGCGGCCATCCTGCTCGAAGACTGCCTGCGATTCAACCTGACTGGCGCGTCCGTCCTGGACTGCGATGGCGTCGGCATCCGGCTTCAAAACACCCGTTTGTCGCGCGTCAGCAATTGTCTGATACGCGATGACCGCGAGCCCCGGAATGCGTCAGCCGCCATTCTCGCCACGGGTGGCCACGGCAACACCATCTCTCAGAACTCGCTCGACCGCCCGGCGTTGATCGATCGGCACGCAGCAAGTATGAGCGACAACGAAATTGTGCCGGCAGCGATTGCGCGCTGAGTATGGTTTATGGCTGCATCCTTTTTTGCGTCGTGGTAGATCCCGGCTTGCTGCGTTAGCAGGCCGCTGGTTCGCGCATTCCGCGAATTCGTCTTTACCGGCTCGTCATCGCGCTAACCTCCGTGTATCCGCGTTGACCCGATGAGAACCGTCACGCTCCTCTTCCTCGCGTTGATCGTAACGGCGTCTTCGTCCCGGCTGAGCGCGGCCGATGCGCCCACCCCGCCGAACCTGCTCCTGATCTACGTCGACAATGTCGGCTATGGTGACCTCGGAGCTTACGGCAACCGGCACGTGAAGACGCCCCGGCTCGATCAGCTCGCCCGGGAAGGAGCGCTTTGCACCGATTTCTACGTGGTCACGACGAGCTGTACGCCCTCCCGCGGCGCCGTGCTCACGGGCCGATATCCCCTGCGCAACGGGCTCACGCATCAGCTGGTTGGCTCTCCCGAGAATTGGACCGGGATCGGTCTGCCGCACCGGGAGCGGCTTATCCCGGAATATCTGAAGGAGGTTGGTTACGTGACCGGTTGTTTTGGTAAATGGAATATTGGTTTTGCGCCGGGCAGCCGGCCCACCGAGCGGGGGTTCGACGAGTTTTTCGGGTTCCGGTCAGGCAATATAGGCTATTACGAGCATCTCTATAACGGCGAATATGACATGTTTCGCGGTATCGAGCCTGATCGGGTGGAAGGTTATGCCACGGATCTTTTTGCCGACGCCACGAATGACTTTATCAAACGACACCGTGACCGCCCATGGTTCGTGTATTTGCCGTTCAATGCCGCGCACTTTCTGAACGCGGGAAACATGGCACCCGGCGTCAAACCGCATTGGCAGGTGCCCGCGAAGTACCTTGAGCGCTACGGATGGACGGCGGACGAGCCCGACGAGAAACGCCGCTACCAAGCGGTGCTGACGGCGATGGACGATGCCATCGGCCGGGTGCTCGACCAACTCGAGGCGTTGCAGCTGCAGCAACATACGCTCGTGATGTTCATCTCCGACAATGGAGCTTTCATGTTGCCTGGTCGCGGTCTCGAGGTCGCTTCGAACGCTCCGCTCCGCG
>JBBQEG010000361.1:0-5616 GCA_038320495.1 Opitutales bacterium | reverse complement strand
GCTCGATTCGCCGCAAAGGTTACGCGGCCGTCGTGCCCGGCGTCGCTTGCGTTCCGCCTCGCTTGGAAAGGACTCAAGTGGCGATCGACGAGGTGAGCTGGCAGGTCGGCTATGAAGACGCCGCTTTTTTCCGCCGGCTTTTCAAGCGAACGACGGGTCTGAGGCTAGGTGCTTACCGCAAGCGCTTCCGCCTTCCCGAGTTCGCTCGCACCTAGCCCGACCTCGGCTTCACTCGACCGAGCGGTGCACGACGGGGAGAAATGATCGCTTTTCGGCGCCCATTCCGTGACCTCGGGTCATGCATCTTTCTCAGGAGTGGATTATCGTTGATGTTGTTTTCAGTGGGAGTGGGGCGGTCGCAGGTGTTGCCGTCGACCGCCACAGCGAAGGATGTGGTGATGATCGTGGCGATATCGCCGGCGGAGTTTGTCGATGGTGTGGAGGCCCAAGTGGAGGGGACTGTCGCTTACGAGCTGGAGTCGAAAACGATCGATCAGCCCGGACCAGTTTGTCGAAGGGCAGCCGGTTGACGTCGAGGTGACCGTGAGCTACGAGCTGTTGTCGCGTGAGGAGGCTGAGTTGAATCTGGGGTTCAGCCAAGGGCGGCCCAACAGCTACTCGTCGACGGGCAAGCTAAACGTGAAGGCCGGAAAGGGCGAGGTGGTGCTGCATGGACGGGTAGTGCCGAAGCACACCGGAAATCTTCCGTTTGCAAAGGTACACGTAACCATGACGGAATTCCCGAAGCGGTCGAGATCGGCGCCGCTCGCGAGCGATTCGGACCTCGTGGAAGTGCGATAGCGGTGCGAAGACGAATAAGTCATCCCCGGCTAGCGCTCGGCGGTCCTGCCCCAGCGTATCCAGGACAGCGGATTGGTCGGCAAGCCCATCGAGACCGTAGTCGACCACATCGAATACGATGAGGGACGCGATCCTGTCGCTGAACTGGCGTGGGATAAGGTCTGACCGCAAAGCAGACTCCAGCCTGTTTTGGATGAACCGGTTACGAGCGCCAGGAGTTTCGTGCGGCCTATTATTCGAGCGGTGGCGCAGTGATCTCTTCGACTAGGTCGGTCACGAAGCCACGCCAGGCTTCGTTTGGTGCCACCCTCCCGGACTCGTCCTTCAGTTTCAACCCTGCCCTGCGCATCCGGTCCGGAGAAATCATGGCGCGCAGAACTTTCCCGTCCGCGTCAACCCGGATGAAATGGCTTTCAGTCGAAACTTTGGGCAGACTCGCGATAGCCGGCTGTGCCTGCCACTGCTCTGGAAACGCGTAAATGTCAGGCGCTCCGATGACAGCCACCGTCTCGTCCGGGCGCTTGGTGATAAAGGGCGGCTGCGTCGCGAAAGGCAGGGCCCATGCCCAACAAACCGCCGTCTCAATCTCACCCGGAACCGAGATCACAATCGCACTTCCCGGCGCGGCCATCCGCGCGGCGCGGTCAAATTCCGCCATGGCAGTTCGCGAGACGTTGGCAGCCTGAACCCAAGGTTGCAACGCACGCGTTAGCTGAAACCCATACAGTGCGATCAGCGCGATCGCGCCTGCCGTGAAAGTGTACCGCGAACGAGTCGCCCCACGAAGCATCACGACGATGGCAAAGCACAGTCCGGCCGAAGCTAGATAAAGGTGACGCGGTGCGAAGTACGTGAGTACAAAGAGCCCCGTGGTGACCAAATACCATCCAGCACAAAAAAGGATCGGAGCCTTGGGGGTCCTTATCGAGCGGCCTCGTCGGTTTCTCCAAAAGCCGATAATAATCACGGCGTATATCGACAGCATAATCGCGAACTGCAGCGCCCACCCTGACTCGATCGTAGAGGTAACTCCGCGCAATAATGACTTCAACCCTGCCAACGATGGGAAGAGTTCGAAGACGTAGCCCCGGTGATAAGATCCAAGCCGCTCTACCAGGTGTTGTGGATTCAACTTCGCCCCAGCGGTGGAGTTTCCGAAGGCGATCAGTCGACAGCAGAAGTAAACTGCTGCGACCACCGCACAACATAGGTAGGGCAGCCACGTGCACTGCTTCCGCCACTGTGAGGTTCGATCGAGCCACGTACCGTCGGTCACCAACATAACCGCGATCAATGTGAAGCCATATTCTTTGCTGAATGCCGATAAAAGGTAGCTCAAAACCAGCAATGCCAGCCATCGCACGTCATTTCGTTCGCGATACTTCAAGAACGCGATGAAACCCATGAAGTAGAAGCACGCCGCAATCAGATCCCCGCGTCCGCAGATGGGTACCACGGCGTACGAGTTCACGGGGTGCAGCGCGAACAGTACGGCGGCTACTCTTCCGGCAGCATCGTCAAAGCCCAAGAGCCGTCGCGCGATGAGGCCTACCATCGCCGCGCAGAACGCATGCACCAACAAGTTCGTTAGCCTGAAACCCGTCGGGGATGCTCCCCATAGCTCGAAATCCAGGATGAAGCTGATAGCGATGATTGGGCGAAGTTCAGGAAGAGGGATCCGCCAAATGCCGCCGGACCAGTCTGAGGCGAATAACTTGGGAATGGCGGCGGCCGGAAATTCAGAGAAACGGATAACGTTCGCGAAGTCTTCGCTGAGAAAGTAACCTCCGGTTGTCCATCCAACACCCAAAAAAGACGCGACGAAGGCGCTCACAAAAATGCCCGTCGCCGGGGAATCCCACCTCCAACAGCGGATCGAATGCGCTGCGAAGGCAGACGTCATTGGTGTCCTTGCAGGGCTTTTAAAGTACGTCACGAGTCCTGATTCCTGTTCCCGCCTTCGATTTTTTCGAGCGGATATCGCGACAAGACAAGGAATTTTCAAAAGTCGGCATTCGACGGGATCGCACGTCTGGAGCGCAGCAAGAGATGGGCGCCTAGCGTGACCGACCTCTTCATCTTGCACGACGGCCCGACCTTTCAACGCCAGCGGACAGACGACTCCGAGGGCGTCTGTCGACAAACGGCACCTGAGCTACTGGACCGTGTAATCAGATGATTGCATCCTCCCCGGCGTCCGTTTGCTCCGTCGCCAAGCCGCGGGGCCTTGATCTAGTCTCGACGGCGATCGGTGGAATTATTGCCCCGGTGGCCCAAATTAGCGAACCGACTCCCTTGGAAATCCTCGCACGGGTTCACTCAATTCCGTACGGGTTGTAACATGTAACAGGCAGACCCTTCGGTCGGGGTCGCCCTGCCCCGTCCCCATTGGGGTGGGCGTCGACTGCTGGAAACGCCAGACCGGATTCTTAGTTTGTCGGGCCGGGGTGCGCGTCGGTGTCCTGCGGGAAAAGCCGAAACAAACGATCCCACCACCTCTTCATGGCGACGGCAAAACCCAAAGCCACCACGGTCGTGGCAACCCACGCGCCCGTTACCGAGATCCAGCTTTTGAGCACACGATAGAGGAGCAACGCCACTGCCCCCATGATTGCAACCGAGATGGCCTTTTCGAGCGCGACGACTAGAAACCGTCGGGCAGTGAATGTACGGTTCGCCGTAAGGGCCAATGCGGCCCACGCGAAGCAACCCAACAGGATCAGAGGTTGCGCGCGCTGGAGGCCGGAATTGTGCATCGCTGCCATTAGCGCCACCATCAAAATGGTAACCGCGAAAAAGGCGCACCCGGCACCGATCCAAACCTGCAGGGCGAAGCGGCGGCTGCCGCTAAGTGATTTACTCCGACGAAACCCGTCAAGGCCCAGCCCAAGGTACATCCCAAGGACCCCAGCAACATAGAAATAGTAGCCAATCCCGTACCTGACTACGGTTGATGCGGAGGGAATAAAGAAGTCAGTAAACGGGAGCACCCCGAACGCAATTGAGATGAGCCCATAGGCGAATGCACTCCGCCGCCGCGAAGACTGCAGTTCCCGCAGGTCCGATGCGATCACCTCATTGACCAGCCAGAAATGAAACGGGAGGAATGCCGCAACCGAAGTGGCGCAACGTAGCCAGACTAATCCATCGACGCCGTTGATGGCCATCTGAACAAGTCCAAGATAAACGAGAATATGGATCGAACTCGAGAGGACAAGCCGTTCGACCAATCGACTTACAGGAAATTGAATATTCATGATAAGGATATAGTTCTCGACGACCGCCAATATCGCGGCTCAGTCGAAGATTAAAGTCAACCCTGAGGCTGGTCCATAGCAGGGGTCATATCGAGAATCGAGACACGTCTGTGGTAAGTTGAGTAGAGTTCGGGCGGCGGACGGCCCAGCGTGACATTTCCCGCGCGGGTAATGGATAGCGTCGGTCGTACGGTTGTTTTCCCGCTGGGTGAGCGCCGCCGAGCTCAGTAGGGCGCTCTTGAATCCCAAATGCCCGACGCACGAGTTTGGTTGAGAGCGAGCGCCGGGTCGCCAACGCTGTTCATCTATGAATCGACTCGGCGTCGCACTGCTCTTCGTGGGATTATGTCTGGGCAACGGCTGCACCTCAGTTCCCACTCCCCCGCCCGTTCCGCCACTGCCAGCTCCGGTCGCGGCGGTGCCACCGGCGTAGATCTTCGCCGAGATCACGACGCCGCGCGGCGTGATCCTGTGCGAGCTGTTCTTCCAGCAGGCGCCGTTGACGGTGATGAACTTCGTCGGCCTCGCGGAGGGCACGCTGGGCCCGAGCCCGAGGAAGCCGTACTTCGACGGCATTATTTTCCATCGGGTCGTCCCGGAGTTCGTGGTCCAAGGCGGCGATCCGACCGGCACCGGCCGGGGCGGTCCGGGCTACAGGTTTCCCGACGAGTTTGCGGCCGGACTGCGCCACGATGTGCCCGGCGTGCTCTCGATGGCGAATAGCGGACCCGACACCAACGGCTCCCAGTTCTTCATCACGCTCGGCGAGGCGCGTTACCTGGATTACGTCCACAGCATTTTCGGTCGGGTCGTCGAGGGCCACGACGTGCTGACCAAGATTACCCGGAACGATACCATGCAGGTGAAAATCATCCGCCAGGGTGAAGCCGCGGAAAACTTCCGCGCCGACGATGAAGCCTTCAATGCCGCCCTGGCCGTGGCCTCCCGGGCCAAGCCTCCGCATCTGATCGATCGCACGACGGGCAACCCACCCGGCGACTACTGGCAGTCCAAGTACATCGAATACCGCTTGGGAAACCTGGCGCGATTCACGGGTCGCCACATCTATGTGCGGCTCTTCGACTCCTTCGACCCGGATGAACCGGAGCAAACCAAAGACCAATTCGCTCAAGACCTTCTCGCGAAGCTCCATGGTCCGCCCGGCACGCTGCTCACCGTCCACTTCGCCGATGAGGAAGCGTGGGTGCTGGCCGGTGCGCCGCTCGATTTGGCGCTGCCTGCGCTCAAACCGCCACCCGCTCCGCGGGCTCCGGCGACCTCGGCTGATGCGCTTGCCCGGCAACGCCAGACGCGCATTTATCACGCCACGGGACAAGTTATCTCGAGCCTGATCGATCAAACCGACCCCGAATGAACGGGACCGTTCGGAGCGAGTTGCAAACCACCCGGTTCCTCGTAATCGCTCCTGCACGTCCATGCGCAGTTTCTTCTACTTGCTTCTCCTCGGCGTCACGCTCGGCACCTTGGCGCTCGTCACTCGCTCGGGCCTCCTCTGGCGCGACAACCCGGGGCGGCCGATCAACAGCGCGATGCGCGA
>JBBQEG010000360.1:0-5636 GCA_038320495.1 Opitutales bacterium | reverse complement strand
ATTCGCAATTGCTGCAAGATCTCCTGCGTGGGCGTGGTGCTCGTGACATAACCGCAGCGACCGACCAGATAACCGCCGAGCAGCGCCGCCATCGCGAAGGCGACCCGCTGTTCCAGCGCAAACACTGCCCCGTAGAGGCCTTCACGTCGCTGGCCGGTCACGAGTTCATCGCTGTCGCACACGTCCGCGTTCATCGTCGCCGACATCAACCACACGCCCTGCATTCCCCAGCCAATCAGAAAATAGGACGCGAGCGCCAAATACGGATGCGCCGGCAACAAAGTCAGCGCGAGGGAGGCAAAGCCCACGGCGCCGACTCCAAGCGACAGCAGAGCCGTGCCGCGTTTTCCGAGTCGCACGGATACGGCGGTATTCACCGGAACCCCCGCCAACGACCCGAGCATCTGCGCCATGCCAACGCCGCCCGTGAGCGTGGCCGCCGCGTCCTGGTTACCTTGAAAAAGAAAGTAGATGGACAGCAACAGGGCCGCCGTCACGGGCGCATACATCCCGATGATGGAAAAGAAATTCATTCCGAGCATATAGAGAAACGGACGGTTGCGAAGCGTCCCCTTCAGTGCGTGACGCAGCGAAACTTTCTTCGCCGCCGAAATCACGATCGTCTCCCGGCACGCGATGGCTGGAACCAGACACGAGACCAGAATCAAAACGCCTACGCCCAGTCCCACCCACCGCGCGCCCGTTAGAATCACGTCGGCCGAGGCGCCGGTCACCCCGCCCGTACCTCCACCAAAGACCAGGGTAAGTTTATAGAGCCACGGCAGACCAAGGCCGCCGATCAAGCCGACCATCATGCCCCAACCCTGAAGTCGCGTGCGCTCATGATAGTCGCTCGTTAGCTCGAGCCCGAGTGCGCGATACGGTACGAGGAAAATACTATACGCTGCATAAAATAACGTCGTCGCCCCGAGGAAATAGCAGGCCAGGGCCGTCTGACTCCACCCCGCTCCCGCGGGCGGCAGCCACAACAACACCATTGTCACCGCCAGCCCAATTGCTCCCGCAAAAATAAACGGCCGCCGGCGCCCCCATCGCCCGCGCCAATTGTCTGACCAGAATCCCACCACAGGATCGAAGAACGCATCCAGCAAGCGGGGTAACGAAAGCGCCCAACCGATCAGTTCCGGTGACACCCCCAGCGCGACCGTGTAAACCGGATCCTTGAGCTGACTGATCGTATTGCCCGCGTAGTTGTCCCCCAACGAACCGAGCGCCCACGTAAGCTTGGTTCTGCGGGGAAGGCGGTCCGCAGTCACCGGCGCGGGATTGGATTGAACGGATAACACAGGAGCGATCCTCGAGTCTCAAGGCAACTTACTGCGGGGCGCGAGTCTCTTTCCCAGCGGATATAGAAGGCAAACGTCACGCCGCGGCCGGCCGAGGCCTCGAACCGAAACGCATCATTCTAGAAAATGGAGTTGAAGTCACTGATTCCACGGATGAGCAGATTACCAGGACACTATAAATTACAGTCCCCCTGCAGAGAGGCGATCCAGATTCGGCGTCTCATAATCCATCGCCGCAGGCTTTTCCCCCGTAGGCCGTGCGGCATAGGCCGTGTAGTCCATATAACCGAGATCATCAGCAAGAATGAACATGATATTCGGCCGAACCGGGGTTGATGTGGAAGCGGGGCCGGAAGCCGCCAGCGCTGCGAGGGCAGTAACCTCCAGCAATACAGCGAGCAGGAGAATTCGGGGTGGTTTCATCGTCACAGAGGGGTTGGAGGAAGAGGCCTATGCGTATTTGAGTTTTGGATGCAGTGGGGAGAATGGATACAACGAATCACGTCGCACCGCCGGGCTCTACCGCGGTTGGGGCCGCTCGATGGAGCTTTCGTCTCTCCCCAGCCGAGCGAGCCCGCCTCCTGACGACCTCCGCACTTCAAAGCGGTAGGTGCCAGCGCCGACTTCCACCCGAAGGGAATCGCCAACTGGAACTACGGCGCGGACGCCCGGCGTTTTCACCGTCGGAAGCAGCTTGCCGCTCTCGGTCGTACGGGCCGCGGTAGCGTCCGGCAGGAAGACAGCGGCTGTCGTGTTCGCCGGTATCGTGACGTCGAGCGTGAACCCATCCGGCGTCAGTTTCCAGGCACTCGCGATGCGGCCATTGATGGAATCGTAATGCGCCTTCACCCAGTCGATCGGCTTCTCGTCCGGGTTGCTTCCGGGCGTGGGTGGACGCGGCCGGATCACGATGCGGCGATAACCCGCGCCTTCGGTATCGATGCCCGCGAGCACGCGATACGCCCACTCCATGACCGCGCCGAACGCGTAGTGGCTGAAGCTGTTCATTGCCGCGTTCTGCTTTCCGTTGGAGCCATTGAAACCGTGCTCCTTGGTGTAACTGTCCCAGCGTTCCCACACTGAGGTCGCGCCGTTGATCACTTCGTAACCCCAGCTCGGAAATTTCCGACTTTGGAACAAACGCGTCGCCAGGTCGTGATGACCGCTTGAGGTCAACGAGGGCAGGAGGGAACGGCTGCCGAGGAATCCGGTCGCCATGCGGTGGTCGTTCTTCGCAATTTTTGCCACCAGCGTCAGGGCCGCGGCCGAGATTTGCTGCTCCGGAATTAATCCCACGGAAAGGGCGAGAACGTAAGCGGTCTGAGTGTCGACCGCGAGCGTGCCATCCGTCTTGAGATACGTTTTCGTGAAGGCCACCTGGGTCTTCGCCCGGCGCGAACGATACGTCGCCGCTTCGAGCGGACGCCCCAGCGCGTCCGCCATCTCCGCCATCATCGCGCAGACCAGCGCGTGGTAACAGGTGTCGATATACTCGACCGGCGTGCTCTCGTTGACATTGAGCCAGTCCCCCCACGGATTGCCCAGACTGGTGCCGAGTCCCTCGGGCGTCGTGCTCGCGTGGCGCCACTCCATGAAGCGTGTCATGGAAATCCAATTACGTTCGAGCATCCGGGTGTCGCCATACACTTTCCAAATCGTCCAAGGACAGATGATACCGGCATCGGTCCAGCCGGTACCAAAGGTCTTGCCCGCGCCACCGTGAGCCATCGGGTACGGCGCATAATCCGGATAGGCGCCGAAGCTGCGCTGCGCCTCCACGACGTCGTCCATCCACTTGGTGAAAAACGAGGCCACGTCGGCGTTAAAACTCGAAGTCCGTACATACGCTTGTGCATCGCCCATCCAGCCGAGTCGCTCGTCGCGCTGCGGGCAGTCGGTCGGGACCTCGACGAAGTTCGCCCTCTGCGTCCACTGCGCGTTGCGGCCAAACTGGGTCAACACCGGATCACTGCTTTCAAAACTACCGGCCAGCGGCGTGTCATTGTGCAGCACCAGACCGGTGATCGCGTCGAGCGCGGGTTTCTGCGTCAGGCCCGTCAATTCGACGTATTGAAAACCATGGTACGTGAACCGCGGGCTCCAGGATTCTCCGGCGGGATCGCCGCGCAGGGTGTAGAAATCCGTGGCGCGGGCGCGACGGAGATTCTCCGTCATGATCATGCCGTCCGGGTGCAACATCTCACCGAACCGCAGGCTCACCGTCGTGGCGGCGGCCCCCTTGACCTTGAGGCGCACAATGCCCGCGAAATTTTGGCCGAGATCGAACACGTAAACCCCTGGTTTCGGTTCGGTCACCGTCTTGGCGGGCAGCTCCTCGGTGATCCGAATCGGAGGCGCGGAGTAGGCCTGCAGCTTCGGCGGTTTCACGAATCCGAGGTTCATGTCGCGCTGGCCGGCGGCATCCGAATAGACCGCTTTGATATTGGGATTCGACGCGGCGAGGACCGCGGGCGCCCAGCCGTTCGCATCGTATCCAGGCGCGGACCAGTTGCCCAACTCCGCCCGGGCATCGTAGGCCTCGCCCATGATGATGTCCGCCTCGCGCGTCGGGCCGCGATCAGTGACGCGCCAGCCCTCGTCTGTGACAATCGTTTCACGCGTGCCGTCGATGTACTCGAGCTCGAGTTGCGCCATAAACGCGGGCGTCTTGCCGTAAAAATATCGCCCCACCTTGTTCGGCCCATAGCCCACGAGCAGCCCGTAGCCGACGTATCCAGAATACCAACCTTCGGCGACGACCGCACCGAGGGCATTGGCCCCGCCAGAGCGAACGAGCGAAGTCACATCGTGACTGCGGTAATAGGCACGTTGGAGATAGTCCGACCAACCGGGCTGGAACAGCGCGTCACCAACAAGCTGGCCGTTGCAATAAAGATCATAGATCCCAAGGGCTGAAGCATAGACCGTGGCGCGACGCACCGTCTTCGGCGCGGAGAAGGTTTTCAGATAGTGCCGCGGCGCGGGAAGATGCAGCGTCTTGCGATCGGTGTGCAGCGGATCAGTGTCGCGATAGGAAATCCACTCCGCGCGCCAGTCCTCTGGCTGCAACAGGCCCATGGTCCAGCGTGCAGGCTCGCTCCAACCGGAAGCACGATTCGATTCATCCCAGACCTGCACCTGCCAGAAGCACTCCATGCGGGAGGCGAGCACGCGGCCGGCATACGCAATCTGATTGGTAGCATCGCCGGCCACGCGTCCGCTGTCCCAAAGGTCGGCTTCGCCGCGCGCGAGTTTCTCCGCGCTCGAAGCGACCCGAACCTGCCACGCGGTCTGCGCCGCTCCGCGTTGAGTCGATTCGAGGCGCCAGGACAGGCGGGGCGCCGGACTTTCAATATTGTCGGGAGCGACGAGATATTCGACCCGCAGTGCGGTTAGCGTCACCGGAGAAGCGGCCGACTGCGCCGCAACGCGCACCGGCGTGGTAACGAGCAGCAGGGCCAGCAACGGCAGCATCCGGGAGCGAGCAGCGAGGAGAAAGGGGAACGGGGAATTCATTGAAAAAGCCAAAGGGACCAAAGCGATAACCGGTCGCTCAGGCGCCTAGTTTAAGGGCACTCGCGCGTGCTCAGGGAGAAAAAGGGGTGTTATTCACGGACGACAGCCATGCCGGCAGGCGTATCGATTTGGGACTTGATGGCACCATCAGACTGACGTTCGTGACGGTCTTTGATTGGACCGAGCGGCGTGGGATAGGCGCCTTCGGCCCACTTGATCCTGCCAAGCTTCGGAACGATGCGATTCAACGGGGAGGGACTTCATAAAGACGACGAAGAGAGCAAGGAATGAAACAGAAAAGCGGGGAATGCCGCGGGCGCAGGAACGGAAGGCCGCCGTCTTGCCGACAAGTCGGCGTAAGCAACACGATATGCCGTTGAATACAACAAGAAAAAGGAAACGTTTCCTGCAATTATTGTTTTACCGGCTTCCCTTCTTTTCCATAACCCAGCTGACTCCTCTCTTCTCCCGCCCACCTGCATGACTCCTTCCGCTCCGCTCGCAAACGTCGACGTCGTTCTCATTGGCAGCGGCATCATGTCCTCGACCCTCGGCGGCTTGCTCAAACGCTTGGAGCCACGCCTCAGTTGCCAGGTTTTTGAAGTGACCGACGGGCTCGCGCGCGAGAGCTCCGACGGCTGGAATAATGCGGGCACGGGCCATGCAGGGATTTGCGAACTGAGTTACACTCCGAAGCGCGAAGCCGACGGCTCCGTCAACGTGAGCAAGGTCATCGAGATCTTCGAGCAATTCGAACACTCGAAGCAGTTCTGGAGTTATGCCGTCGCGAGCGGAATGGCAGAGCGGCCAAAG
>JBBQEG010000359.1:0-5640 GCA_038320495.1 Opitutales bacterium | reverse complement strand
CCGTCCGGAGATAGTAGAAATAGTTCAACCCATAACCGAGGTTGGCGGCGGAAAAGGTGAGTCCGAAATAACCACTCGCGCCCAAGGTCGCTGGTCCACCGGGGCCGGACATGGGCTTCAAATCTGTCACGGCCGACGCGAAACGGGCACGGGAGTCCCCAGGCGCTAACGACTTCAGTCGTCAGCGAATGGCGTATCACGCACCCCACAGTTCCTGATGGCGGACCTACGGGGCGCGTCCTCTCTCTATCGGTACATCGGTTCAGGGGTGGGATGTTTATATCGCCCTCGGCGGTCTCTGTTGCCACGGACTTGCGCCGTCATGGGTTTACCAATTTTTATTTGCCCATCGAGGAGGAGAGACGGCTGCGGCGAGGTATTTTGGGGCGAAACGCACGACGGGGGTTTGCCTGGGTCTGCCTGGTACATGTTACAAAGGCGATGAACCGGACGGTGAAACTTATCGATCCGCTCGCGCGGGCCTTGATGTCACGCGTGTTGTCGTAAGTCGGCCCGACGCACCAGAGTGAAATATCTTCTCATCGGTTAACGGCCGAGTGGACCGCAGAATTGCTTCGGTCCGTGACGGTCTGGCAAGAAAACCTTCGTTCAGGTAAATTCGGCTTCGAATCTTGCCGGTAGCGGGGTACGGTGCCTACTTACCGAGCGGTCGACGGCTTTTGCGCTTACTCTCCCCTTGGGTGCAGGGCGTAACTTTGCCCCCTCGCCTGGCCCCCTTCGTCCCGCCCTGGAAGATCCAGTTTCCTGCCAATCAAACAATCACCGTGAAAACAAAACGATCGTGGGTCATTGCCCTCTGCGCCTTCATTTGGGTCCAAACGGATTTCTGGATAGCACTGGCTGCCGATGGCGCCGCAAAAGAAGCAGCATCGGACAAGTCAAACAAAGCGGCCACGGCAACACCCGAGTCCTCCGAAAACGCGGGTAAACCGGGAACGAATGCGTCATCGAAGAAAAAGCGACCGCATCCTCCCACGACCGCGTTCGACCGCGCGGTCGATCCTACCATTATCCCCACGGCACCACCCGCGCCCCCCTCTGAGCAAACGCTCCCTCAACCGGGAGCCAATTACGTTTGGGTGCCGGGACATTACGTGCCCGTCGAACGAAAGTGGACCTGGACTGCCGGGAAATGGATGATTCCACCCGATCCCAAGGCTATTTGGATTCAAGGTCGCTACGTGGTCGAAACACAACGATGGTCCTCCGGTTACTGGCAGCCGGGAGATCCTACGCCCGAAACGACTTCCCCGCCGGTTTCGGCCGAGAAATAGGCGGCCAGTTCCCCAGTAATCGATTGAGGGGATCGAGAGCGCGAAAACCCCCTCTCGTCCCGACCCCGGAAGCTAACATCAGCGAGACTATAGTATTATCGTGCGACTTCGTTCGCGTGACTCTACGGCTTTGGCACGCCGCTGGGTGTACGGCGAATTTACGGAACAGGCAGGAATGCCTGCATCACTTTTCGGGCCGAAATCGTTTCGGCCTGGCCGCTGTTGATTTAGCCTTAAACAATACCGCGTTCGGCGGTGGCATGGACCAAAACTTCACGAGCAGGCTGACCGACGGGGTCAGTCCGCCGGACCCCGTCGGTCAGCCTCGGCGGCGAGACAGTGACCCTGCGAAGAAGGTCCGATTTTGTGGTTAGTGGTCGCTGAATCAGAATCCGCCCACCGGACCGGAAGCCTGCTTTGGTCGGTCACTTGGCGTCAGCAGCGGAGACCGGCGGCCTTGGCGAGGCGAAGTTGATTGGCGTCGAAACTGAGAAACTCCTTCGGGGCGACCAGCCGCGCGTGAGCCACGTGCAGGATGTCGAAGGCGCGATGTCCGCCGGCAATCGTGTGGGTCGCGGAGAGCCGGCCGGCTTCCTCCATGATCTCCTTTAGCGCAATGTCGCTGTGGCGCCAGAGTCCAGCCGCATAATCCTCGGCGAAAGCCTCCAGGCGCCGGGTGGCTTCACCGGTGGCGAGAAGGCCCTGATATTCCGCCAGCCGCAGCGCGTTGCCCAATTCAAATTCGTTGAACGGTGAAAGCAGCAGCGGCCGGGCCGATTTTGCCAGGCGCGCGTGCGCCGCGCCGGAATGGGCGTCCTTGCGATAGAGTGAGAAAAGAAAACTGGTGTCCGCGCAGGGCATGGTCACTTACCAGTTTCCCTGGGCCGCCTTGAGCAATTGGGCGCTTTGGGTGGCCGAGAGCGGTTTGTCATTCTCGGTTACCCGCGCGGCGGCACTCTTGGTCCAGTCCACCTTGGATTTTTCGGAGACGGCGGGCACGAGACGGGCAACAATCCGGCCGTGACGCGAGATGGCGATTTCCTCGCCGGTCTCCACGCGGCGCAGGAGCTTCGCGTAATCGTTGCGCAGGGTGCGAACGGTGGCGGTTTTCATTGTGCTACAATCCCTGTAGCACAAGGGAGCGAAGTCAAGCCGGAGGTGGGGGGGGCGGGCGAAGGGGTTCGGCTGAAACTTGCAACAGGGTGGCGGCGAATAGTTGGAAGCCCCATCTGTGGCAGGTTTCGGCCTAACCCATTTTCCGATGCTTTTGGAGCTTCTTCGCTTTTCAGTGGATAAACGCGAGGCAGGCGCGCATCGGAATTGAACCTAAATTCAACAGTTTATTTTAGCCACAGATGGCACCGATGAGCACGGATGCAGAGGATTACTGATGGAGAGGCACCGAGCCGCAATTCACCCGCACGGTGAAGAGACTGTGATTTATAATGCCGTGGTAATCTGTGCTCATCCGTTGGATCTGTGGCTTCAACTGCATCGAGGTTGAGCAGAAGGTAACGAACAAAACGAAGGTGTGCGCCCGGAAGATGGGATCTTCGTTTCGTCCGTTACCTTCGGTTTATTCTTCTGTGCTTACGGAAACAGCGAGGAACCCTTTGGGAGTGGGGGCGTGAAACGGATATTGCTGGGGTTACGGCGAATTTCCGGAACAGGCAGGAATGCCGGTATCACTTTTTCGCCTATCTCAGAGGGGCACGAAAAGGCCCGACTCGCCTTGCGCAAGTCGGGCCTGATCACCCCTGACACGAAAATTTGCGCCCGGGCTTGGTCAGAGCCCGGGCGGTCTGTAGTTACGGGAGCAGGACAGCGTCGATCACGTGCACCACACCGTTTTGGGCGCGGACATCCGCCGCCACGATGTTGGCGGCGTCGACTCTCGCGCCTCCCGTAAGATTGATGACAAGCGGGCGGAGCAGTCGGCGCCAGTCAAGTTGGCGTGAAGCTGCACGGTGTAGGCGCCGCTGGGAACGCCGATGAGCATGGCGGCGTCGTTGGCGCTCGTGAGCGGGAACGCCCCGGCTGCGGCTGTCACCGTATTCAAAAGTCGGAGATTCGAGGCGGTGGCAACGTTGTCATTTACTCCGATGACGGTGCCGTTGGACGCTCTGACTTGGATGGCGGGATCGGCGAGTGGGGTGGCGACACCGTATGTGGTCAACGATGGGCCGACGCCGCGGATGAGCAGCCAACGAAGTTGGCCGGCGGGGGCGTTGACGACGAAGCCGCTGATCATGGCGGCGTCACCATTGCCCGCGACGCCGCGGGTGGAACTGTTGACGAGACTGCTGGTTTGGGCTGTGGCGGTTCCGGCGAGGAGGGGGGCGGCTGAGAGGGCCGCGAGTCGCATTAATCATGAGACATTTTACACTGACAGTTCATGGGGGCGGAGCGAAGGCTCAGCGTTAACACAGGGTGGAACGCGCGACCTTTCGATTTGGATGTTTCCGCGGGTCGATTTTCTTCTTTTTTCGAGGAGAAATCCTGCCGTTCGTTGGAATTTCGAATGCGGGCTGGCGGACGGATCACGATCGAGCCATCCTATTGTATGGAAAAACTTCCGTTTGATCAGTTGGGCGTGTCGCCCGAAATCCTGAAAGCCGTCGCGAAGATGGGATTTGAGGAGGCGTCGCCGATTCAAACGGCGGTAATTCCCGTGGGTCTCACGGGGAGAGATATCGTGGGACAATCCTCGACGGGATCGGGTAAAACGGCGGCGTTTGCGATCCCGGCGATCGAGCGCGTCGACCCGGCGAAGCGGGCGGTGCAGGTCTTGATTCTGTGTCCGACGCGGGAACTCGCGGTGCAGGTGGCCGAGGAAACGGGCCGGCTGGCGTTCTTCAAAAAAGGTATTCGTGAGGTGCCGATTTATGGTGGCCAAAGCTACGATCGACAGTTTCGCGCGCTCGAGTCGGGGGTGCAGATCGTGATCGGGACACCGGGTCGCGTGATGGACCACATGGAGCGGGGCACGCTGCGTTTGGATGCGCTGAAGATGGTCGTGCTGGACGAAGCCGATCGGATGCTCGACATGGGGTTTCGCGATGACATCGAGAAAATCCTTTCCGCGGTGCCGGCGCAGCGGCAGCTATTCTTTTTCTCCGCCACGATGCCGCGGATGATTCAGGAACTGATCAAGCGTTACAGTAAAGACCCGGCGTGGATCCAGATCGAGTCCCTCGCGCAGAATGCGCCCCAGGTGGATCAGGTTTATTTTGAAGTGGATCGTCGGTCGAAGATCGAAGCGCTGACGCGTCTGATCGACGTGCATGATTTCCGCTACGGTATCGTATTTTGCAGTACAAAGATCATGGTCGATGATCTCGACGAGCACATGCACTCGCGGGGTTATGCGGTTGATCGTCTGCACGGTGACATCACGCAGACGCAGCGAAACCGGGTGATGGAGAAATTCCGCGAGCGGAAGTTCGAGTTCCTGATTGCGACGGACGTGGCGGCGCGCGGCTTGGACGTCGACGACCTCGAGGTGGTCTTCAACTTCGATCTGCCGAACGACAGTGAAGATTACACGCATCGGATCGGACGCACAGGTCGGGCCGGGAAATCCGGACGGGCGTTCACTTTTGTTTCCGGTCAGGAGATCTACAAGCTGCAGCACATGATTCGCTACGCGAAGCTAAAGATCCGGCGGGAGCGGCTGCCGTCGCTGGATGAAGTCGAAGAGGCGCGGGCGAATGTGTTTTTCGAGAAGATCCGTTCGGCTTTGGAGGCGAAGGAATTCAAGCCGCACGACCGCATGATCGATCGACTGCTCGACCAAGGCTACGCGAGCACGGATATCTGCTCGGCGCTGATTCATCTGCTGCAAAGTGGCAGCACTGCTCCGGCAGCTGGTCCGAAAGGGGCACCGGCCCCGGCCGGCGCGAAATCCGCACCGGCCGCCCGTGAGGTGAAACCGGCGCCGGAGTGGGCGCCGCAGGCCGCGCCGCGAAAGCCGATGCCACGAACCGACTCGACGGTCGAAGCCAGAGCGGGAACGGGAGCCACGGAGCGGCCCAGTGCTGGCGCCAAACCTGCACCAGCGCCGGTCGCGGCGCGGTCCATTGAGCAGGCAGCGCAGTCCGATGAGGAGTCCGACGCCCGTTCGTCCGAAGCCGCCGGTGGCGGGAAGCGGGCGAAATTCGAACGCTCATCCCGCACGGGCAAGGAACCGGGGAAAGTCACGGTCTTTCTGAATGTGGGGCGCAAGCAGCTGGTGACGACCGCGGACATTGTGGGAAAGATCGCCGGGGTGACGCGTCTGCCGGCGGATGTGGTGGGCGCGATTGATATTCACCAGCGCCATACCCTGGCGGATGTGGCGGAGTCC
>JBBQEG010000358.1:0-5651 GCA_038320495.1 Opitutales bacterium | reverse complement strand
TTCCGCCTGCCTCACAAGTCTGGGGCCGAACGTCGGCGGCCCCGGGTCCTACGTGAATGATCGCAGGCCCTCGACCGCTTCCGGGTTGATGATTCGGGAATCGCTCACCGTTCCCAGCAGTCGTTATGTGCTGATCCAGGTGGAAGCGTCCGGGAATCTCGTCGGTCGGTGGCGGGACGCGCTCGGAAATGGGGGCAAACTCAAGAACCTTGGCAAGGTGACGTTGCCCATCCACCTCAGGCTCGTCCAGTCGGGCAACGAGGTGACTCTCTTCACCTCGGCCGATGGCCAGAACTGGGGAAAGTCGTTGATGGTCCTCCCCGCGACCTTCGATGAGAAAGGCCACGTCGGTCTTTTTGTCTGCTCGGGAAATACCTTCGCGGCCACCACCGCCACATTCGATTCGGTCAGGTCTTCCCCATGAATTTCACCTCCGCAAGCCGCTCCATGAAATCGAAATTCAGATGGAACTGGTGTCATACGCACCCACGACTTTCCATGACTTCGACAATCACTGCATTTTCACACAGCAAGATTTTGGACGGAAAAATTCTGCCCTTTATTTTGCTTAGCCAAGTTTTTCTGTCCAAAATCCCGGCGGCAGCGGCGGAAATGCCGCACGCGTTTTTCGAACGACACTGTACGGACTGCCATAACCCGACGGAGAAAAAGGGTGGGCTCGACCTCGAATCACTGGGCACGGACTTCGCGGACGCGGGGAATTTCTCGTGGTGGGTGAAGGTGCATGACGTCATCGAATCCGGCGAGATGCCGCCAAAGAAAAAGAAGAGGCGTCCCTCCGCGGCGGAGCAAGCGGCGACGGTGGAGCTGCTCCGGGATTCGCTCATCGTGGCGGAGAAAGAAAAGTTCGCGGGCGGAGGGCGCACGGGTATCCGGCGGCTCACGCGCAGTGAGTATGAGAACACGATTCGCGACCTTTTCGACATGCCGGGCCTTGTGCTCGCGGGAGAGCTTCCGCCGGATGGCTCGGCTCACGGTTTCGATAACAACAGCGACGCTCTCGACATCTCGCACGTCAACATCGCCAAGTATGTCGAAGCGGCGGACAAGACGCTCGACCTCGCCATCGCCACGCAGCCGCAGGCGCCGACGGTGCGCACGCAGCGGCTCTCGCTCACGCAGCCGGGCAGCGGCGTTGCGCACATTGTGAAGAACGGCGATGGCGTGTTGCTACGCGACATGAAGCCTGATCCGGAGTTTCCGCCCGCGGGCGTGACGCAGCACCTAGACGAAGGCGCGCACCAGCGCTTCGGGACCTTCGAGCGCGGGAGCACGGTCGGCATTTTTCGGCACGAGGATGAATCTTTCGCCCCGTACTTCGGGGCGCAGGTGACGATTTATCCGGGGCGCTATCGCGCGCGCTGGTCGGTGTGGAGTTTCGGCTGGGATAAAGGCGCCGTGCTACCCGCGCGCGGAACGGAGGCGGCGCGGCTATCCGTCGTGCAACTCACAGGCGACGGGCGCGGCCAACGTCACCCGAGCTATGTGCTCGGCTACGACGATGCACCTTCGCTGAAACCTGCCGAGCACGAGCGGACGGTCTGGATGAATCAGAACGAGATTTTCTGCTTCAACGCAGCGTCGCTTACCCACGTGGTAAACTATTCGCGCGAAGGCCACGCGATGGCGTTCACCGGCCCCGGCGTCGCCGTGGACTGGCTTGATGTGGAAGGCCCGATCAACGACGTGTGGCCGCCAAAGGCGCACCAGGCCTTGTTTGGCGGGCTGCCGCTCGTGGAGTGGAAAGCGGATGCACACCCCGGCGTGCGCGCACCGGTCCGCACAATGGTTCGGATACTCGGTTCGGGCAGAAACCTCCCCGATCCCGACGCAGGTTTGTGGACCGTAAAGAGCGATGCGCCGCTCGTGGACGCGGACAAGTTGCTCGCCACGTTTTTGCCGAAAGCGTTTCGCCGTCCCGTCGCGGATGACGTGCGCGCGGAGTATGTGGCGAAAGTGGAGATGCGGTTGGAGGCAGGTGATTGCTTCGAGACGGCGATGCGTTGGGCGTATCGCGCCGCGTTGTGCTCGCCGGATTTCCTATATCACACGGAGCCGGCCGATTCGCTTGACGACTTTGCGCTCGCCTCTCGCCTCTCGTATTTCTTTTGGAACTCCGCGCCCGACGACCAGCTCACGCAACTCGCCGCCTCTGGCAAACTGCACGCTCCCGATGTGCTGCGCGGTGAAGTCGAGCGCCTTCTCACGGACGCGAGGTCGCAGCGTTTCATCGAGGACTTTCCAGGCCAATGGCTGAAGCTGCGTGCCATCGGCGCGAACGACCCGGACAAGAAACTTTACCCCGAGTTCAATCCGTATTTGCAGGACTCGATGGTTGACGAGACGCGCGCCTACTTCCGCGAGCTTATCGACCAGAACCTTGACGGCACGCACATCGTGCGCTCCGACTTCGCGATGCTGAACGAGCGCCTCGCCACGCATTACGGCATCCCCGGTGTTACAGGCACACAGATTCGGCGGGTGAAATTGCCAGCCGACTCCCCGCGCGGCGGCTTCCTCACGCAGGGCGCGATTTTGAAAGTGACCGCAAACGGCACCACCACCTCGCCCGTTCCGCGCGGCGCGTTCGTTCTGGAGCGCATCCTCGGCCAGACTCCCGAACCGCCGCCGCCGAACACTCCCGCAGTCGAGCCCGACGTGCGCGGGGCGACAACCATCCGCGAGCAACTCGACAAACACCGCCACGAGCCGGTGTGCGCCGGTTGCCACGCAAAGATCGACCCGCCCGGCTTCGCACTGGAGTCCTTCGATGTCATCGGCGGTTTTCGCACGCGCTACCGCTCCATCGGAGATGGTGAGCCAGCGCCGCGCGGGGCGATTGACCCTGCCATCGTAATTTCGTTCAAGCTCGGCCCGCCGGTGGATGCGAGCGGAACCCTGTCGGACGAGCGGAAATTCAGCGGCATCGCCGAGTATCAAACACTGCTCGCCGCCCACCCGACGCGCCTTCTGAGCAACCTCGCGCGGCAATTCCTAATCTACTCCACAGGCCGTGACGTGGCCTTCACCGACCGCGCCGAAGTCGCCGCTATCGTCGCGCGCACCCAGCAGCACGGCGGCGGCATTCGCACCCTGATCCACGAACTCACCGCAAGCTCACTTTTCCAAACCCGATGAACCGACTAATCGCCACCCTCTGCCTATCCGCGTGCGTTGTCTGCGCTGCGGAAGAAAAGCCCGCGTCGCCGCAAAACTTCAAGCATCGCATTACCGGACTCTTTTCGCCCCAACGTGAAGCCGTTTTCCGCACCGGACTCGAAGAACTGCCCGGCGTGAAACTTGTAAGCGTGGACTATGAACACGCTGAAGGCGTCTTCAGCTACGACCCGGCGATCGCGTTCAAAGACACGAAGCCCGAAGACATCACGAAACGATTCGACGAACTGCTCCGCAACGCCACCCGCAGCACGCTCGGCATCGCCGCGGTCATCACCACCCCGCACGACAAACTCGACCACATCGAAATCCCAGTTATCGGTAATGATTGCGAGGCGTGTGCCTTCGTGACCTATGAGGCGATTTACAAAATCGACGGCGTCGCCGCCGCGACGGTGGACTATAAGGAAGGACGACTCACCGCTCTTATAGACTCCAGCAAGACAACCAGACCCGCGCTGGAAGACGCATTGGAGAAACGTGAAGTAAAATTGAAGGAACCAACAAAATCACCATGAACATCTCGCTCAACCGACATCTCTCCCGCCGCACCATTCTGCGCGGCGCAGGCATTACGCTCGCGCTGCCGTTTCTCGATGCCATGCGTCCCGTGTTTGGCGCCGCCGCCGCCGTGGTGAAGCCGCGCCGCATGGTTTGCATCCAGACGAACATGGGAATCATGCCGGAGTTTTTTTTCCCGGAGAAAGCAGGCGCTGATTACGCGGTGACTCCGTATCTCGAACGGCTCGCAGCGCATCGCGGGCAGCTCACTGTACTCAGCGGCGTAAGCCACCCGGGCGTCGCGGGCGGGCATGTGGCGGAGAAATGTTTCATCACCGGCACGCCGCATCCCGACCGCGGTGGATTTCGGAACGGGGTGTCGCTCGACCAATTCGCCGCCGAACAGATCGGGAATCAGACGCGCTATCCGTCGCTGGTGCTGGCCATGAGCAACGAAGGCGGCACGCTCAGTTACACGCGCAGCGGCGCGCCCATTCCGGCGGAACGAAGTCCGAAGAAACTGTTTCAAAAGCTGTTCGCCCAGGGGAATCCGGAGGAAGTCGAGGCGAATGTCGAGGCGCTGCGGCAGGGGCGTTCGATGCTCGATTTCGTCGGCGAACAATCCAAGCGGCTGAACCGGACGCTTTCCAAAAGCGACCAGGCGCGTGTGGATGAATACTTCACCTCGGTTCGCGAACTGGAGCAACGCATGCACAGCTCTGAGGAATGGGAGCACAAGCCCAAGCCCGCCGTCGCCGCGCAAGCGCCGGACGACATTGATGACCAGCGCGAGTTCGTGGCGAAGACACGGCTGATGTTCGACGTGATGAAGCTCGCTCTGGAGACCGACTCGACGCGTATCATCTCGCTGTTCGTGGACACGACGGTCATCCACCCGATCACCCACCACGGCAACCGGCCCGAAGTCGTCGCGGAATTGCGCGCGAAGGAAGAGGCGCAGTTCGACGCGCTCGCGGCGTTTCTTTCCGCGCTCGCCGCGACAAAGGAGGATGGGGAGACGCTGCTCGACCGCTCGATGGTTCTCTACGGCACGCCGATGGGCAGCGCGAATTCGCACAGCAACACCAACCTCCCCGTGCTGCTCGCCGGCGGCGGCTTCAAGCACGGCCAGCACCTCGCCTTCGATAAAGAGAACAATTATCCGCTGGCGAATCTCTACGTCTCAATGCTCCAGCGGCTCGGTCTTGAGACCAATGAGTTTTCCACCGGCAAGGCAACCATGAAGGGCTTGGAGTTGATCTGATGCGACTCCTCGTGATTTCACGATCCCTGCTGGCCGACATTGCTGCACAGTAGGGAACGAGATTGAAAAAGAACCCCCAGACAGAACAATTCAACGGCAACGACCCGGAGATGCTTCCCTTGCTGGAAAAACTGTGGAATGCCATGCCTCATTTCTAACCCGCACCATAATTATGAATTTCGTCAAACAGCTTATCCTTTCCGCCGCGCTGCCGCTGGCGGCGCTCGCATGCCTCCCGCTCCTGCACGCTGCGGAGCCAACCCCGAACATCATCTTCGATTCGGACGTGGACCATGACTGCGACGACATCGGTGCCCTTTTCATGCTACACGGTGCGGTGCAACGCGGCGAGGCGAAGCTGCTTGCCACCATCGGCTGCACTTCCACTGATGAGATCGCGCCGGCTCTGGATGCGATCAATACCTGGTTCGGACGCCCCGCGATCCCGGTGGGGACACTGAAAGATGAAGGATTTCTCGATCACGAAGGGTTTGCACGCAGTATCATCAGGAACTATCCGAGCAAGTTCTCCAGTGGGAAAGATTATCCCGATGCCGTGACCCTCTATCGCGAGATCCTTGCGAAACAGCCGGATGGCAGCGTTACCATAGTTGCCGTGGGGCCGTTGCGCAACATCGCCAACCTTCTCAAGTCCGGACCGGACGAAGCGAGTCCCCTGGACGGCAAG
>JBBQEG010000357.1:0-5674 GCA_038320495.1 Opitutales bacterium | reverse complement strand
ACGGAAATCCGACAGCACGAGGTCGAGTTCGGGTTGGAGGTGGGCAAGATAGTCTGGCTCGGTGTCCACCCGCACCCAGTCGGGCTCGAACCCGGCGCGACGCAATTCGCGTAGCAGAAGCCCGGCGTCATCGTCGTTGTCCTCGACGATTAGAATTTTAACCGCATCAGCCCGGGAATCGTCGGTAGCTACCTTTTTTGGAGAATGGAGAGGGGCCTGAGGGTGACTCGCGGGATTTGGCATCGGAAGGGATTCAACACCTGGAACAAGCCTGACTATGATGCACAACAGACATCCCAAACCGCGTTCGGGTTTCCTTTTGAATACAGAGCAGACGCGAAAGTTCGCGCGCTTATACGACGATCGATTGCCTCAGGGCGCGAAAAGCATGGGCGACGCACACGACGCGTTTTCACTTGGCTCGCGTGGCTCACGTTTACAATCATCGTCACCCTAACCCTCACGATGTCCGCCGTCTTCTCCGCATCGCCTCACACGAAATTCCGCGGCCTGGCATGTTTGGCGGCGCTCATGATTGTTCTCCCCCTTGTGGCCGGTGTTGCCCACGCGGGGGAGCCGACACTGGTTTCACTAAAGCGAATGACTTTGGAGGAGCTGTTGAACGTCGAAGTGACCTCCGTTTCCCGTGCGCCCGAGCGGCTGGCCGATACAGCCTCGGCAATTCAAGTCATCTCAACGGAAGATATCCGGCGCTCGGGCGCGACCAGCCTGCCGCAAGTTCTGCGCCTCGCGAACAACCTAAACGTCGCTCAAAAAAATTCCCACGATTGGGGCATCAGCGCCCGAGGATTCAACACCGAGCTGGCGAACAAGCTTCTCGTCATGATCGATGGCCGGACGATTTACACGCCGCTATTTTCCGGTGTGCGCTGGGACGTTCAGGACTATTTGCTCGAAGACATCAGCCGGGTCGAAGTGATCAGCGGCCCTGGCGGTACGCTTTGGGGCGCGAATGCCGTCAACGGCGTCATCAACATCATCTCCAAATCCGCGGCCGAAACGCAGGGCGCCTATATCGAAGGTGCGGCTGGGACGCAATTGCGTCACGCGTTTGCCGCCCGATATGGCGGTGAGCTGGCCCGGAACGTTCACTACCGGGTTTACGCCAAGCAGCAGGAGCGCGACAGCCAGACATTCGCTAACGGCACCGACGCCCAAGACGGGTGGAACATGGCGCAGGCGGGATTCCGGATCGATGCCGAACCTACGCTGCAAAATACGCTTACTCTTCAAGGCGATTACTACGCTGGCACCGAGGGATTTGTCGGCGGAGGTGAAACGGAAGTCAGCGGCGCGAATTTGCTAGGCCGGTGGTCCCACATCTTTTCCCCCCTTTCCGATCTCCGGCTTCAGCTTTACTTCGATCGTACGCATTTGAGGCAACCGGTCCGGTCTCCATTCGCTTCAACGGGATTCTTCACTGATGACTTGGACACGTACGACCTCGATTTCCAGCATCGGATTTCCTTTGGGAAAGGACACCGTCTGGTCTGGGGCGGAGGATATCGCCAAACCCAAGATCGCGTGAAACCTGCTCCGGGTTTGTCGTTCGAACCGAACCGCCTTCGTCAGGAACTGTTCAGCGCGTTCGGTCAAATTGAAGTGCCGGCGTTCGATCGCCTCTCGTTTACCTTGGGATCGAAGCTGGAGCATACCAGCTACACGGGTTTCGAAATCAAGCCCAGTGTCCGGGCTCAATGGAAACTCGACCGA
Organism: Opitutales bacterium; assembly: GCA_038320495.1. Lineage (GTDB taxonomy): Bacteria > Verrucomicrobiota > Verrucomicrobiia > Opitutales > Opitutaceae > ER46. The sequence continues at coordinate 3,940 of JBBQEG010000357.1, read as the reverse complement.
AAGGACAATGTTTGGACATCCGTTTCCCGTGCGGTCCGCACCCCGTCCCGTATCGACCGGGATCTGCTTCAACCCAATAACACGCCAGTAATCCTCAAGGGAGACTCCCGCTTCGAATCAGAAAATGTGATTGCCTACGAACTCGGCTACCGTGGCCAATTTAGCTCCCGGGTCGCGTTTTCGGCGGCCGCTTTCTACAACGTCTACAGCAAAGTTCGCAGTGTCAGCCGCACGCCGGTGACGACTTTCCCGCTGTATTTCGCGAACGATTTGGAGGGTGAGACCCACGGCGCGGAACTTACCGCGAATTTCGAACTATCGAAGAATTGGCGCATTCTTGGCGGATATACCCTCCTGCGAGAGAACATCCGGGTGCGAGCGGGCGGAACCGATCTTAATAATGCACTCAATGAATTGTCGGACCCTGATCAACAGGTCTCACTTCGTTCCTCAGCCGATCTCGGCCCAAGCGTAAGACTGGATGTCAGCTACCGGTGGGTTGGAACGCTGCGCAACAATAACAACGGCCAACCGGGAACCGTGCCGAGCTACCATGAAGTGGACGCGAGAATTGAGTGGCGACTCACAGATCAAGTTTCGCTTTCGCTCGTGGGACAGAATCTCTTGCACAGCCGGCACGCGGAATTTGGATTGCAAGGTCCGATGCGGGTGGAAATCCGCCGCGAGGTTTATGCGAAAGCGACGTGGCGTTTCTGACACAATCGAAGTGCGGGTCTGCTAAGGGTCCATCTGGAACGAGTCGACGATTGGCCACCCCCCACGCGCATGAGCGAAATCGAACACGGCGCCGTTTAGCGATGATCCTGGCTATGCCGGACCGGAACGCCTCGTTACCGCTTCGGGAGAGGTTTACCATGCGGCGGTCTGACAGGACCTACTTCAACGTGCGCTGCGCGATGAACCGATCGTCGAAATCATCATCGATGAGGAGGATTCGATACCCCCTTGTATTCGTCGGCTCTCCGGACGGCGCCATCACAATCACCGACTGAATTGCTGAGGTCATGGACCTGTTGAGCGCATCTTCCCCGGGCTCGCCCGCGCGGAATTTGCCCCGCCATTTCTTCGGGAAATTTCCGATAAGGTAACAGTGGACAGTTCACGCGTGCAGTCGAGTATCAGAGTATCATTAGGTCCAGTGATACTCCGGTTTGTCCAGCAACCAGATCAGTTCGGCTTCATCAGGTGGCGGCTTTTGAGCCAGCCGGGTCACGCGTATCCGCCCTCATGAATGTGCCTGCATTTTTCCGAATCTTTCCGGCCAGTCGTGCGCATCTCGGCGCATACCGAATCGCAGTGCTTTTGGCCGGTTGCATCGCACCTTCCATTTTCGCCCAATCCGCGCCGCGGCCGGCCGGCCCCGGACCAACGCCCGCGCCGTATAAAAGTCTCAGCTTGGCGCAGTTGATGGACGTCGAGGTGACGTCGGTCTCGCGTCGCACAGAAATGCTCACCGAAGCCGCGTCCGCCATTCAAGTCGCCACGGGCGACGACATCCGTCGCTCCGGCGCGATGCGGCTGCCGGAAGCGTTGCGCTTGGTTTCGAATTTACAGGTGGCCCAAATCGATTCGCGACAGTGGGCCGTCGCCTCGCGCGGTTTCAACAACACGACGACGAACAAGCTGCTCGTGCAGTTGGACGGCCGCACGCTCTATACTCCCTTATTTGCCGGCGTCTTCTGGGATGTGCAGGACACGCTGCTGGTCGACCTCGACCGGATCGAAGTCATTAGCGGGCCGGGTGCAACCCAATGGGGATCGAACGCGGTCAACGGAGTCATCAACATCACGACCCAGAGCGCGCGCGATACGCAAGGCGGGTTCCTGAAGGCGGTGGCGGGAAATGAAATGCGGTCGGCCAGCGCCCGTTACGGCGCCAGCTTTGGCTCCGGTGCGTTTTTCCGCGTTTACGGAAAACACACCGCAGCCGAAGACTCGATCACCCCGGCCGGGCTGGACGGCGAGGATGCCTGGCGCATGACTCAAGGTGGTTTTCGCGGCGATTGGGAGCGGGAGACCGCGGATCGCTTCACGTTGCAAGGCGACGTCTATCGAGGACGCGTTCGCCAGCCCATCAATGCGGATATTGAAATGAAAGGTGGCAATCTGCTCGGTCGTTGGACGCGGACGTTCGCCCCGCAGGACAGCCTGGTCGTGCAAAGCTACTACGACTACACGCAACGCCTGATCCCCGGTTCGTTCGCCGAGGACCTGGAAATTTACGACTTGGATCTGCAGCGGAATTTTCCCGTGGGGACGAACCATCGCCTCGTGTTCGGCGGGAACTATCGATTCATGCGGGACGATGCCGAGCTTGGTCCGACCTTCTCGTTTCTCCCGGGCCGGGTGACACGGGAGTGGTATAGCGCGTTCGTGCAGGACGAAGTCAAACTGCTCCGGGATCGTCTGCGTCTGACCGCCGGCCTCAAAGTGGAACATAACCCCTATACCGGCACCGAATATCAACCGAGCGTGCGGGCCGCCTGGAAACTGGACGAGCGCCGGCTGGCGTGGGCCGCGATTTCGCGGGCGATGCGGTCGCCTTCCCGCATCGATCGAGAATTCTACGCGCCGTCAACCCCGCCATTCGCGATCGCCGGCGGGCCTAATTTCAAATCCGAGGAACTGCTCGCCTACGAGATCGGCTATCGTGCGGAGGTTCGGCCGGGCTTTTCCTTTTCGCTTTCGACCTTCCTGCATGATTACGACGACCTCCGCAGTCTGGAGCCGTCGAAGGTCGCCGGCGGCCCTTCCCTGATCGCCAATGGCATCACCGGGCTTTCCTACGGGGCCGAACTGAGCGTCGACTATCGGGCGACGGAGCGATGGCGCCTGCGCTTCGGTTATACAGGACAGCGCGTCAGCAGCAAAACCAAGCCCGGCAGCCTCGATGCCGCGAGCGTGCGCAGCCAGGTGCTCGATCCGAAACATTACGCGTCCCTGCACTCGCAGTTCGATCTTTCGGCGCGCACGGCGCTGGATGTTTCCGTGCGCCAGGTGGGGCGGATTGCGAATCAAGCGGTGCCCGCTTACGTGGAAGCCGACGTCCGCCTGAGCTGGCGGCCAGCCGACGCCGTGGAGTTGGCGATCACCGGGAAAAACCTTTTCGACCGGAGCCACCCCGAGTTCCGCGACGCCGCAATCCGCCGGGAAATCGAGCGCAGCTTCAACGGATCCGTCACATGGCGCTTCTGAAATATTTCCCATCTCCCAGGGATCGCGTCCTTCCGGTCCGCCGCCCCAACGGTGGAGCGTGGCGTGGCCTCTTGGCTGTGCTCGCAGCGTTGCTGACGTTCGCCCCCCCGACCCTGCGAGCGCAGGGCGCCTCGAAGGAATATCAGGTCAAGGCGGCGTTCATTTTCAACCTGATCCAATTCGTGGTTTGGCCCCCCGCGCAGTTCGCCAGCGACGAGGCCCCCTTTGTGATCGGAGTTCTGGGGGAGGATCCCTTTGCCGGTGCGCTCGACGCGGTGATACAGGGTGAAAAAATCCGCGGGCATCCCCTGCGCATCACGCGGTCCAACCGCGTCGCGGACTTGATGAATAGCCATGTGGTATTTGTGAGCCAATCGGAACGAGCACAGATGGCCACGATCATCGCGGCCTTTGCGGGGCGGCCGGTGCTTACCGTCGCCGACCTGCCGGACTTTGCGGCGCGAGGCGGAGTGCTCAATTTTTATGCAGAGGGCGCCAGGATTCGTTTCGAAGTGAATCGCGCCACGGCGCAGCATGCTGGATTGAAGCTTGGCTCCCAACTGTTGGGCCTGGCCCGCCTGGTGGGGCCTGAGCTTAAAACGGAGGCCCGCTAGCATGCGCTGGTTTCATGCCCTGCCGATCCGGCGGAAGCTATCGTGGACGATTCTGCTGATCTCCAGCTTCGTGTTGCTCGTGGCGGCCACCGCCATCGCCCTTTACGAAG
>JBBQEG010000356.1:0-5677 GCA_038320495.1 Opitutales bacterium | reverse complement strand
CCTTCGCCTGGCCGAAGTCAGCGAGAGCGAGCTTACCATGATGTGCGTCACCAATCCGTCCGACCTCCTTGGCCTCGCCGACTGTTTTGAACCCCTGAGCAAAAAGTGATCAGTGCCACCGTATCCGAAGAGCCGTCGGCGCGTTGCCGGTGCACGCATGCCACAAAGGGCGTTTCGCTCAGAAGGGAACAGCGGGCGGGGCATGACTTTCCCGGACTTCATTCATAAATACAGCCTCTCCAGATTTCGGTGGCGGCTCTCAAATCCTCTTTGCGGCGCTATTGCAGTCGGATGCCTCCGCCTCATTCTGTATATATGTTTCGCTTCTATTCACGCCTGGCAGTGGTCCGCTGGCTGTCGTCTGCGTGTCTTGGTTTCGTCGGTAGCATTGCATTCGCGGCGGCCGCACCTCCGGGGAAGTTGAACCTCCTCCTCATTCTCACTGACGATCATAGCGCCCCACACGTGGGTGCTTACGGCAATCCCGATATCATGACGCCGAACCTGGATGCGTTCGCCGCGCAAGGCATGCGGTTCGATCGCGCGTACGTCACGAGCCCGCAATGCGTGCCGTCGCGGGCCAGCATCATGACCGGTCGCTCGCCCGTCGCGATCGACATGACGCGTTTCTCCGCTCCTTTGCCGCGCGATGTGAAGACGTTTCCCGAAACCCTGCGTGCGGCCGGATGGTTCACGGGCGTCGCCGGGCGGACGTATCATCTCGAAGGCGCACCCACCACGAAGGTGTCACGCGAAGTCTTCGCGAAGCACCGGCTCACGACGTTTCACGATCGGCTCGATTACGTGAATCAAACGCCGGATAACGCGACGGCGCTGGGTCAGTTTCGGGAGTTTCTTGAACGGAAGCCGGCGGGAAAGCCTTTCTTTCTCCAGCTCTGTTCCAGCGACCCGCATCGTCCACTCACCACGCACGGACCGGTAAAGCATGACCCGTCCAAGCTGAAGCTTCCCGCGCATTATCCCGATACATCCGGCGTGCGTGAGGACTTCGCTCGTTATTATGACGAGATCGCTCACTTCGATGTATTCTTTGGTGAAGTCATGGCGGAGCTGGAACTGCGAGGCCTCGCGGGAAACACGCTGGTCGTATTCATGGGGGATAATGGCGCCGCCCAGTTCCGCGGCAAAGGCACACTATATGAATTCGGGATTAATGTTCCGCTGCTGGTGCGATGGCCGGGCCGCGTCAAGCCCCACTCCAGTACCGCCGAACTCATCAGTGGCGAAGACCTCGCGCCCACCTTCCTGGAGGCCGCGGGGGTGCCTGTACCACCGGAGATTACCGGGAGGAGTTTTGCGAAGCTGCTGCGGGGCGAGGCGTTTTCCGGTCGCTCCTTCATCTTCGCGGAACGCGGCCCCCATGCTTCCAGTCTGCCGGGCAACAGCGCGGCGTTCGATCTCGGGCGTGTCGTGGTTTCGAAGACCCACAAGCTCGTATATAATGCGATGGGCCAGCTTCCTTATTGGCCCGTGGATTTTGCCGGCCAGCCGTTCTGGCAGCAACTCGTGCAACGCCATCAGAGCGGATTGCTGGAGCCGAAACTTGCCGCCCTCTATTTCGCTTCGCCGCGGCCGATGTTCGAACTCTTCGATTTGCGGGTTGATCCTGCCGAACTCAACAATCTCCACGACCAGCCCGCCGTGGCCGCCGTTCAGCAGGAGCTCAGCGCCGCCCTTCACGAGTGGATGATCATCGAACGTGATTATCTCCCGCTTCCCATTGCTCCCGAACCCCGCGTCCGCCAAGGGGCGAGGTAAATAACCGAATCAGAACGACGGCTTGGCGGGGAACGCCGCGGACGTGTTTCTTCCCGTTCCGATGCTTGCAGTCTCGGGAGTGGGGGAATTCCGGCGGAAAAATTCCCCGATATTTTTTACTCCGGAGAGGATAGCTCCATCATGCTGATCACGGGCTTTGCCCTGCGCATCGCTCCTGCCTCCGAGAGTTCAACGCCGCCCACTCCGACGGCAAAAAATTTTCCGTGGCCGACCTGATCGTCCTCGGGGGTTGCGCTGTCGTTGAACGGCTCGAACTCGCAGCTGCGTGCGCTGGCGGAAGTCTATGCGGCAAGCGACACGCAGGAGAAATTCGTCCACGATTTCGTGGCGGCTTGGACCGAAGTCATGATCGCGGACCGCTTCGACATCGTCTGATCTGAAATCGTGCGAGACGGCGGAGCCGTTTCGTCAAATTCCCGGGCGCCCCACCGCGATGACACGGGGTGGGGCGCCTTTTTGTTTTCAGAATCCGCGACTCGCAGGGTGCAAAGAGTTCCGGCGCGCCGTTTCAAATAGAGTCAGCGTCTCAACCCTCGTCAGGCCCGTGCTTCGGAGCACCTTCAACGCATCGCCGGCCGCAGTTCGCGGCGCATTTCGGCCGCGAGGAGTACCTGGTTGCGGCAAGCTTCGTGGACCGTATCGGGGGAAGGGTCGCTCAGGGCTTCGGTGATAAACGCGACGGTCAGCGTGGCGGCAGGAGGAAGCTTGGCGGACGCCAGCCGTTTCAGGCACCGGCTGCGCAGGCTGCTGGCGCGCGATTCGACGATCAGAAGAACTTTTTCGACGTCAGCTTCCGACGTATAAATCACCGCCACCCCGAGGGCCGCGGCCGGAATCGTCGTTTCGATCTCCGTGGCCGCGCAGGTGGTCAGGCCGAAACGTTTCTGCCAGGTGCCGGTCTTGGTATTCATCCGTGATTTTCACACGCCCTCGCCGACAACACAACGCGTTTTTGCCGCTGAGGGCTGATCCGCTGCACCCGACTGCCTGCCCCACATCTTTCATTGCCCCGGATGCCGCCCCTCCGGGGTGCGCTAAATGGCAAATAAATGAACATCGATTACCTTGGAATGAAAACTATGCACAGCCTTGACGACAAACTCCGCCCAATCCTGACCGAAGTGATCCGCCGCAATTCGGGTGAGCCCGAGTTCCACCAAGCCGTGCACGAGGTGTTGGAAAGCCTTGGCCGCGTGGTGGCCAAGCATCCGCATTACCTCGATCACGCGCTGATCGAGCGGATCTGCGAACCGGAGCGCCAGATCATCTTTCGCATTCCGTGGATCGACGACCAGGGCCAGGTCCAGATCAACCGCGGCTTCCGGGTGCAGTTCAACTCGGCGCTTGGCCCCTACAAAGGCGGGATGCGGTTCCATCCGTCGGTCAACGTGGGCATCATCAAATTTCTGGGTTTCGAGCAGACCTTTAAGAATGCGCTGACCGGGATGCCTATCGGCGGCGGCAAGGGCGGGTCGGATTTCGATCCCAAGGGTCGGTCGGATGCCGAGATCATGCGCTTTTGCCAGTCGCTGATGACCGAGTTGCACCGCCACTTGGGCGAGCAGACCGACGTTCCGGCCGGCGACATCGGCGTTGGGGGCCGTGAGATCGGCTATATGTTCGGACAATACAAGCGCCTGACCAACCGGTTCGAGGCGGGGGTGTTCACCGGCAAGGCGCTGGCCTATGGCGGATCGCGCGCCCGCACCGAGGCGACGGGTTATGGCAATACCTATTTCGTGCAGTCCATGCTGAAAACCAAGGGCACCGATTTTGACGGCAAGAAGGTCGTCGTTTCCGGATCGGGCAACGTGGCGATCTATACGATTGAAAAGGTGCAGTCCTTTGGCGGCATTGTCATCGCCTGTTCGGATTCCAGCGGCTATGTGGTGGACGAGAACGGTATCGACCTGGCGCTCGTAAAGGAAATCAAGGACGTGCGCCGCGAGCGCATTTCCGAATATGCCCGCCGTAAAGGCACGGGCACGCATTTTATCGCGTCTGAAAAGGGCTCGGTCTGGGATGTACGTTGCGATTTGGCCATGCCCTCGGCCACCCAGAATGAACTGTCGGGCAAGGATGCGCGCGCGCTGGTCAAGAATGGCGTGATCGCGGTGGGCGAAGGGGCCAACATGCCCTCCACTCCCGAGGCGATCCAGGTGTTCAGGGATGCGGGCGTGCTGTTTGGACCGGGCAAGGCGGCCAATGCAGGCGGGGTGGCTACCTCGGCGCTGGAGATGCAGCAAAACGCCAGCCGCGACAGCTGGACGTTCGAGCAGACGGAGGCGCGGCTTGCCGCCATCATGCGGAACATTCATGACACCTGTCACCAGACCGCTGAGGAGTACGGCACGCCGGGCGACTATGTACTCGGTGCCAATATAGCAGGCTTTGTCCGCGTGGCGGAAGCGATGCGTATGCTGGGCGTGATCTAGCGGATGGCCCCGGTTGAAAGCCTCGACCGGGGCAAGCTAACGGTGTCCGCTATAACGAAGCGCGAATAGCACAGGCCGACCCCACGGGGCCTGCCTGTGACATGTGACACGAACGCCAAACCGCGACGCGAACGGCCAGCGGAGGACCCATTGACAGCAAGTCGGGATCAATCCAAAGGGGTCAATCAATCCAAAGGGGTCAATGATCAATGCTTGATAATATTGAGATAAGCTGGCAGGATTAGGGGATGGCGAGAAAAACAAGGATGGAAGAGGCGGGAGGGCTGTACCACGTGTTGAACCGTGGCAACTACCGGCAGTGGATCTTTGGGGAGGAGGGAGCGAAGGATGCGTTCGAGGCGACGCTGTGGGAGGCCTGCGAGAGGGCGAGGTGGGTGCTGCATGGGTACTGCGTGATGGGGAACCACTATCATCTGGCGCTGGAGACGCCGGAAGGGAACCTGAGCGAGGGGATGAGGTGGCTGCAGAGCGTGTACGCGAATCGTTTCAACCGGTTTCGAAAGGAGAGCGGGCATTTATTTCAGGGCCGGTACAAGAGTCTGATTGTGGAGAACCGGGAAAGGTTGGCGTGGTTGTGCCACTACCTGCATCTGAACCCGGTGCGGGCGAAGATCTGTGGGGTCGCCGAGCTGGCGCAATACCGATGGTCGAGTTACCGGCATTTGCAACAGGCGAAGGACCGGCCGCGCGTCCTCGACGTGACCGCATGTTTAAAGGGAGCCGGGGGACTGGAGGACACGGCCGGAGGCAGGCGTAAGTACGCCCACTACCTTGGGTGGCTCAGCGAAAACAAACCGGCGCAGAAGGACCTGGGGTTTGCGAAGATGAGTCGGGGGTGGGTGATCGGCGGAGACCAGTTCCGGAGGGAACTGGCGCTGGACGAAGCCATGGAGCGGCGGGGGATCAAGCAATCCCAGGCGGAGGCCCGAGAAGTGCGGCGGGAGCGTTGGGCAGCGGCTTTGGAAAAGGGAATGAGCCAGCTGCGCAAGACCGACCAGGACGTGCGAAATGACCCGAAGTCGGCGGATTGGAAAGTGGCCCTGGCCGGGGTGCTCAAAAAGCGCCTGCTCTGCACGAACGGTTGGCTGGGCGAAAGGCTGAACATGGGATCGCCCGCCGCGGTTTGCCGCTACGTCTCGGAAGCGGCTGGCGGTCGCCGACCCGCCGCACAAAACTACATGACCAAGGTTAAGCCTTAATCATCGACCCGTTTTATTGCCCCTCGGATCATACCGTTCTCCGGTAGATCCGTCTTGGGCGTTACGCGCGAACTGTACCGTCGCGAACGCAGGAGTTGAAACCTGCTCCCGATTCGCGCACATTCCTACCATGACAGAAATCATCTTCGAGGTGCGCGAGGACGACGCGGATGGCGGCTACAATGCCTCGGCGCTTGGCGTGGGCATCCATACCCAAGGCGA
>JBBQEG010000355.1:0-5693 GCA_038320495.1 Opitutales bacterium | reverse complement strand
ATTGTTCTTCTCCGGGCTGACGAACTTGAAGTAGATGATATAGGTCGCCGTGAAAAGGATGCCCACAATCATGCCGGAGATCGCGCCTTCCTTGTTCATTCGTTTTTGGAAGATGCCGAGGAGGATGGCCGGGAAGAAGGAGGCTGCGGCAAGACCGAAGGCGAATGCCACCACCTCCGCGACAAAGCCCGGTGGATTAATGCCGAAGTACGCCGCGATCACCACCGCCCCGCCCGCTGCCACTCGGGCGCACGTCAACTCGCCCTTCTCCGTAATGTTGGGACGGAAGTAGCACTTCATGAAATCGTGGGCGAACGCCGTCGAAATCACCAGGAGCAGCCCCGCCGCGGTCGAAAGGGCGGCCGCCAGTGCGCCTGCCGCCACCAATCCCACGACCCAGTTGGGCAGGCGGGCGATTTCCGGATTGGCGAGCACCATGATGTCGCGGTCAATGGAGAGTTCGTTTCCAGCCCATCCCGCGGCGGCCGCCTTGGCTTGAAACGCCGGATCCTTGCTGGCATCATTATAGTATTGGATCGCGCCGTCGTTGTTCTTGTCGGTCCATTTTACCAGTCCGGTTTTTTCCCAATTCTTGAACCAGCCCGGCAACTCCAGATAAGGGCGGTTATCGACCGTCTCGAGCAGGTTGGTCCGGGCAAACGCCGAGATCGCCGGCGCCGTTGTATAAAGCAGCGTAATAAATAGCAGGGCCCAGCCGGCGGAGGACCGCGCGGCTTGTACCGTCGGTACGGTATAAAACCGCACAATGATATGGGGCAGACCGGCGGTGCCGACCATGAGGGCCAGCGTGATTGCGGCGACATCGATGGTGGGCCGCTGTCCTTCCGTGTAGGCCGCAAACCCGAGGGCGGTGCTCAGTCCATCGAGCTTATCCAGAAGGTATCCGCTGCCATCCTTTAGCTCGCTGCCAAACCCGATTTGCGGGATTGGATTCCCGGTCATCATGAGGGCGATGAAGATGGCCGGTACCATATAGGCAAAAATGAGCACGCAATATTGCGCCACCTGAGTATAGGTGATGCCTTTCATGCCTCCGAGCACCGCATAGATGAACACAATCACGGTGCCGATGATCACGCCCCATTCGATCGGAACCTCGAGAAAGCGGGAGAACACGATCCCCACCCCGCGCATCTGCCCCGCAACATAGGTGAAAGAGACGACCAGCGCACAGATGACCGCCACGAGTCGCGCGGTTTGGGAGTAGTACCGGTCACCGACAAAGTTGGGTACCGTATACTTGCCAAATTTGCGCAGATAGGGCGCGAGCAGCAGGGCCAGTAACACATAGCCGCCGGTCCAGCCCATCAGGTAAACGCTGCCATCGCGTCCCATGAACGAAATGATCCCGGCCATGGAGATAAACGAGGCGGCGGACATCCAGTCCGCCGCGGTGGCGAGCCCATTGTGCACGGGATGCACGTTGGACCCGGAGACGTAGAATTCCTTGGTTGAGCCCGCGCGGGCCCAAAAGGCTATATACAGATAGAGGGTGAAGGAGAGACCAACGATAAGGAAGGTCCAAGTTTGGACGGTCATGAGGGGAAAAGCGGCCGAGTGGAAGGGGTTGAAAAGGGAAGGCGGAGGAGGCGGGAAGGGTGAGAGCCCGCGGGGCTCAGTCCTCGTGCACGTCGTACTTGCGATCGAGGCGGTTCATATACCAGACGTAGAACGTGATCAGGCCGACATAGACGAGCATCGCTCCTTGGTGTCCCATCCAGAAACCCAGCTTAAAGCCGCCGAAGCGAATGCGGTCGAGTTGGTCTGCGAAAACCACCGCAGCGCCAAATGACACCAGAGCCCAGATGCTCAGAAGAATTGCTAGAATACGAAGGTTCGCCCGCCAGTGGGCACGACGATTCTCAGGGGTAGCCATATGAGAACAAAGCCTTTGCTGAGCCGCCCGGGAAGCGTCAACGGGCAATTTGGGTGCGGCGCGGAATCGGCGCCATGTGGGCGAACGCCCCTTCTTCGGAACCCGAGCCCGGAAGCCGCGCCACCATGCCCTTGTCGCTTGCGTTCCAGGAGTGACGAAACGCAGGCGTTGTTTCTATTCAGGAGCGATCCGGGGTGAGCCGAGCTTGCGCTGACCCCGCGGGCTGATTTCATCCCCGGCTTCATGCGCCTCACTTTTCCTCTCTCCGCGTTGGCGATTGCCTCGCTCGTTCTTAGTGGATGTCGCGACCCTCAGATTACCACGTATCGGGTGCCCAAGGAGCAGCCGCCGGCAGCCGCTGCGGCTCCCGTGGATGCCGACCATCAGCATGTTCATACCGGCCCGTCGGCGGCTCCCGCCGCGCCACGCGCTCCCGCTCCGATGCCCCCGGCCGGTGGCACGACCATGGCGAATACGCCCGTGGCGACCGCGGCCGGATCCGGCCTCACTTGGACCGCTCCTGCCCATTGGCAGTCGACGGGCGCCAGCGGAATGCGGAAAGGCACAATCACGATTCCAGGCGATGGCGGCGCCAGTGCCGAGTTGGCGATCACGGCTTTTCCGGGCGACGTCGGCGGCGACGTGGCGAATGTCAACCGGTGGCGCGGCCAGATTCAACTTGCCCCCCAGTCCCCCGATGAGGTGTTGCGGTCGATTCAGCGGATCGAAGCGAACGGCCTGAAGATTGGCGTTGTGGAAATGGCGAACTCAGCGGGCGGAACGCCGACGCGCGTTTTGGGCGCAATGGTACCGTTTGAGGGGTCCACCTGGTTCTTCAAGGTGACCGGCCCGGACGCGCTCGTCGCCAAGGAGAAGGATGCGTTTCTCGCTTACCTGCGCACGATCAAACCCGCGAACGGTTGAGTCAACGCACGCCACGCCGGGCTATTCTTCTGCTCGCAGCGCCTCATGAAGCTCACTTTTCTCCTCGGCTGCGTGGTGCTGATTGCCGGCTCAGCGGTCGGCGCACCTGGCGATGCGAACGGCTGGAGTTACGCGGAACTCCGTCGGTATCACGCCGCCGAGGCCGGACAGGGCGTCGCGGTGGATCGCGAGTTTTTCTACGCGATCAATAACCACGCCATCGGGAAGTATCGCAAGGATTCCGGTGAACGTGTCGCCGCCTGGGATGGCGGCGCCGGCGGTGAGATCATTCACCTCAACTCCGGCAGCATCGTCGATGGCAAGCTGTATGCCGTGCACTCGAATTATCCGGCGGTGCCCATGCTGAGTTCGGTCGAGATCTTCGATCCGGCAACACTCGCGCATGTTGGCTCCCACAGCTTTGGCCGCATGGACGGGTCCTTCACCTGGCTCGAGCGCCGCGACCAGCGGTGGATCGCGTGCTTCGTCCATTACGGAAAACGCGGAGCGGAGCCGATGCGGGACCCGGCGTGGACGCAACTCGTGGCGTTTGATGACGCGTGGCGGCGGACCGGAGGGTGGGCGCTGCCGGATGACTTGCTCGCCCGCATTGGCGACCGCGGCTACAGCGCGTCGGGTGGGGCGTTTGGACCCGGTGGTTATCTGTATTTGACCGGGCATGACAATCCCGAGCTCTACGTTCTAGCGTTTCCCCGTGCCGGATCGGTTCTGAAATGGCTGGCGACCCTGCCGGTGCCGGCGGAAGGTCAGGCGTTTTGCTGGGATCCCGTGGATTCGTCCCTGCTTTATACGATCGCCCGCAAAACCCGCGCCGTAGTGGTCGGCCGCGTCACGCATCCGGAGTAAGCAAGCCCAGGACTTCGGGCGAAAAACCGGTCAGCAAGGCCGGTTGCGGGTCGGGTGGGGCGCGGAGGTCCGCCCGGCCCGTTCGGAGGCCGCATTGAAGATACGATCGTCGATCGCGTCGAACGGCGCGACCGCGGGTGACACTTTTTGCATTGCCGCCGGAACGACGGCACCAAGCAATCGCGGGCTTCGCTCATGTCGCGTCGTGTTTCCCGTCCCCTCCCTTCGCGCGAGGCCCAAGCGTGGGTCGTGCCGGAGGTGTGGATCGGGTTCGCGTTGTTCGTCGTAACCTTGGTCGCATATGCGCCGGCGATTACGGCGGAATTCATTTGGAACGACAGCGACTACGTGACGGCGCCGGAGATACGTTCACTTTCCGGGCTCGGGCGAATCTGGTTCGATGTGGGGGCGACGGAGCAGTATTACCCTCTCCTGCATAGCGCGTTCTGGGTCCAGCATCAGCTCTGGGGCGATGCCCCGACCGGTTATCACCTCGTTAACATTTTCCTGCATGCGACCGCCGCGTGCCTGCTCGTCGCGGCCTTGCGCAGGCTGGCGATTCCGGGGGCGTGGTTGGCAGGTTTTATTTTTGCGTTACACCCGGTCTATGTCGAGTCGGTCGCATGGATCTCGGAACAGAAGAACACCCTGTCACTCGTCTTCTACCTTGTTGCGGCCCTCCTTTATCTACGATTCGAGCAGGAGCGTCGGCGAAATCTTTACGTCGCGGCGACGGGCGTCTTCGTGCTCGCGCTGTTGAGTAAATCCGTGACCGCAACGCTGCCGGCTGCGCTCTTGGTTGTTCTGTGGTGGAAGCGGGGTCGCCTCGAGTGGAAACGCGACGTGAGGCCGCTGCTTCCATGGCTGGTGCTGGGCGCGGCGATGGGCCTATTTTCCGGGTGGGTCGAGAAGACCTATGTCGGCGCCCAAGGATCGGAGTTCGATCTGAGCCTCCTCCAACGTAGTCTGCTCGCGGGCCGGGTGGCGTGGTTCTACGTCGGCAAGCTGTTCTGGCCGGCTGATTTGATCTTCATCTATCCGCGCTGGCCGGTTGATCCGGCGCAGGCATGGCAATGGCTTTTCTCGTTCGCCGTGATCGTGGCGCTGGTCGTACTTTGGCGGATACGTGGACGCTGGCGGGCGCCGCTCGCGGCCGTGTTGTTCTTTGGGGGCTCGCTGATGCCGACGCTGGGTTTTTTCAACGTCTATGCGTTCATCTATTCCTATGTGGCCGACCACTGGCAATATCTCCCGAGCATCAGCCTGGTCGTACTGGCGTCGGCGGGAATGACGCGGGCACTCGCGGCGAAATCCGCGGGTTGGCGTCTCGGGCTTCCGGGCGCGCTGCTCGGGGTGCTGGCACTCCTGAGTTTCCACCAGAGTCGAATGTATGCCGACATGCGAACGTTCTACGCCACGACGATCGCGAAGAATCCGGAGTGTTGGATGGCGTATAATAATCTCGGCAATTTGCTGCGTAATCGGGGTGAGTTTCAACTGGCGCGGGTCCAACTCGAGGAGGCGTTGCGCGTCCGCCCCGATCTCTACAAGGTGCACTATAATCTCGGCAACGTGCTTTGGGATCTGCGTTTACCGGCCGACGCCATGCGCGCGTACGAGCGGGCATTGGAGGTAAAACCAGACTATCCGGACGCGCACAATCACCTCGGCCGGGTGCTGCTCAGCCAAGGCCGGCGGACTGAGGCGTTACGTCACCTGCAGGAGGCCCTGCGGCTCGATCCGGAGTATCATGATGCGCGGAACAATCTCGGGATGGCGTTGCGTGACCTGGGTCGGCTGGACGGAGCCGTTGCTGAATTTGAGCGGGTCATCCGAGCGGAACCGATGATGGCCGCAGCCCATCTTAACCTCGCGCTGACGCTCTCGATTTTGGGCCGCACCGCCGAAGCGACGGAGCGTTACCAAATGGCGCGGCGCCTTAATCCGGCGATTCCCGAATTGCGCTGAGTTTCGCCCTGACGCTGCTACGGACGCTGTCGCGAAA
>JBBQEG010000354.1:0-5703 GCA_038320495.1 Opitutales bacterium | reverse complement strand
CGGTGATGAAGACGGACGGGTGGCATTTATTGAACACACCGGAACGACCAGTAGCGGTGTGCCGCAGTTTCTGCCGCCGCGCTATTTTCGTCAGTACGCCGCCGACGTAAAATTTGGCGCTTTGGCCACGCCCTATGCGTTCGACTGGGACGGTGACGGCTTGATCGACCTCGTCAGCGGTAATACCGCTGGCTATATTGGTTTTATCAAAAACATGGGCGGTGACCCGATTCGGTGGGCCGCCCCGGTGTATTTAACGGCAGGTGGAAAAACGATTCGCGAGCTGGCTGGTCCCAATGGATCAATTCAGGGTCCGGCCGAAGCGAAGTGGGGTTACTCGATTTTGAGTGTGGCGGACTGGGATCACGATGGTTTGCCGGATATCATCACCAATGGAATCTGGGGAAAGGTGGTTTGGTATAAGAACATTGGAACCCGCCAGGAGCCGCAACTGGCTCCCGGTCAGCCGATCGAAGTGGCGCCGGGTACAAAATCGCCCAAGCCAGCTTGGAATTGGTGGGACCCGCGGGGCCGCGAATTCGTTACTCAATGGCGAACCACGCCGCAGGTGATCGATTGGAACGGGGACGGCCTCAGCGATCTGGTGATATTGGATCACGAGGGCTACCTCGCGTTGTTTGAACGCAAACGGGCGGCGAATGGCACGCTAACGCTTTCGCCGGGCCAACGCGTGTTCTGGGGCGAGGGGACGAGTGTATTTAACAGTAATGGTCAGCCGCAAAACCAGGAGTCTGGATTGCTCCAGTTGAACAACGGACTCCATGGTCGTTCCGGGCGGCGCACGTTTGCCACCGTCGATTGGGACGGAGACGGGACCATGGACATATTGGTAAACAGCAATCCCAACGTGAACTTTCTCCGTGGCCTCGGCCGGGATGCCCAAGGTCGCTGGAAATTCCGCGACGAAGGACCGGTGAGCACGCACGTGTTGGCGGGCCATGCGACCAAGCCGACAACTGCAGACTGGAATGGCGACGGTATCCCGGATCTGTTGATCGGCGCCGAAGATGGCTTTTTCTATCAAGTCAAAAACCCCCGCAGTAAAAAGTAGCCCCAACAAGCGGCAGGTCGGTGGCGCGCTTTCGGGCGCGCCGCGCAGCAACGTGACCCGCTCGAGCTCGACTCTCTTATCCATGCATTCCTCCTCTCAGCTGCCGAAAGGCATTTTCTCCGCCCAATGGATCCCGACCGATGCGTCGGGTCGGGTTGATCGGGCCAGTCTGGCCACGCACCTCGATTTCGAGAAGCGGGCCGGGATCAGTGGGGTGCTCGCGCTCGGGAGCACGGGCGAGTTTCCCCATTTCACGGTCGATGAGCGCAAGGCGGTCCTCGCGACGGTGGCGGAACTGGCGGCACCGTTGCCGGTGTTTGCCAATATTACGGACATTCGCCCGCGTGCGGCGATCGAGCTCGGCCGCTTCGCCAAATCGCTCGGCCTGCCCGCGGTGGCGTTGATGCCGCCAGTATTCTTTCCGGTGTCGCAGGCGGACATGCTCGCCTATTTTCTGCACGTGGCCGACGCGGTCGACTTGCCAGTAATGCTCTATAATTTTCCGGAACTGACGGGAAAACGGATCGACCTCCCGACGGTCGCGGCCTTTGCGGAGCGCGCCCCGATGATCGCGATTAAACAGAGCGGCGGGGAATTCGACTATCACCGTCAACTGATCGCGCTGGGGAAAGAAAAGGGATTTGTGGTGATGTCGGGCTCCGACACCCGGCTGCCGGAGGTATTCGGGTTGGGCGCAGCCGGCTGCATTGGTGGCTTGGTCAATATTGTGCCCGAGCTGATGGTGGCAATCCATCGGATCTGTGCGTTGGGTCAGCCTGGTGATGTCGCCGCTCCGGCGGCGGCGATGGTTGAGCTTGGTCGGATCATCGACCAACTTACGTTCCCGCTTAACGTCGCTGCCGGGCTTGAGGCGCGCGGCTTTGATCCGGGGGTCCCGAAATCAGTCGTGTCGTCGGAGTCGCAAGCCATCTATACCCGGATTGTCGCGGAGATGAGCGCGCACATTGTCCGCTGCGGCCTGCAACCTGCGACGCCGGCAGCGGCGTAGCGCCATCTTTATTTATCCATCTGGAGTGATATGATTTTGAGCGTTTGATCGTGGGACCCTTGGAAGGACGAAAACCACTGCCGTACCCATGGAAAAATCCAGGTCATGCGGTTCCTCCCCGAGTTGAGGCCCGGCGCTCAACTTGGAAAATGCAGTTGAAACCACAGATTCCACAGATGGGCACAGATCACCAAGGCATTATAAATTACAATCGCTTCACCTTGCGGGTGAATTACGGGCAGGTGCCTCTTCATTAGTAATCCTCTGTATCCGTGCTCATCTGTGTTTAAAAGAAACTGCTGAATTTGGCTCAAATCATTTGCTGAGGTTTTGTGATTTGTCCTCGATTCCCTTTCCCTTCATTGTCGCGTCATACCCCTTCATGCAGACTCAGACTCATTTTACCGCTCTCGATGGCTTGGTGCTCGGCGGCTACTTCCTGGCGACAATGGCGGTCGGCTTTGCGTTTTGGGCGCGCAGTCGGTCGGTTTCCGGATTTACCGCCGCAGGCGGCAGTCTGCCGGGATGGCTGACCGGACTTTCCATCCTCGGTACGTATATCAGTAGCATCAGCTTCCTCGCGTTGCCCGGGCGTTCGTTCGCCGGCAATTGGAATCCCTTCGTATTCAGCTTGTCCTTACCCCTCGCCACGTGGATCGGGGTGAAATATTTTCTCCCGTTCTACCGTAACAGCGGGAAGGTTTCCGCCTACGAGCATCTCGAGGAACGCTTCGGCCCGTGGGCTCGGACTTACGCCAGTGCCTGTTATCTTTTGACGCAGTTTGCCCGGATCGGGACGGTTTCCTACCTCATGGCTTTACCGCTACATGTGTTGCTCGGCTGGGACATCCGACTCATCATTATCTTCACCGGAGTGGCGACGACACTCTATACATTTATGGGCGGCATCGTGGCGGTCATCTGGACGGATGCGGTGCAGACAACGGTGCTGGTGATCGGGGCGCTGACCTGTGCAATCCTGATGATCACGAGTCTGCCGAATGGCCCGGGGCAGTTGTTTGAAATCGCGGCGGAGCATAATAAGTTCAGCTTTGGAAGTTTTGGAACGAGCCTGGCGGAACCGACATTCTGGGTCGTGCTCATCTATGGGGTCGTGATCAATCTCCAGAATTTCGGAGTCGATCAGAACTATGTGCAGCGCTATCACACTTCCAAGTCGGACGCAGAGGCGCGGAAGAGCGTGTGGATGGGCGGACTGCTTTATCTGCCAATATCGGCGATTTTTTTCTTCATCGGCACCGCCTTGTTCGCCTACTACACCACGCACCCGGATGCGCTGCCAGCCGAGTACCGCGACCCCGCCCGGAGCGACTCGGTGTTCCCCTGGTTTATTGTTACCGTATTGCCGCCGGGTATCACCGGTTTACTGATCGCGTCGATCTTTGCCGCCGCGATGAGCACGATTTCCAGCAGTCTTAATTCCACAGCGACCATCATCCTCAATGACTACTATGGTCGCTATATCAACCGGCAGGCGACGGAGCGGCAGAAGATGCGGGTTTTGTATAGTGCGACGGTGGCGGTCGGCGTGCTTGGCACCTCAATCGGACTGGCGATGATTCATGTGAAGAGCGCGTTGGATGCGTGGTGGATGCTCGCGGGCATTTTCGGCGGAGGCATACTCGGGCTCTTTCTGCTCGGATTCCTTTCGCGAAGGGCCAATAACCGGGCCGGATTGCTCGGAGTTCTCGCTGGTGTGATCGTCATTGTCTGGATGAGCACATCGCCGAAATGGACGGGAGCGTTTGCCGCGTTCAAAAGCCCATATCACGGGTTTCTCACCATCGTTTTGGGCACGGCGGCCATCCTGCTCGTCGGGATGCTCGTGACTGCTTTCATCAAACCGCCGGCTCACAAGGAGCCGTCGGAGCGGGAGCCGGTTCGCGTCCCCTGACCCGTCACTCGCGTCTCTCGTTTCCCCCCCCTCGTTCTTACTCTTCCCTTCCTGACCATGAGATTGCCCCATTGCCTTGGCCTTGCTATCGTTGCTACGAGCCTTTCCACCGGTGTCCTCGCCGCCACTTCCCCCGCGGTAATGTCGGCCGGTTTCATTTATGAAACAGCGCCCTATCCGTCCGCCCATGCTTCTACGATTGTCGAGACGGCAAAAGGCGAATTGGTGGCGGCCTGGTTCGGTGGCACTCGCGAAAAACATCCCGATGTCGGCATCTGGGTTTCGCGGTTTGAGCGGGGATCCTGGACCACGAGCGTGGAGGTGGCGAACGGCGTCCAGGCTGACGGCAAGCGGCACCCGACGTGGAACCCGGTCCTGTTTGAGCCGCGCGGAGGTCCGCTGATGCTCTTCTATAAAGTCGGTCCGACGCCGGAAACGTGGTGGGGCATGGTCCGCACCAGCACCGATGGCGGGCGCACGTGGAGCGACGCCCGCCGCTTGCCGGACGGGATCTTCGGTCCGATCAAGAATAAGCCCGTGCAACTGGCCGACGGCACCATTCTTTCGCCGACGAGTGATGAGACCCCGGAGCGCCCCAGCAAATGGCGCGTGTATTTCGAGCGCAGCACGGATGGCGGAAAGACCTGGGCCAAGACACCGTTTCTCAATGACGGCCTCCAGGTCGCCGCGATCCAGCCGAGCATTCTTTTCCATAATGGCATCGGCGGCTCGAAACTCCAAGCCGTGGGCCGGACGCGGCAGGGCAAAGTGTTTAGTGTTTTCTCCAACGACGCCGGCCAGACTTGGGGGCCGATGTCGCTGCTCGAGGGCGTGCCGAATCCGAGCTCTGGAACGGATGCCGTCACGCTGAAGGACGGCCGCCATTTGCTCGTCTATAATCCAGTGGCGAAAGGCCGGACGCCGCTGGCCGTCGCGATTTCCAAGGACGGCCAACACTGGGACCAAGTCGTGACGCTGGAAGACCAGCCCGGGGAGTACTCCTATCCGGCGGTCATTCAGGCGAGTGACGGGCGTGTCCACATAACGTATACGTGGAAGCGTGAGCGCGTGAAGCACGTGGTGCTCGACCCGCAAAAGCTGTAGCAACGTCAGGCGGGCGAACGCATGAAAACTGGAGGAAGCGGAGCGCGGGCCGCCTTTAGCCGGTTTCTCCCCGCGGGATTTTTTGTCCTTTTGTTGGCGTTCACGGCGCCTCCCGCGCCGGCCGCCATCAGCAAGGCCCCGGTGCCGGTCCCTGGCGGGCCGCCTCCCGGCATCGTGATCGCCCGCAGTCCCGATCCCGAGCGGACTTATATTGGGACACCCGCGATCGCGATTCTGCCGGATGGTCGTTATGTGACGGCGCACGATTTTTTCGGACGCAGTGACCTTACGGATACGACGCGGGTTTATGGCTCGGAGGATCGCGGGCAAACCTGGACCCTGCTTTCCGAGATCCGGGGACAGGCCTGGTTCACGCTCTTTGTGCAACGCGATGCCCTTTATCTGCACGGGACGGCGAGCCGTTACGGCGATCTTACGATTCGCCGGTCCACTGATGGGGGCCGCACTTGGACGGAGCCCCGCGACGGGCGGACCGGGTTGCTCCTGAAGGGACGGTTCCACGGTGCGCCCGTACCGGTCGTGGTGCACGCCGGGCGGATCTGGCGCGCGGTCGAGGAGCGCGTGAATGATGAATCATGGCCG
>JBBQEG010000353.1:0-5714 GCA_038320495.1 Opitutales bacterium | reverse complement strand
GCGGTTTACCGTTATCGCTACGTCCCAGGCGAACTCGTGCCGACGGCCCCGATCGAGACCATCGTGCGGGATCTTCCCGCCGAAAAAGACCACGACGCCAAGGCCTTCGCCTTCGATGATCAGGGCCGGATGTTAGTCGAGATTGGATCTCCGTATAATGTCTTCTCGGAAGGCGACCGCCGGCGCGGGGCGAAAGGGAAAACCGAGGCCGAGATCACCGCGTTTCAAAAAACCTACGGCGGTTTCTGGCGCTTCGATGCGGCCAAGCCCAACCAGACCCAGGCCGACGGCACCCGTTTCTCCACCGGCCATCGTCATGCGCTCGCCCTCGCGTGGCACCCGGTTTCGAAGCACTTTTTCATGGTCCAAATGGGTCGCGATAACATGAATGTGGTCGCGCCCGAGTTCTACGACGAACTGGACAACGCCGAACGCGTTTCGGAGGTCATGCACCAACTCCGCGAAGGCGCGGACCTCGGCTGGCCGACCACTTACTGGGATCCGATCAAGCGAGCCCACATGCTCGCACCCGAATACGGCGGCGATAATCGCAAGCGGGTCGAACCCGACGTGTTTGATGCACCCGTGGTCGCGTTTCCCGGACACTGGGCACCGCTGCAGATGATTCACTACACGGGCACGCAGTTTCCCCAAAAATACCGCGGCGGCATGTTCGTGACGTTTCACGGTTCATGGAACCGGGCACCTCGTTCGCAAGCCGGCTACAAGGTCGCCTTTGTCCCGTTCGATGAGCAGGGAATGCCCGTGAAAGGCGCGGACAAATTCGGGAAATACGAGACCTTCGCGGACGGCTTTTCCGGGCTCGAGGACTTCACGGCCCCCCGCGATGCGCGCTTCCGTCCAGGCGGGGTCGCGCAAGGACCCGATGGTTCTCTCTATATTACCGACACCGTGAAAGGCCGCCTCTGGCGCGTGATCTACACCGGAGAGGACACCTCGGGAACGCGCCCGCGTAATGTCGTCGCCGCGCAAACCCCCGCCCCAATCGGCGCGGACACTCCCGGTGGCAAAATCTACCTGCAGGTCTGTGCGGCGTGTCACATGCCCAACGGCAGCGGCGTGCCCGGCATGCAACCGGCACTGATCGGCAGTTCGGCCATCGCCGGCGACCCCACACGGCTGATCGACATCCTGCTTCAGGGTCCAGCGGCCGTGCTGCCGGCGGATCGCGAGAAGTTCTCCAATGTGATGCCGCCCTTCGCGGTCTTAGACGACGCGGATCTCGCCAGCGTCATGACTTATCTCCGGAAGAACTTCGCTCCTGGTTTGGCCGAGATCACGCCCGCCCAAGTAGCCGCGCGCCGCGCCGTTCGCTGAGGATCAAACCCGCCAGTACTCAAGCATACCTTCTGGACTATGATGATTTCGCGCCCCGCGCCCCAGTCTCCGGGTTTATCGACTCGATCGACTTTCTCCAACCTGTCGTTTCTCCGCCGGCTGCTGGCGGGCACTGCACTCGCCTCGCTCGCGCTGACGCCCCCGCTCCTGCAGGCGCAGGGCAGCATCGTCCGACTCGCTCCGGAAGTGGTCACGGCCGCACGGACGCCGCAGCCGCCGATGCAGGTCGCCGCCACCCTTCACGTTTTCGAGGGCGACGATCTGCGTAGTGCTCCTTCCACTACACTAGATGGGGCGTTGCGCAGCATCCCCGCGTTCAGTCTTTTTCGCCGGAGTGACAGCCTCACCGCCAACCCGACCGCGCAGGGTGTTTCCCTTCGCGGCCTCGGGCCCAGCGGCGCCAGCCGTTCGCTTGTACTGCTCGACGGTGTCCCGCTCAACGATCCCTTCGGCGGCTGGGTCGCCTGGACCAAAGTCCCGCGCGAGGGACTGCTCGGCGTGGAGCTCGTTCCGGGCGGCGGGGCCACCGCGTGGGGCAACGCCGCGCTCGGTGGCGTGGTGCACGTCCGCTCGGACACCTCCCTGTCCACCCGCACCGGCACATCCGTGCTGGTCGGTGATTACGGCACGCGCAGCGGAGAAATCGCGCACGCCCAGGCCGTCGGACCCGGCACGCTGTTCGTCCAGGCGCGGATGTTTTCGACCGACGGCTTTTCGCTGGTCGCTCCGGAAGACCGCGGTCCGATCGACATCGGCGCCTGGAGCCGCCACCGGTGGTTGCAGGCGCGCTGGACTCAGACATTGGCCAACACGATCGAACTCGCCGCCACGGTCCGCGGTTTCGAGGAAAAACGCAGCAACGGTACACCGTATCAACAAAACGGATCCCGCGAGAAATTCCTCTCGTTGAGCGCCACCGCCCAGCCCGCCGATGCCTTCGCGTGGAATGCCACGGGCTACGCGCAGGACCAATCCTTCGCGAGCACCTTCAGCGCCGTAAACGCGACCCGCACCGATGAGACGCCCGCCAGCGACCAGTTCGCCGTGCCCTCGACCGCCTTTGGCGCGGCGTGGACCGGAGCGTGGAGCCACTCCGACGGAGCGCGGACGAGCTTCGGCGGCGACGCGCGGTTCGTGCGCGGCGAGACCCGGGAACACTTCACGTTCGTGAACGGAAACTTCACCCGCCTCCGCATCGCGGGCGGCGAGCAAGGCGTCGGCGGTGTTTTCACCGTGCACGAACGGCCGCTCACGGAACAACTCCGAGCGACCTTTGGCGCCCGCGTCGATGCGTGGCAGGACAATGATGGCCACCGTCGCGAGACCGACCGCACCACGGGCGCCGTCCTGCGCGATGAACGCTACGACGATCGCGACGGCACCGCTTTCAGCCCGAGCGCCGGTCTGGTGTGGATGCCCACCGATGCCTGGCGGGTACGCGCCAACGCCCAGCGCTCATTTCGCCGTCCCACGCTGAACGAGCTCTATCGTCCGTTCCGCGTCGGTCCGAACATTACCGAAGCCAACGCCGCGCTCAGCACCGAACGCGTCACCTCCGCCGAGCTCGCTGCCGAGTGGTCCCTTCTGGCAGACGTTCGCGAGAATAACCAGGGGAGTCCGCAGGCGGGTCAGAACCCTGCCCGCGCGATTTCGTCGCGCTCGACGGCCCGCGCGCAACCGGGCGCGCTCCTCACGCTCGGTGCCACGGCATTTTGGAACGACCTGCGCGATGCGGTCGGCAATGTCACGCTGGTGCGCGGGCCCGGGGCGTACCCATTATTTGGATTCGTCCCAGCCGGCGGGGTCGGGCGGCAGCGGCTCAATCTCGAGCGGTCGCGCGTCCGCGGCTTCGAACTCTCCGCCCGCTGGCGGCCGTCGCCGGCCCTGACGGTCACGGGTGACTATCTATATAACGATGCCATCGTCACCCGGTCGACGCTCGCCCCGGGATTGGTCGGCTTGCGCATCGCCCAAGTGCCGCGGCACTCGGCGGCTTTGAGCGCGAAGCTCGAGACGGTTGGCGGTCTTAGGTTCATCCCGCGCGTCCGGTTTCTCGGCCGGCAATTTGAAGACGACGAAAACCAACTCAGACTGGGCGCCGTCGCGATTGTGGACTTAAGCGTCAGCCGGAGGCTCACGGATCGCCTGGAGCTATTTGTTACGGCCGAAAACCTCGGCAATGCCCGAGTTGAAACCGGGCGCAACGCCGGCGGCTTGGTCAACACGGGCACCCCGCGTTTGGTCGTCGGTGGCCTCCGCGGAAACTGGTGACCGTCTGGAACGGTGAAACCCGCGAGTCTCTGAGTTTCCGCGTTTAAGATGACTTTCCGAGGCCTCAATCGAGGAGCGTCCAATTCGCGATCTCGCGGTGGGTGAAGAGCACGCCCTTGAGGCGCAAATACAGCGGCTCCCGACCATCGAGGGGAAGGTAAGGCGAGCGGACGAGTTCAAGTTTCCCGGTGAGTTCCGGGAGCGACGAGTTAGCCAAATTCAGCCGCACGTCGCGGCCGACCGGAATGCCCCATGCCGCGGCGATCGCCACGAAAAGATCATCGAGCGGGTGCGCCAAATGCAGCTCCGGTTGCGGACCATCGGCAAAGAGAAACTCATGTTGCTCGTGCTTCACGGAGCCCATCGATGCTTAGTCGGAATTCCGCGTCAAGCTCGCCCCCAAGCCGAACCCGAACCTGTAAACCAAAAATCCAGTGGCCGCTTGTCGTAAATTCGGCAGTTCAGATTAACCCACGGATGACACAGATGGCACGGACAATCCTCTGTATCTGTGCTCATCTGTGTAATCTGTGGTTAAAAGAAACTGCCGAATTTAGGGTAATCTGTGTTCATCGGTGAAATCTGTGGATCCAACTGCGGTTTTCAGGTTTATCGAGACACCGCCGGGCGGGCGGTCAGCTCACGCAGGCGCGCATAGAGCCCGGCCAAGAGCGGCATCGCGAGTCCGGCCTGCTGCGCGCGGCGCAGCGGCTCGCCCCAGATCGCCTCTACTTCCACTTCGCGACCCGCGAGGTAATCCACGAGACTCGACGGTTTGTACGGCCCCATGGGCGGCGTAACGTCGATCTGCGACTGAATGAACGCGGGCTTGATCTCATACCCGAAGTGACGCGCCGCTGCGGCGATTTCCTCCATCAGCGGCCGCACTTGGGCGGCGAGTTCCGGATCCGCCAGAATACGATCGGTCGCGAGGCCGCCCCCAACGATGGCGAGGCCGTTGAACGGCACGTTCCAGATCAACTTCTGCCAACGCGCCTCAGCAAGATTATCCAAAACCCGCGTTTTTATTCCCACCGCGGCGAACTTCGCGGCCAACGTCTGGACGCATTCGGTGGCAGGCCGGTCGAATTCACCAAACGTGATCGCGCCCGGAGTATGATGACCAAACAATTCCCCCGGCGCATCCCGCGTCACGGCGATATAGCACAACCCGCCCAGCACCTGGCGTTCGCCGACCAGGGCGGCGATGAACTCCTCGCTCCCGAGCCCGTTCTGCAACGTGAGGATAACGGTGTCGGGCTTGAGCAGCGGTGGAAGCAAGGTGGGCAGCGCGCTGTTGGCCGTGGTCTTCAATGCCACGACCACGAGATCAACCGGGCCGATTTCGTCCGCCCGAGCAAACGCCGCGACTGGAGCGAGCCGACGGGTCGCGTCCTTTTCCCGCAACGTCAGGCCGTGAGCGCGAACCGCGTCCAAATCGCTGCGCATGAGAAACCGCACGTCTTCACCGGCGAGCGCGAGCCGGGCGCCATAATAGCACCCGATCGCCCCGGCCCCGACGATCGCAATTCGATAGGAACGTTGCTGAGTCACGGAAGACACGAAAAACACCCGCCGCCCGGTTAGATGCCGAGCTTGCGGATGAGCTCTTCGACGCTCAGGCGGTGATGCGCGGCGATGCTCTTGAGGATGGAAGAAAGCGTGCCGACCTTGATGGGGTAATGATTCGGAATCGCTTCGTGATGCTCGCCGTCGAGTTGGGTCGTTACGCGGATGTGCGAGCCACGCTGCCGATCGACGACGTAGCCCACCACCCGGAGCGCCTTGACCAGCTCCGGACCGGATACATCGCGCGGCAACCTCATCGCGCCATGACTTCGTCCCGCACGAAGTGCAGGCGGATCACTTTCGGCGCCTCCATGGTCTCATCGAAGTAACAATCGACGGCCTCGCGCACGTTGGCGCGCAGCTCCTCGAGCGTGTCGCCTTGGGTATGGATGCCCACGCCAAGCGCCGAGGCATTGTAGCCGCCATCCGCGTCGTCCTCGCGCACCTCGAAGATGATTTCTGTCATGGTAGGAATGTGCGCGAATCGGGAGCAGGTTTCAACTCCTGCGTTCGCG
>JBBQEG010000352.1:0-5730 GCA_038320495.1 Opitutales bacterium | reverse complement strand
TCACTCGCAGGAGCTCGAATCGTTCTTTCTCTCCATGCCCGGCATCAAGGGCCTGTATCCGAGTACGCCGCAGGATGCGTTCAACGCGTTGCTCGCCGCCTATGAGGACAACAACCCGGTGATACTCTTCGAGCACAAGGGGCTCTACCGGCGGGGTCGCGCGCCCGTGGTCTGGGATCCGAATTATCGCGACATCTGGCAGCCCCGGCTGCTGCGCTCCGGTGATTTCGCCACGTTTGTCACGTACGGCGAAATGGTCCACCTGGCCACGGAGGCCGCGGAGTACTTCTCGAGCGAATACGAAACCAACTTCGATCTCTTCGATCTGCGCGCGCTCGCTCCCCTTCAGCTCGATTCCATCCGCGCCTCTCTCGCGCGGACCGGACGTCTGATTGTGTTGCATGAAGGCCGGCGCACGCATGGCTTCGGCGCCGAGTTGGTCGCGCAACTCTCCGAGGAATACTTCTCCGGACTCAAGGCCGCCCCACTCCGCATCGCGTCGCTCGATCTACCGGTGCCGTTCGCCCCGGAACTCGAACACGCGTTTCGTCCGACCAAGGAAAAGATCATCGAGGTGATCACCCGCTGGATGGGCTGAGGGAAGAAAAGAAGAAAGGAGAAAGAAGAAGGAAGAAACTCGATCTTCAGGACCTACCATGACTCACCTCTCGGTTAATATTAACAAAGTCGCCCTCCTGCGCAACTCGCGCGGTCGCGATTATCCGAGCGTGACGTGGTTTGCGGAACGCTGCCTGAAACTCGGTGCGCAGGGCATCACGCTCCATCCGCGACCCGACCAGCGGCATGCGCGCTACTCCGACGTGGCCACGCTGAAGGAGTTGGTGGCGCGCTTTCCCGGCACCGAGCTCAATGTCGAAGGCAATCCCACGCCCGAGTTCCTCGCTGTCGTCATCGCCGCCCAGCCCCACCAGTGTACCCTGGTTCCGGATACGCCAGGACAGCTGACTTCGGATCACGGATGGAATGTGAACGCCGAGGCGCACCGACTGGAAGCCATTCTCGCGCAGCTCCGCGCGGCGAACATCCGTTCGAGTTTGTTCATCGACTACGACTCGCCTGATCTCGCGCTGGCCCGCCAGTTGGGCGCGGATCGCGTGGAACTCTACACCGAACCGTATGCGGTGCACGTCGGCACCCCCGAGCAGACCCGAACCCGCGATCTCTTCGCCGGAGCCGCGGCGGCCGCACAGGCTGCAGGACTTGGCGTCAACGCGGGCCATGACCTCAACCTGCAAAACCTCGCTGCTTTCCTGGAAATCCCGCAAATCCTCGAGGTATCGATCGGCCACGCCCTGATCGTCGAGTGCCTCGAGTTCGGCATCGAATCGGTCCTCACGTCCTATCTGCGGATCGTTCGCGGCGCGGCATGAACATCGTTGTGCCTACGAAACCTGCGATCGCGCTCGAACGCTGGGCCGCGGTGAGGTTGTTTGCGATGGATGTGGACGGGGTGCTCACCGACGGCACCGTGCAAATCTCATCGGATGGCACGGAAGCGAAGGCCTTTTCGGTGCTCGATGGCATGGGCCTGCGCCAGCTTGACCGGGCGGGCATTGTCACCGCGTGGATCAGTGGACGCGCCTCGGGCGCCACGACGCTGCGGGCAAACGAGTTGAAAATCCCGCATTTGATTCAGGGTCGCGTCGACAAGATCACCGCCTTGCAGGAGATCGCGGAGCAGCTCGGATTCGCCGCGGAACAGTGCGTCTACATGGGCGATGACAGCATCGACGTGCCGGCGATCACCTGGGCGGGCATAGGGGTCGCCCCGCACGAAGCGATGCCCGACGCCCTCGCGGCGGCCGACTACATATCAGTTCGTGCCGCCGGCCGCGGAGCCGTCCGGGAAATTTGCGAACACCTGCTGGCGGCGCGAGTCACAAGTCCCACCCGATGAAACCGAGGTCCGCGAGTGAAACTCCGAACGATGGACCGGACCGTCGGAACCGCAGCTTCGGCGCATACACTCGCTCGGACGCTTTCGTTTCCGCTCTGGCGGTCGCTGCTGGCGTCGTGCTGGGCGCCTGGACGGTATCCACTCAAGCTCCGGCTTCGAAATCCACTTCGCCGCCGCCTTCAAACGCTCCGGTTATTACCGCCGCTTCGGCCAACCCGGCCGCTTCACCCAGTTCGACGATCTCGGCAACGACGGCGGCCGAAGCCGAAGCCACCCCGGCACCCGCCTTCAATTGGGTTTTGCCGATATTCACTGACAAGGAAGGCTATCGCTCGATGACGCTGCGCGGCTCGGAGGTTCGGCCGTTTCAGGGCGGCGTGACCGTGACTGACCTCAACATCACCATCTTTTCCGGTAACGCCACGCCGGTGGTCGATAGCATGTTGCTCAGCCCCGTCGCTCGTTTCATGCAGAAAGAAATGCGGGCGAGCGGAGACAAATCGGTCCGCTTCATTCGGGACGACATCGAGGTGACGGGCGTGGGCTGGATTTACGACCACGACCTCAAAAAGATTTCGCTCCAGCAAAACGTCCGCGTAACCTTCCAGGCTCAATTGAACGACATCCTTAAATGACGCCCTGCCGCGCAGCTTTTTATTATTTCTTCGCCTTCGCGTTGCTCCCGCTCGCCCGCAGCGCGGAGCCTGTGCCGGTACCCACCGTGATTGAAAGCGGAGCAGCCGAAATGATCAGCACCGAGACGGAGACCACCTTTAGCTTCACCAAGGGTGTGACGGTGACGGCCACCAACATGACGCTGACCTGCGAAGATCTGGTCGTGGTTGCGACCCGCACGGGCGATCCCAAGGCGACGCTCGGCAACCAGCAGGGTTTCAAGTCGCTCATCGCGACCGGAGGAGTGCGGATTGTGCAGAACGACCGCGAAGCCACGGCGGCCCGCGCGGAAGTTTTCCCGGGAGACGATAAAGTCATCCTATCCGGAGACCCCATCGTGCGCAATATCGGCGAAGGCACGGAGCTGAGCGGCAAGGGCATGCAACTCGTGCTTTATCGGGGCCAACGTCGCGCTGTCATTGAAGGACCGCAAGGAACCCGCGTTCGTTTGACCGGACCTTCGTTGAAGGATCTCGGCTTCGATCCCGAGAAGGAAAAGGAAAAAGCGAAGGCGGCGCCCAAAGCGGGCCCTGAACGCACACCGGCTGAACCGACGATCCGCGTTCCCATTCCGAACCTGCCCCGATGAGCGCCCCGAGCACGAACGGCGGCGCCGAAATCACGACCGACGGTCTGGTAAAGACCTTCGGCACCCGCACCGTGGTAAACGGGGTCAATCTCCGCTTCCGCGCCGGGGAAATCGTCGGTCTGCTCGGCCCCAACGGCGCCGGCAAGACCACCACCTTTTACATGGTCGTCGGCCTCGTGCCCGCGACGACCGGCCACGTTCGCATCAACGACACCGACATCACGCGGTTACGGATGCATCAACGCGCCCGGCGCGGGATCGGTTACCTGCCGCAGGAAGCTTCGGTCTTCCGTAAGCTGACGGTGGAGGAAAACATTCTCGCGATTGTCGAAGCCATCGGCGTCCCGCGTGGGGAGCGCAAAGCCCGGGTCAAAACCCATCTCGACGAGCTGCATCTCGGTCACATCGCCAAGCAGAAAGCGTACACGCTCTCCGGCGGCGAACGCCGGCGACTCGAGATTGCACGCGCGCTCGTGAGTAATCCGAAGTTCCTGCTGATGGACGAGCCGTTTGCGGCCATCGATCCCATCTCGGTGGCCGAAGTGCAAAAGATGATCCTGCAACTCAAGTCCCGCGGTATTGGCGTGGTGGTGACAGATCATAATGTGCGCGAGACGCTGCGAATCGTAGATCGCGCCTACCTGCTGCATCAAGGCAAGGTGCTGACGGAGGGAACGGGCGACTTCCTCATCCGCGATGAACAGGCACGAAAGTTTTACCTCGGTGAGAGTTTCAACCTGTAAACCGAAGTCGGGGCGGTTCGATCGCAACGCGGGAAACCGGCCACGTCCTGTTCTGCTAATGACAATCAAGGGTTCATTGCAGTAAACAACCAAGCGCACCGTGGTCCTGCTCTCGCAATGACAATCAAAGGAGTAGCTTAGCGTAGAGCGTCGCGACTTCCGTCGAAGGTTTATTCGATCTTTAGTTGCGACGTCCCGTCACCCTGGGACATTTTCCGGTTAGCGTCCCCTCTCCCCCATGCAAAAAGCGATTCACGGCATCACCGTTGCCCACTTTCTCGAGACCTATCGCGAGAAGTTGAAGATGGAACTCGTCGTCGGTGAACCCGGCCTGCACCGGCTCATTCACGAAGGGAGCATCAACCGCCCCGCGCTGGCGCTGACGGGGTTTTTCAAATATTTCGCGAACAAGCGTATCCAAGTTCTGGGTGCGGCCGAGATGACCTACCTCAAAACGCTATCAACCACGACGCAGGAGAGCATCCTCCAGCAGATGGTGAAGCGGGGCATTCCGTGCTTCGTGCTCACGCGCAATTTTCATCCGACGCCGGCCATGCAGGCCGTCGCGGAGCAGATGAATATCCCGATCATCCGCACGCCGATGATCACGATGAACTGGATCAATCTCGCGACGCTCGCGATCGACAACGAGTTTGCTCCGCAAGGCACCGAGCATGCGACCACGCTCGACGTCAAAGGCGTCGGCGTGATGCTCCGCGGCGATTCGGGCGTGGGCAAGAGCGAGTGTGCGCTTGCGCTGATCGAGCGCGGACATTCCCTCGTGGCCGACGATCTCACGGTCATTCGCCTGCTCGACGAACGCGAACTGATGGCGTCGAGCCGTCCGTTGAATCGGGGCTACATGGAGTGTCGCGGAATCGGCATCATCAACGTCGGCGAGATGTTCGGCGTGAAGTGCGTTCGCCTCGAGAAACGCATCGACATGGTGGTTTCGCTCAAGGAATGGACACCCGAAGCCATCGAAGAACGCACCGGGTTGGAGGAGAACTTTTATGAGATTCTCGGCATGCGGATGCCGCACATCGAGCTCTACATCCGCCCCGGCCGGGACATCGCGCGGCTGGTTGAAGTAGCGGCCTTGACACAGGCGCTGAAGAAGATGGGCCACGATCCGGCGCGTGATTTCAACGACCGCTTGATCGCGTTCATGACCGAGCAGGCGAAACAGCCGCGGCCGACCAAGATTCGGCCAATCGAGCGTGAAGAGCACGCCTCGGGCTGATTGGCGGCATCGGGTCACTCCAAGTCGCGTCGGAATTGACCAGACCGCTGGGCGCGCCGCCTTGCGGCTTGCCACGTTGCGCCGGGCTCGACTGCCTTTCGCGGATGTCCCATTCCGCTCCGCGTGCCGACGGCCGCCGTCCCGACCAGCTTCGCTCGATCAGTTTTGAGCCCAACATCGCGCCCTATGCCACGGGTTCGGTCTTGGTTTCATACGGACTCACCCGCGTGATCTGCGCCGCCACAATCGAGTCAAATGTGCCGACCTGGATGAAGCAGCAAAAAGTACCCGGTGGCTGGCTCACGGCCGAGTATTCGATGCTCCCCTACTCCACGCTCGACCGCAAACAGCGGGATAGCTCGCGCGGGAAAATCGACGGTCGGACCATTGAAATTCAGCGCCTGATCGGCCGTTCACTGCGGGCCGTCGTCGATCTCCAGAAGCTTGGCCAGAACACGCTCTGGCTCGATTGCGACGTGCTTCAGGCCGACGGCGGTACCCGCACCGCCGCCATCACCGGGGCTTACGTGGCGACGCGGTTGGCGATTCAGAAGCTGCTCGA
>JBBQEG010000351.1:0-5751 GCA_038320495.1 Opitutales bacterium | reverse complement strand
ACGTTGACCACGCCGGCGACGGCATCGGCGCCGTAGATGGCGGAGGCGCCGTCCTTGAGGACCTCGACCCGCGCGATCGCGGAGACCGGGATCATGTTCATGTCGACGAACTGCTCGGTGCCGAGACCGGCCGCGCTGCCGCCCTGGCCCAATGGCGCGAGGGTGACGCGGCGGCCGTTGAGCAGCACCAGGGTCGAGTTGACGCCGAGGCCGCGGAGTGAAATCGCCGCCGTGCCGGGTGAGGAGGTGTTAACACGGTTTTCCGCGAAGCCCTGGGCGCCGATTTCGGGCAGCTTGCGCAGCAAGTTCATGAGATTCGTCTGGCCGGAGGCCTCGATCTCAGAGGCGGTGAGCACCCGCAGGTTCGCGGCGCCGGAGGATTCACCGGCGCGCAGATTGGAGCCGGTGACGGTGAACGCCTCGAGTTTGGTGGGAGCGCCGGCCGGAGAGGCGGGCGCGTTTATTTGGGCGATCAGCAGCGCGGGAAGCGCCGTCGCGAAGGCGATGGCTGGGATTAATCGCATAGGTTTGGTCATGGTGTCAGGGAAAAGTGAATACGAACGGCCGGGACGAGCCGCCCGGGTTGGTGCCTCACCGTGTCGCGGTGGCGGTGCTGATCTGGGTCGCGATCGCGCGCATCCGGCGTTTCACCTCGGCGGCATCGATGGTCGTGATCACGCGATCCTCCATCACCACGCGGCCGTGAATGATCGTGGTGCGGACATCGCGCGCATTCGCGGCGTAAACGAGCGCGGAGTACGGATCGTACAGCGGGATCATGTGGGTGGCATCAACGTCGACGATGATGATGTCGGCGAGCTTTCCCGCCTCGAGGGAGCCAATGCGGTCTTCCATGTGCAGGGCGCTGGCGCCACCGCGCGTGGCCATCGCGACCACGTTGAGCGCGGGCATCACGTTGCGATCTTTTTGATCGAGTTTGTGGACCTTCGCGACGTAGCCGAGCTGGCCGATGATATCGAGGGTATTACCGCTCATTGGGCCGTCGGTGGCGAGACCGATGCGGACGCCGGCGTTGAACATCTTGAGCGCGGGTGCGACGCCTTTGGCTGATTTGATGTTGGCAACCATGGCGTGCGCGACCCCGACGTTTCGCTCCTTGAGCAGGGCGATATCACTGTCGGTGACGAAAATACAATGCGCAGCGAGCAGTCGATGGTTCAGCAGGCCGAGGGAGTCGAGGTACTCGACGGGCGTCATGTTGTGCTCCTTGCGCAGGGTCGCGACTTCGTCCGGCATTTCCGCCAGATGAATGAGCACCGGGGCATTGAGTTCCGCGGACGCCTCGGCAATGGCGCGCAGGTGGGCGGCATCCACGGTGTAGGGCGCGTGCGGCGAGAAAGCCGGCGTGATCAGCGGATCTCCTTGGAAGTCGGCAATGAATTTCTTGGCGCGGGCGAAACCGCCGTACGGTTCCGGGGAATCGGGCGCCGGGAAATTGATGATCGTCTGGCCGAGGATCGCCCGCATGCCGAGCTCTTTGGCGGCACGGGCCACTTCCTCCTCGAAATAGTACATGTTGGCGAACGTGGTGACGCCGCCCTCGATCATTTCGATCATCCCGTGCAAACCGCCCCAGTACACGAGTTCGCGGTTCACGAGCGCCTTTTCCAACGGAAAGATGAAACGGCGCAGGCGGTCCGGCACATCGTCGCCCAGGCCGCGAAACACCGTCATCGAGGCGTGCGTATGGGTATTGATCATACCCGGCAGCACCAGGCCGCCCCGCGCATCGATGGTTCGCGTTGCCGTGAAGCCGCGGGCGATCGCTTCCGGTCCGACGGCGACGATCTTCTCGCCGCGTATCACCACGACGCCCCGATCGTGCACCTCCCGTGCGTCGTTCATGGTGACGACGTGGGCGTTGGTGATGATGAGGTCGACGGGCTGGACGGCCGCCGCTGGTTGGGCGAACAAAAAAGGCATCGCAAAGAGGGCGAGGCAGGAAATGAAGAGTGAAGCGAGCTGGGCGCGCATCGGAAGAAGACAACGCAGGCTGAGCGTTAACTCAAGCGCGGCGACTGCGATAGCCAACCGGACGATGTCCGGCGGGACTCAGACGGAAGATACTCAGTGGATGGTCGCATGCCGGTTACAGAGCAGCCGCGGTGCCAGACCCGGGGCGGCAGCGTGGAACGTAGGGTCAGCGCCGTCGTGTAGTAGCCGGCTGCATGGCGGGCCTTGGTCTGTGCTGCCATCGAATTGCGGACGGGGCGGGGGACGCTGCCTCGGGTGCCGCGACGACGACTCAACGTGAACTCAGCGCGACAAATAAATCGTAGAATCGGTTGCAATCCAGAGTCTTTTCGACCCGGGCACGACAGACGGCAAAGGCGGGCTGTTGCCCCGGGGTCCAGCTGAGCGTGTCGCCGAGATTCGGGCCGCGATCGAGTTCAACATCGATGAAGAGATCGTCGGCGGCGGTGACGAGTGATGGATCCAGCCAGGTCGCGGCGGCCACCTCGTCCCACATGGGTCGATTCCGCGGGCCGAAGCGGTCGAGGTACCGCGCCAGCGGCGTATCGACTACGGCAATACGGGCGAAGAGTTCAGCGGAAGCGCGGGTTGGCTGGGAGATGTCGATGGGTGAGCACGTGACGCGTGGCCACGGAGCGCGAAAAACCGCGCGGGCGGCTTCCGGGTCAAAGCGCAGGTTGAACTCGCGTCTCGGGGTGGCGGTGAACTCGCGGGCGTCGGTTTCCGGCGCAAAAGCACCGCCCATGAAGTGCAGTTCCCGCACCAGGCTGGGCAGCTGCGGTTCGAGGTGCAGAGCGAGGGCGATATTGGTAAGCGGCCCGGCGCACCAGAGTGAAATCTCGCCGGGGTGCGCACGGGCCTGGCGAACGATAAAGGCCGCAGCGTGCTCGGAGGCGGGCGCGGTCGTTGGGTTTCCTTCCGGCAGGTCGGGACGGTGGTGCGGATCGGCCCAGCGTCCGGCCCGGGCGAGGTCCCACGCCCCGTTGTAGATTAGTTTTCCATGCTGCGCCTCCCAAGCCGCGGTGTCGGCGGGCGTGTTAACCAGCGGCATGAGTGCGCCCGGCATAACCGGAACGTCGGTGCGCTCCATGATCTCGAGGAGGCGCAGGGCGTGGCGCACCTGATGATCGCGCCAGTGGTCACCGGTGCAGACACAAATACCGAGAACATCCACGTCGGGCGCGTTGAGGAGAAGCGCGACGGACTGCAGATTCGTGCCGGCGGTACCGAGCGTGTCCTGATCGATGATGACGGGGCGGCGGCGCATTAAAGTTCAGACGATCGCCATCCGAAGGCGGAGAAAGCGCAAAAACATTCTGGCCCAGGCGCGCAAACTGCAGAGTAGTGCGGGCGTGGATTATCTCACGCTGATCGATCGCAGCAAAGTGCACTATAAACGGAGTGATGTGACGCCCATTTTTGCGGAGCCCGAGGCCTTTCGGGCGCTCGTGAACGACTTGGTGGCGCCGTGGGAGCAGGCCGCGGCTACCGAGCGCGTGCAGCGCGTGGTCGGAACCGATGCGCTGGGTTTCGTGGTGGGCACGGCGCTGGCGTTGCGCCTCGGGGTTGGCTTTGTGCCGGTGCGCAAAGGCGGAAAGCTGCCGGTCCAGAACGAGCGCGTGGCGTTTAAGGATTATACGGGAGCAGAGAAAGCACTCGAGCTGCGGACCAACCCGTGGCCACCCGGAACGCGCGTGCTGTTGACCGATGAGTGGATCGAGACGGGCGCGACGGCGCAGGCGGCCGTCGAACTGATCGAGCGAGCGGGCGGCGTGGTCGCGGGCATCGTGGCGATTGCGTTTCGCAAGAACGAGAAGACCGCCGCGCTGTGGGCCAAGTATCGCTGCCACTCGGTCTGGCCCGAGCAGGTTTAGGGAGGCCGCACGAGCGCGCGAGAGAGTGTCGCCTACGGCTCCAGCCAAACGTCTTTATAATTCCGAAAACCGAGCGGGGATTTCTTCCAGCCGCGCACCGAGGGTGCGATCAACGTGGTTCGCGAGCCCCAGTAAATGGGCGCCACCGGCATGCGGCTCATGAGATAGGCCTCCGCCTGTTGCAGCCCGGCGAGACGTGCCGCGGGAGCGCGTTCGGCGTTGGCGGCAGCGAGGAGGGCATCGTAATTGAGATCCGCGAAACCGGTCCCATTCACGCCATTTCCGGTGGTAAACATGTTCAGGTAGGTGAGCGGATCCGGAAATTCCGCGATCCAGCGACCCCGCGCGATCGCGTAGTCGAGCGTATCGAAGGCATCGAGCAGCACCTTGAATTCCTTCTGCGTAATGCGAATCTCAATACCGAGATCGCGGCGCCACATTTGTTGAATCGCCTCGGCGATCCGTTGGTTGATCTCGGACGAGATCGTGGTGAGCTCGAGGGCGGGAAAGCCTTTGCCGTCGGGATAACCGGCTTCGGCGAGCAGGCGTTTCGCCGTTGCCAGATCGTAGGGCACCACGGCCGGCGGGACGTAACCGGCAAGTCCGGGCGGAGTCAGGCCGGTGGCCGGCGTTTGACCGCCGCGCAGAATGTTTTTCGTGATGGCCTCGCGGTCGATCGCGAGCGCCAGGGCAGCCCGAAGGCGGACATCCGAAAGCACCGCGTGTCGGTTGTTGAAG
The DNA here is from genome assembly GCA_038320495.1 of Opitutales bacterium. GTDB lineage: Bacteria > Verrucomicrobiota > Verrucomicrobiia > Opitutales > Opitutaceae > ER46. The sequence continues at coordinate 1,144 of JBBQEG010000351.1, read as the reverse complement.
CGTAGAAAATAACTCTCGAAGTACGGTTCGACGCGGAGGAGTGCGGGGGAATCTTTCCGATACGATTCGAGTTTCGAGAGAGGGACGTCCCACGTGGTGTGTAACTGACCCGCACGAAACGCGAGTTCCTGGGCCTGAGTGGATTCGCTGGGGTAGAAATGAATCGCGGCGAGGCGCACCTTTTCGGCGTCCCAGTAATGGGGGTTCTTTTCGACGCTGACATGCTGGTGGTCCTTCCACTCGCGCAGGCGGAAAGGGCCGTTGGAAACCAAGGGAACCGTGCGCGTCCAACGTCCGGTGCGATCCGTGGCGGAGGCGCCACCGTGTTCGACTGAGGCGGCGTGGACCGGAAAACAAACATTGGCACGCAGGACCGTCAGGAAATGCGGTGTCGGGCGGCTGAGCGTCAACTCGAGTTGCGTGTCGTCGTCGACTCGAACGCCGACTGGGCCGAAATTTTCCATTCGCCCGCGGGCAAAATCCTCCGCCTGACGAATCGGATACAGCGCGTCCTTGTATTCAGAGCCGAGAGCCGGCGTAAGGGCACGACGGATACTGTAAAGGAAATCGCGCGCGGTGAGCGGATCGCCATTGGACCATTTCGCTCCGGCCCGAAGATAAAAAGTGTATGTCAGCCCGTCGGGCGAAACCGTCCAGCGTTCGGCGGCTCCGGGACGCGGCTCCAGCGTTTCCTCGTCCAAGGTGATCAGGCCCTCGAAGAGCGCGCTCAAGACATTGTGGTCGACCGTGCCGCCGGCGAGATGCGGATCGAGTGACTGAATTTCGGCGCCGTTGCCGACGTGAAGAATCCCGGCGCGATTTCCTTGCGCGACGAGGGTGTTGCGTTTCGCGCAGCCGGGAAAGGCGGCGGTGGCGAGAAGAAGCGCGAAGAGAACGCAGGACGGGCGTACGCGTGACATGCGTGTGGAACGTAGTTCGGCTTGCGTATCGGATGCAAACGCGACGGTAGGTCGGCGTCGACTAACGCACTGGATGTTCCGGCGCGGGTGGGTCAATGGGTTCAGGCTGAAACCTGCGCATCTCTGCCTCAACCAGACCGCTTCCCTTTGCGCCGCCGTCTGCTGGCAGCGCCGCCAAGAGAACAGGTCAGGCGAACGGCTCACCCGTCGATGCAACGTTCAAC
>JBBQEG010000350.1:0-5802 GCA_038320495.1 Opitutales bacterium | reverse complement strand
CGGAGGCGATTCCCGTCAGCGGGTTCACGCACGGGTCTGGCGTTTCTGGCGTTTCTTTCCTCCCAGCGACGCCACCTCCGAGGCGGCACGCAGGCCGCTTTCCATCGCCCCGTGCACGGTGCCGATATCGGACCCTTCGGCAGTCGCCTCTCCCGCAAAGAACAGGGTGTTGGAGAGCGGGATCCGCAGGGCTGTCGCCGCCTTTTCCTGCCCCGCGGCCGTGAAGGTGTACGCGCCGCGACTGAAGGGATCACGCGTCCAGTTATGCAGGACGAAATCCGCCACCGCCGCTCGCAGCACCTGCGGCTTAACGGCAAAAATGCGGGCCAGCGAGGCGGTCGCCGTCGCGAGCACCGCGCGATCCGAGCGGCCCGCGAGTTTCAATGCCGCCGGTCCTCCGGCCCACCCCGTCACCACGGGGTGCCGAGTGAGCGCCCACCAAACGGGAACTCCAACGGAACGAGAGTGAATGAATCCCGGAGCGCCGCGGATCGCACGTAGTGCTTCTGGCAGGACGCGTAGCCACTCCTGTTCCTCGAAACGAAGTGTGATGCGCACCACGTGCCCCAGCTGCATTTTCGCGATGATCCGTTGCTTTGCGGTCAACGGGGGATCAAAGGCCACCGCGCCACGCTCGCGTACGTTAGCTTTGAATACGCCCAGCGGGAGCGTCAGCACCGCTGCGTCCGCTCGAAACGTCTCCCGACCCGCTTCGACCAGCACCTCCCCGCGTTTCCAACGCACGCGGCGAACCGCAGCACCCAGGGTGATCGTCACGCCGGCTTGCCGCAGCTCCTGCTCCAGGCCGGCAATCAGTCGGCTATAACCCGCGGGAAGGAAAAACTGTTCGGCCGGATCGAGGGTTTCGTCGGCCAGGGCCGCGGCACTCATGCGCTCAAGCGGCGCCGCCTCGAAGCCTTCGACGAAGCCTTCCGCGAGCAGTCGGGAACGACGCGGCAGCCGCTCGCTGCTTGTTTTGAGGAAATCAGCAAACGACCAGCCGCGCATCCGCCGCGGTTCAATCTGCGCGGTCACCTCCTCGATCTCTGCGGCGACATTCGGAATCTTACTCAATGCGCCGTTCTCGAAAAACCAATGCGTCGCCGGCGCCGGTTTCCGTCCAATGCGGTGACGCTTCAGGCGCCGCCAAAACGCCTCACTCCCACCGTGCACAAACTCCGCTCCCAGTTCCACCGGACCGGGCCAGTCCGGCGGATGCTGCGTGAGGACGCGTCCGCCCAGGCGATCCCGCGCCTCGATCACTTGCACGGCAAACCCGCGCCGCGCGAGCTCCGCTGCCGCCGCAAGTCCCGCGACACCGCCACCGATCACGATCACCGCTGGTTTGCTGCGTTGGGTGGACCGCACTGAAGGTTTCATCCCTCGTTGGTCAGCCCTGGCCAGCGCCGGTTGCCCCAGCCGACGGTTTCCGTGTCCGCAGAACCCCGGACCGCTGGCGTTACCCCGCGCTGCTCAGTTTACGATGACGCTCGAACACCGGCCGCACGGCGACACTCAACGCGTCCTGCAGCCCCTGCAGTTCGCGATACCGCGCCACGTTTTCTTTCCGCGGCAGGCATCGGGTGTCCTCGTTCAATGCCACCACGCCATCGGTAAAGTCACTGATCTTTGCGGTCCGCTTTCCCGTTTGCCGGGCCACGCACCATGCCGCCTGCAACGCCCCACCCAGCGCCGCGCCTTCGTCCTCGACCATCGCGACCACCGGCACCCCGAAGATATCGGCCATGATTTGCCGCCAGACCGCCGATTTCGAACCGCCACCGGTCACGCGGATTTCTCTGGCTTTCACTCCCAGCTCCGCGAGGCGCCTCAGCCCATAGTTCATTCCCAGAGTCACGCCTTCCATTGCGGCCCGCGCAATGGCTCCGCGATTGAAGGTCTTTGCACTCAATCCGAAGAGCACCCCGGATCCGTCCGGCACGTTCGGAGTGCGTTCGCCCGCCAGATACGGAAGCAGCACCAGACCGTTGGCCCCCGGCGAAGTCGACGCCACCGCGCCTTCCAGTCCGGCGTGATCGTAGGCAAACAAAGCCCGCAACTGCTCGGTCACCGTCGTGACATTCATGGTACACAGCAGCGGCAGCCATCCTCCCGTCGAGGAGCAGAACGCCGCAATTTCACCCTGAGGATCGACGACCGGCTTCGCGGCGTAGGCGTAAATCGTCCCACTCGTTCCAAAACTCGCCGAAATCACCCCCGGGACCACGTTACCCGTGCCGATCGCGCCCATCATGTTGTCGCCGCCGCCGGCACTGACGACGACGTCATTGGAAAACCCATACGCACGCGCGCGCTCCGGGCGCAACGTGCCGGCCGCCTTGTGCGACTCACTCAATCCCGGCAGCCAATCGCGGAGATTCTTGTCGACGGCGGCAATGGCGGCCCCGGACCACGCGCGCTTGCGCACATCCATCAAGGCGGAGCCGGACGCATCACCGAACTCCATCGTGTAATTTCCTGTGAGATGGAAGTTCAGGTAATCATGCGGCAGGAGGACGTGCCGCAACCGCTTGTAGTTCGCCGGCTCGGTCCGCTTCAGCCAAAGGATCTTGGGCGCGGTAAATCCAGGGAGAATCGCATTCCCGGTTTCGCGGATCGCGCCCTTGGCGCCGCCGAGCTTCTTCGTCATCAGCGCACACTCCGCGGTCGTGCTGGTATCACACCACAGCTTGGCCGGGCGGATCACCTGACCGTCTTCATCGAGCGCCACGAAGCCGTGTTGTTGTCCCGAAACGCCAATCCCTTTTACCCGGTTACGATCAATCCGGCTCGCCACCTCGCTGATCACCGTGTCGAGCGCCGCCGTCCATTCCTGCGGGTGTTGCTCCATGTGACCGTCCGGCAATCCGCTGATCAACGCATGCGGGGCACGCGCCTCGGCGACCACCTTGCGGGAGTCGAGATCGAGGACGACGGCCTTGACGCTTTGGGTGCCGGAATCGATTCCGATATAAAGGCTCATAAGGGTAAAGGGGAGTGGTCACCATGGCCGCAAAAAACACGGCCTGGCGCAAGCCACCACTTCAGCGAGTGTGCGCTCGCCTACTTCTTCTGATCGGTGTTACCCGCCTTTAGCGCGTCGAGAAATTCCACCGGCGCAAAATCGTCCGACAACACGCGTCCTGCCCGCACCAGCGCCGTCGGAATGGGAGAATGCTCAGCTCGTAAATCCTTCAGATCAAGGCGGCCGGCAAACACGGGGACCATCAGCGACTCCGGTGATGGCCAGCGCGCCGGATCGGTAATGATGGGACTGCGGTATTTAACGGCACAGGCGATCACGTTACCCCGGTCACCGGTCTTAAAAAGCACGACTTGCGGAAACACGGCCTGGATCGTTTTCAGATCAGAATAATAAAGCTGAGTGGTCGCGTGGAGGTTCGTGACGAACACCCCGCGCTCGCTTAGTCGCGCGGCACATTCCCGATAAAATTCCTCCGTCTTCAAATGCGGCGGAACGAAGCCGCCCCGGAATGCATCGAGGATCAACCAATCCCACTGCTGCTTGTCGCGCTTCACAAACATCCGCCCGTCCATGATCGTCACGGGCGTGCGTGCGGTGGGCTTGAAGCCCATCCGGGTTTCGGTCAGTTCCAGCACCTTGGGATCGAGCTCGACCGTGTGGAGCAGCGCGTCGGGATATGCCGCCGCAAACAACCGGTGAAAGCCCGCGCCGCCGAGGCCGATCATCAATACCCGGCTCGGCTTGGGGTGAATAAAGAGCGCGCCATAAAGCGAACGCGTGTACGGCACCACGAGTTGCAGCGGATCGCTGAGATCGATGGCGGATTCGAGCGCCTCCGTGCCGCGGGCCCGGGCCCGAAGCTCGACGATCGACCCCCGTTTTTCTACGGTCAGGCTGTTGTAGATCGTATCGAAATTCTCGATAAAATCCGGACCAGATGCTGACGCGGCGAACCCGACGACCGGAATGAGCAGGGAAACCCAAAGAGAACGAAGGATCATGGCGTATGTGGCAATCGCAGGAGGCGAATTAAACTGACGAGCCCGACGAGCGCCACCACGAGCCAAAGGTAGAGCAGCGTCGAAACGCGGAAATTTGGAATCAGAACAAATGCCGTCAACATCACGCCGGCGATGTTCCCCAACGTGCTCACGCCATAGACAATACCGGACGCCTTTCCGGGTGGCGTCCCGCGCCACGCGAGGAACTGCACGCATTGCGGACCGAACGTCGACAACGCCATCACCGGCAGAAAGAAAACGCCCATGCATGACACCAGCAACCCTGTGCTCATGTCCGTAAATGTCACTTCGATCGTGGTCAGCAGGGTGCGGCCCGACGTTGCCACCAGCGCCAGCGTGCCGACGGCGATCAACGCACCGATCAACTGGCCGCGGCGGCGCGGAGCCGGTGCGAGATTACTGATCCAGCCCCCGAGCATCGATCCGACGCTGAAAGCCGCCAGGAACGTGGAGATCAACCACGCCCACACAATGATCGAGGATCCGAAATGGGGATTGAGCAGTCGCGAGGCGAGCAGCTGAAAACCCATGCTCAAGATTCCGAGAGTGATAACAACGACGTAGAAAGCAAAAAGCGTCACAGGGGCCGGCAACGTGATTTGTCCTCGCGGCGATGTCACCTCGAAAGTCCGCATTTGCGTCCTCGCCGGGGTTTGCGGCACTTTGCCACCACCCCCATGAAACCCTTTCTCCTTTTCTGTTTTGCTCCACTTGCCGGCTTGATGCTGCTCTCGGCTGACTCCGCGGGGGCTGCCGAGAAATCAGCCGCTCCGAAATCCCCTAAACCGATGCTAAGCTCCACTGTCTTCCGCTGGGATGACCTCAAGGTTCGCCCCACCCCGAACGGCGAGCGCCGCGACGTGGCCAATAATCCCACGTCCACGCTCGCGGTTTTCGAGTGCCACATCACGACGTTGAACCCCGGCCGTGCGTCCCATGAACCACACCGTCATCCGCAGGAGGAATTGATCATCGTGAAGGAGGGCACACTCGAGGTGCACATCAACGGTCAGACGCAACGCGCTGGCCCCGGCTCGACCTTCTTCTACGCCACGAACGACGCCCACGCCGTCCGGAATGTGGGCGAAACGCGCGCCACCTACTGGGTGGTTAATCTCGCCTCGGCTGCGACCCACAACCCGGCATTGCACAATCCCGCACCCACCTTGCACTCCGGCGTCTATGACTGGGAAAAACTCACGGCCACCCCGACCACGGCCGGCGAACGCCGCGCCATCTTGAGTGGCTCCACGGTCACCCTGGCCAAGCTCTCAGCCCATGCCTCGCGGATCGGCGCCCGCCTCGCGGCGCGCGGCGCCCATCGCCATCCGGACGATGAACTGGTGATCGTCCGCGAAGGCACGCTCGCGGTGACCATCAATGGCGAGTCCCAGGAAGCCGGACCCGGCTCGCTGCTGTTTTTTGCGTCCAATGACCTTCACGGGATGAGTAACGCCGGCGACGTCCCGGCCACGTATCACGTGATCCGGATGGTCACCGCCGAGACCCCAAAAGTCGCGGCGAAGTAAGTCGGCCGTGCGAAAAATTCCCGCGCGACAGCACGCTTAGTCGGCGCCGAAGCCAGCCAGCGCGCACTGCCCAAAATCATCGGGGAGCGTTGACCCTCACTACACAGTTCGCACCGTCGTTTTATGAAGATCGCATGCCTGCTCAAACCGAGTTTGTTGTTCGTGGCGGGGCTCGTGACCGCAAGTATCTGCTTTGGCACTACGAACATTCTCTTCGTGGCCGGCGATCCCAGCCACGGACCCGGTGAACACCGTTTCCCGGATG
>JBBQEG010000349.1:0-5833 GCA_038320495.1 Opitutales bacterium | reverse complement strand
GGTCACCGGATGACGCAGGGAAGGATGGATTCACAAAAGCGGCACCACGGACGTTACCAGGGCGGCAGCGCAAGCGTGCCCCTGCACTGGACTGTCGTTCTCGAAACGAAGGAATTCAACCTTGTAGGGGTGACGTCGCGGGTCGGTCACCCAAACCTTGGTTTCCTCCACGTACGCTTCTCCGGGCTGGCTTATATCGGTCGGCAGGCCGATATGGTGAAACTGTTGATTTAATTTCTTGGTCATGGGTAGGTCGAGACCGCGATGGCCCGATCGGCCATGCGAAAGAAGTCATTCTCCGGTGCATAGCCAAGAACGGTGCGGGCTCGCGTTATATTAATCTCGAATGAATGATACTGCGGACAATACAGGTCGACCGTCGGGACCTGCATCTTTTCTGAGAGATAAGTGGCGGCGACGCGATAGTCGAAAGCCGATGGCCCCGCAATGTTGAACGTCTGTCCAAGCGCCGACGGATTATCGAGCGCGCGATCGAATGCCTGAAGCACATCGTCCAAATGCACAATATGCCGGCGCAAGGGTGCACCCTGCCGATCGATCAGGACGGGAACGCGCTCCTGCTGCGCGTGCACAAGCCGCATCACGTCGTCGCTGACATCGCCGAAGCCATGCCCTTTCTCCGAGGGCCGAACATTCTGGAGGAGAGAAAAATGATTCAAGAGATCGGCGCCGTCGAAAACCCACGACGACCGCAGGACTGTCACCGGCAGCCCGTATTGAATCGCATACTGCTCGCTCATGACCTCCTCCATGACCTTGGAAAAGGCGTAGTAGCCCGGATAGGCCGCGCGCGGATGATTCTCGTCGATCGGAGTCGGCTGCGGATAAAACCAGATGCCGAGCGCGGCGTCCCCACCAAAAAGAATGAACTGCCGGACTTTTTCCCGCCGGCACGCCTCGAGTAAATTGAAGGTGCCGCGCAGGCTGACGTCGAAGAAAGTGGCAGCATCTTCCTTCGCGGTGGCGAGCTGCACCACGATCTCCGCCCCACGCACGACCTCCGCCACGGCGTCGCCTTCGCCGATGCTCCCTGCAATCGAGACAACGTCTTGTCCAGCCACCGGCGTTCGATGAACGAGTGCGCGTACACCGAAGCCGCGCCGGCCCAGCGTCGCGACAACCCGGCGACCTAACTTCCCACTCGCCCCAAATACCGCGGCTGTTTTCATGCGGGAAAACACACCCGTCCCATTAAGGGGTCTCGGCCCGCCATGCCGAGCCGCAGATCCGCTTCGTGAGCGACGAACGTCAACCGCAGACCGGGAGTCGCGACCGGGTTAAATCGACTATACACGGCTGGAATCGGAGGGTTGAGTGACGCGAGAATAACGAAGAACGCACAGACGGAGCGTATCCTGTTGGGACTGAGTTAGAGCATGACCACGCGACCGCTCACGGCGGACTCTTCGGCCGCGAGACACGCACGCACGGCCTCGCGTGACTCTTCCGGAGTGATCACCTCGGGCGTCCGGCCTTGGGTAATGCACCCGACAAAATACGCCAGTTCGTCGCGCAGCGCCCCTGCACGCACTCCGTGCAGGGAGGGCCAGTAGGTCGTATCGGGCGAGTGCCAGCCGGTTTTGTCGCAAATCGAAAAATTCGGGTGCGTATCATGAATATAGATGGAACCCTCCGTCCCGATGATCTCCATCCGTTCATCGATCTGAAAAGGCGTCGTATCTGGCAGGCACCAATTGTCCTCGAGCACACCGATCGCACCGCTGTCGAAGCGATACATCGTCCAGCCGAGATCGGGATTCTTCAACCCGCGAATGCTGAGAGTCTGGGCGTAAGCGCTTACCACTTTGGCTCCCGTGTACCAAAGCATCAAATCGGTGTCGTGCACGCCATCGCCGATGATGGGGCCGATCTTTGACAACACCTGCGCCCCCACCATCGCCGGGAGATTCCGACGCGCATAGAGAGACACGATCTTGCCGATTTTGCCGGCGGCAATCTCCTGCTTGGCCGCCGCGTAGCGCGGATTAAAACGACAGATATGGCCCACCATGAACATACCAGCGGCAGCGCGGGCCGCCTCCACGATGGCGTCGCAGTCGGATATCGTCGACGCCATCGGCTTCTCCAGAAACACGTGTTTGCCCGCCGCCAGCGCGGCCAGCGTGGGTGCGGCGTGCTGATCCCACATCGTCACCACGCTCACCGCCTCCAGCTCTGGATCCGCCAGCATGGAGGCATAATCGGTATGCATCCGTGACACGCCGAAGGTCTTGCCCACCTCGGACAGGCGGGTCGGATTACGCGTGCAGAGCGAATGCAATTCGACGTTCGGCAGGCCCGCCAGGGCCTCGCAATGCTTCTCGCCGAACCAACCCAGACCGATGATCCCGTATTTGATCTTTTTCATGCGTTATGATTCGAGCGCGAGGATCGCATCCATCGCCCGGGAGGTAGTATGAATGAGGACTTCAGGACAATGTTTATAGAACGGTACAGGCGGGATCATTTCCCCTGCAACCCATCCCGTGTATCCGGTTTTTCGTAACGCCCCCATGACGGCGGGCCAGTTCACATCACCCGAGAGCAGGTCGCAAAAACCGTCAATGGTTCCGACATTCCGCCGGAAGTCCTTGAAGTGAACCCGGCGGATCCGTTTGCCGAGCGTATCAATCCAGTCCTCCGGATATCCGGTCAGCAACGCGTTCCCCACATCGAAGTAACTACCCACGTACTCGCTGCGGATTTCGTCCAGGAACCACCGCATCTCAATCGGGCTGAGAAGGAATTTATTCCACACGTTCTCGATGCAGAGCGCGACTCCCGCGCGTTGTGCCACCGGGGCTGCCGCCTTGATGAAATCGCCCGCCCGCCGATAGGCGGTTTCATACCCGACCACCTCGGCACCCGGGATAAAATCCACGCCGACAGATCCTGGAATGACCAGAAGGGCATCGACGCCCAGTTCGGCGGCGCAGGCAATCTGCCGGCGGAGAATCGCCTCGGCCCGCTGGCGAACCGCCGGGTCCGAGCTGGCCGCGTTGGCCCCCCAATACAGGCCGGTCGCAAGCCCACTGATCTGCAGCCCGGCAGACTCGACCGTGCGGCGGACTGCGCGCAGATCCTCCTCGGAGGTCGCCATGCCGACCGGTCCGTCATCGGTCAGATCGATCTCAAAACCAGCGAAACCCGCCTCGCGGGCGACGGCAAGTTTTCGCTCCAGCAACCACTCCGCCGGGAATGACCAGATGCTAATTGCTTTCTTCATGGGATCAGAGCTTCACCGTCCGACCGGTTTCCGCGGATTTAATTTCCGCGAGCACCGTGCGGACGGATTCCGCTCCCTGTTCCGGCGTGGATATCTCGGGCTGGCGGCCCTTTTCGAGACAATCGACGAAATATTTCAGTTCGTTGAAATAGCCCCCGAGCGACGTGATGTTGCCGCCGCCCGCCTTCGAACTGCCGACCTTGGGGCTCTGAAATGCGAGTGGTGACCGCGGCTTCCTGCCCTCGACGATCGTGAGCGTCGGATTCGCGCTGCTGTCGAACTCGACCACGCTGCGCTCGAAGACGGCTTCGAACGCCATGCGGAAGCCCCACTGCCCGGGATAATTCCAGCCGCCTTCCGCCGTCACGGCGACATCTTCAAAGTGATACAGGGTGAAGAGGTGGCTCCAGCCTGATGGATCGCGGGTTCCGACCGACGTTACCGCCTTCGGCTTGCCGAGCAGGTGGTGCACGAAGTCCGTATCATGAATGTGGAGATCGAACGCCGCGCCGCCCGACATGTCGGCCTTGTTCACCCAGTCGCCGATGCTGTAAGCCGGCCGGCCGGACCGGCGGATCATCGAAAGGCTCAGCAAACGGCCACCGCGCTTGGAGCGGACGTATTTTTCGAGGGCCTGATACTCGGGCCAGAAGCGGATGCAGTGGCCGATTTGCATTGTAACGCCCGCCTTGCGGGCCTCCGCAGCGAGGGCGCTGGCTTCACGAGCGGTCGCGGCGAAGGGTTTCTCGCAGAAGACGTGCTTACCGGCCCGGAGCGCGCTGCGGATGAAGCGCGGGTGATGCAGCGTGGGGACGCAGATGTCGACCGCGTCAACCCCGTTAGCGCCGAGCGCTTCCTCGAAATCACGATACACCGGCACATCGAAACCGAGCTGCTTCGCCTTGGCCTGCGCGCGGGCGACATCGTCATCGACGATCGCCGCGACCTTGGCGCGAGGGAGCGCCGCATACACTTGTGCGTGTAGGCCTCCCATGAAACCAAAACCGGTGACTAGTATTTTTTGCATGAAAGGGAGCGGCGGCGTCCCGGAGGAGCCGGAGACAGAAAGGAAGCGTGGAAAGGGGTGGGAGCTGGAGCCGGGAGCGCGATTACGAAAGGACTTTCACGTTTAATGTTCGGCGACAGTACTCTGGCGTGTTTAACCCTCGGACCGCGACAACGCGAGTGCCGCCGCGGCGCAGCCCGGGAGACATGCGATGCTCAGAGGTTGATCCGGGCCGAGAAGCGGAAATTGCGGCCGACGCCCACCGCGCCCGTCGACAGGCTCGAGGCGCGATAGTATCTCTTGTCGAAGACATTGTTGATGTTCAGGCCGAGACTGACCGGACGGTCGAGCAGCCGGGTTCGGTAACCGAGCATTAGGTTCCCGACGAAGTAGCCGGGCGTCCAAATCATCTCGGCCACGCCATCGCGGTCGCGGTCGAAGTTACCCTGATAGGATTCCTTCCGGTACTGGCCGCCGCCACCGATGTTGAAGCCCTTGAGCGGGCCGGACTCGAAGCGGTACGAGGTGACGAGATTCGAGCGCACCTTGGTAAACCCCGCAACGGGCGTGCCGTCAGGCACCGAGGCGAGAAACGCATCGGTAACGGGAGTCTGACCACCCGCCGCATTGGCGATCGCCTTGGCTTTCTTGGTGTCCGGATACCGCTCGGAGGTCTCGAGTTCGTTACTGGAGTAGTTCCAAATCAACCGCCAGTTCCGGGTAAGGTTCGCGACCGAATCAAACTCAATCCCATCCGCGGCGACGTCCTGCGAGTCACTGCCGCTCACGTTGAGTCCGGAAACGAGGAGGGCGAGTTCCTCGCGCGCGACCGCCGAGGGTGTTGCGGCGGCGCGGCGGTAGGTTTTGTAGTAGGTCCAGTTCGACTCGAGGCGGCCGTCGAGGAACAGCCAGCGGACACCATACTCCTCGCCAAACCCCTTCGGCGCGGCCCGCGTCGTGCCGGGCAGGAGGCCGGCCTGTCCGGCCGTGGTGGTCAGCACGACGTTCTCGGCATACGTGCCGTAGACGGCCAGAAACTTGGTCACGTGAAATACGCCGCCATAGTTGTAGGAGCGGGGACGCGCCCGGTAGCGGACCTTCCCCTTGCCGGGGAGCTGATAAGTTTCGCCAGTAACTGCATTGTAGAAATCGCGCTCGGGGTCCTGGTTGAAAGAGTCCTGGCGCCAGCCGATCATCGAGTGGAGCCGATCTTTGAAATAGGTGCCGGTTGCTCCGATCATGCCGCCCTCGTTCCAGTAGTAGCGATTCATGAGGCGACCAGTGCTGCCATCGACCACGATGTCGCGCATCATCTTCGTCTGCCCAGGGATTGCTCCGCGTCGCGTGATGTCCTCTCCATCACCGTCGCGGAAGTAGAACCGGCGATAGACGCGGTTCTGCGAGAGAACCGTCACATTATTTTGGTAAGCTGCGAGGGTGTTGGCGTTAATCAGCGTGCCTTTGAAGGCGGGACTCGCGGGATCGACGAACTCGGCCCACTGCTCGTCGAGCGGCTCCTGACTCTGATAATGGAGGCCGCCGATGATGCGCTGCGTCATGAAGCTGAACTTGAGATCGTA
>JBBQEG010000348.1:0-5842 GCA_038320495.1 Opitutales bacterium | reverse complement strand
GTTGTTCCTGCGTCACCGCGCATGATTCAGATCACCCCGCAGATGCGGATCCTTGTGGCGGTCGAACCGGTCGATTTCCGGAAAGGGATCGATGGCCTGGCCGCGCTCTGCCGGCAGGTGCTGGCCAGCGACCCGCAGGGCGGCGCGTTGTTTGGTTTCTGTTCGCGTCGTGGTCACGCGAACAAGTTTTTGACCTACGTCGGCCAGGGTTTCTGGCTCTGCCAAAAGCGACTTTCGCAGGGGCGCTTTCAGCACTGGCCGAAAGCCGACGCCGCGGGCAGCGTCCACCTCGATCCCCAACAGCTGCATCTGTTGTTGTGGAATGGCGATCCCGGCAAGGGCAGGTTGAAAAATGGGGTCAGGCCGTTCGATGTTCGCGGCGAAAATGTGACCGCGAATCGCGTTGAGTCCACGCATGGCCACAGCGTCTCGGACCCACTCGTAGGAGATACGCGGTAGGCGTGGGTACGGTACGAACTTCGAACGGCCTGACCCCGTTCGTGACCGACCCCGTTCGTGACCGACCGAGTGGGACGGAGAGCCGATTGACCCGGAGGCGTGTCCCAAATGCGGGGCGCGGCCGTGTGTCTGCGTCGTGGCCCCGCCCAAGCCGTGTCCGGTGTCCGGTCAGATTCCGTGCGCCTGCCCGCCCGAGCCGTGCCCCCAATGCAGCCAGCGCCCGTACGTCTGCCGGAAGCGTGTGAAGGTGAAGCTCGCCGACGGCAAAGCCCGCACCATCCAGCACATGATGATGACGACGTTCTGGCATCCCGACGGCACGCCGATGTCCGCGCAGCAATTCATGGAGGTGCTCTTTGGCAAGCTGCCGGAGTTCTTTCACGACGAAGCCGAGTTACGCACGCTCTGGAGTGCGCCGGACACGCGAAAGAAGCTACTGGAGGGATTGGCCGAGAAAGGATTTGGCCGGGACCAGATGGCTGAAATGCAACGGATGATCGACGCCGAGAAGAGCGACCTCTTCGACGTGCTCGCCCATGTGGCCTACGCCCTGCCCACGTTGAGCCGGGAAGAACGAGCAGAGCAGGCGAAGATCGAGATCGGCACCCACTTCAACACCAAGCAGCAGGTATTTCTGTCCTTCGTTCTCTCGCAATACGTGAAGGTCGGCGTGGACGAGTTGGATCAGGCGAAGCTGTCGCCCCTGCTCAAGCTGAAATACCACAACGCCCTCGCCGATGCCTTTGCCGATCTCGGCAGACCGGAGGAAATCGCGAAGGTCTTCTCCGGATTCCAGAAATACCTGTACGCGCAGCGGGTAGCGTGAGGTGCGAAAGAACGGGGTACGCCCCTATCGTTTTCGCCTTCGGCCGGTCTTAATACCAATCGCCCTTATAGTATGGACGATTGTCATCACGAGATGGCGAAACGCACCGTGGCCGATGCAGCTCGATTGCTTCGTCGCTTCGCTTCTCGCAATGACAGTCCAAAAATCGCGGGCCATTGGTATAACACATGAAAAGTGCGGGCAGGTTACCGTGGTTCCGGCCGCGGGCACTCGCTGCAACGGTGGATAGAGGCCCGGCGCCTTTTCACCTTGGGATGCCGCAACAGGTGACGGTGATCGAGGCGATAGACGATGTGATCAACGGGAGGGGTAAGAAGGGCCTGACTTATCCAAATGAAGCAGTCCCTCTATTGGAAGGATACTGGAAGAAATCGCTATCTCTAGAAACAAAAAAACCCGCTTACCGGTGAGGGTAAGCGGGCTCCTAAAGTGGTGGCTCGGACCGGAATCGAACCAGTGACACAAGGATTTTCAGTCCTCTGCTCTACCAACTGAGCTACCGAGCCACAAAAGGGAGGGCGAACAAAGTCGGGCATCCCGGACGCGTCAACGGGAAATTCTGAAAGAGTTAAATCGTTTCGATTTTAAGGGATTGCCGCTCGGCCTGCGCCCCAAGTTCCAGCAGGTGCGCAATGCGGTCGGCGTCATAAACGCATCCGCCCCAACTTCCACCACTCGCATTCTGCAGCGCGGCCCACAGCTTGGTGTCCGCCGGCAAGCGCGGATCCGGCCGCAGTTGGGGATGCTGGCCTCGTCCCGCAAACTCCACCGGATCAACTCCAACCACGTCCACCGCGCCTTCCAGGTTTCGCGTGTCGACGACCAAACGCACGGTATCGCCATCCCGAACCCGCCCGATCGGCCCGTCGCCCCAGGCTTCCGGGCTTACGTGTCCGACGCAGGCGCCGGTCGACACACCAGAAAAACGGCCGTCGGTAATCAACGCGATGCGTTGGCCATCTTTGACGTATTTGAGCGCGGAGGTGATTTGGTAGGTCTCGGGCATGCCGCAGCCCGGGCCGATGCCAATCAGCACCATGACATCGCCAGGTTTAACGCGGGATGCCTTCACGGCGGCGATCGCGTGCGCCTCGCTCGTGAAGACCCGCGCCGGTCCTTCATGCCGATAGACGCCGTCCGCGCCGACGAGCTGCGGTGCGATCGCCGTGCTCTTCACGAGCGCGCCTTCCGGAGCGAGATTGCCGCGCAGGAACGTGATCGTGCTGGTCAGCCCGCGCTCGCGTGCCCGGGTCGGCGACATGATCACGTTGTCCGGATCAATCCGGTCGAGCGTGTGCAGTTTCTCCCGCAAACGCCGACGTCGCTCCGATTTCTCCCACCACTCAAGGTTTTCGCCGAGCGTGGCACCGGTCACGGTGCGGGCGTTAAGTTTCAAGAGTCCGGCTTCGCGCAGGTGTAACATCACTTCGGGTACGGCTCCGGCCAGGAAAACCTGCACGGTCGCGTAGTGGGTCGGACCGTTGGGCAACACGTCAACGAGTCGCGGCACGGTGCGATTGATCCGCGCCCAGTCGTCCACGGTGGGCCGGCGCAGCCCGGCCGCGTGCGCGATCGCCGGAATGTGGAGCACGAGATTGGTCGAGCCGCCAAACGCCGCATGCGTGACCATCGCGTTGTGAATCGCGTCATCCGAGAGCAGGTCGCGCGTGGTGAGCCCTTTCTCTTCGAGCGCAAGCAGGGCGCGGGCAGATCGGCGAGCCAGGTCGCGCCAAATCTCCGTGCCCGACGGACTCAACCCGCCGTGCGGGAGTGAAAGGCCCAGCGCTTCCGCGACAACCTGGCTCGTTGCCGCTGTGCCCATGAACTGACAGCCGCCTCCCGGCGAGCCGCAGGCCTTGCAGCCCATTTCGGCGGCGTACTCGAGCGTAACTTCATCGCGGGCGAAACGGGTCGCCAGCGTTTGTACCTTGGCGGTGTCCTCGGCCTCCTCGGCCAGCAGGGTCACCCCGCCGGGCACCAAAATGGTCGGCAGATCGGGCGTGCCCGCGAGCGCCATGAGCATTGCGGGAAGACCCTTGTCGCAGGTCGCGATGCCGAGCACGCCTTTGCGCGTCGGCAGCGAGCGTATCAGTCGTCTAAATACGACGGCGGCATCGTTGCGATAGGCGAGGCTGTCGAGCATGCCGGCGGTGCCGTTGGTGCGGCCGTCGCACGGATCGCTGACGTAGCCCGCAAAGGGAATTCCGCCCGCGGCACTGATTGTGCGGGCGGCTTCCTCCATCAATAGACCCACCTCCCAATGCCCCGTGTGATAACCCAGGGCGACCGGCGTGCCATCAGGGGCGCGAATGCCGCCTTGCGTGCTGAGGATGAGAAACTGTTTGCCGCGGAGCAGCTCGGGTTTCCAGCCCATGCCGGCGTTTTGGGTGAGGCCGAAGAGATCGCCGCTCGCCATGTGGCGCAGCTGATTCGCCTCAAGCGGGAGTGAGCCGGAGGGACCGGCCGCGGTGGTGCGAAGGGCGTAGATACGCTCGTCGTTGGAATCGAGAACAGGATCCATGGGGAAGAAGGAGCGGGGCGGCCAATCGGTTAGGGTGAGAAGCGTAGGGCAGGTCTGTGACCTGCCGACAGCGGGTCACAGACCCGCCCTACTTTAATCTCTCTAGCTGGATTGCCACGCCCTCGTTCCTCGGGCTCGCAATGACAAAGAGAGAGGTGAAATTTCCGGATTTGTTTAGCCGTGCGGAAATGCGATAGGCCAGTGCGATGGCATCATTGCGTATCACGTTGCCGGTTACAACGCGTCACGCGTGGGCTTGCCATCCACGAGCCGCAGTAAACCGAGCGGGTTGGCGTTCTGCAGTGCGGTGGGGAGGAGGTCGTTCGGCAAACCCTGATAGCACACGGGGCGCGCAAACCGATAAATCGCCGCGGTTCCGACGGAGGTGAACCGGACGTCCGTGGTTGCTGGATACGGTCCGCCGTGGTTCATCGCCGGGGAGACTTCGACGCCGGTGGGGAAACTGTTCACGACGATGCGGCCAACCTTGAGTTCCAACGTCGCCATCAGACTGCGATGGTCGGCGAGTTCCGCGGCGGTGCCGTGCACGGTGGCCGTGAGCTGCCCTTCGAGGGCCGCGGCACAGGCGGTGACTTCCGCCGCATTCTCCGCGATGATCACGAGCGAGAACGGCCCGAACGCTTCCGTGGCGAGTTCCGGGTGCGCGAGAAAATGCTTCGCGGTGGTCGTCGCCACACTGGGCTGCGACTCGGTTTTGGTTTTGTTCGGCGCCGCTGTTCCGCGGGCAAGCGGCTGCACGCCGGCGACCGCGAGAACCGTATCGCGGTTCTGCTGGAACGCGTCGCGAATTCCACTCGTCAGCATCGTGCCACACGGCGCGGCGGCAACCGCGTCGGCGAAGGTCTTGAGAAACGCGTCGGTTCCTTCACCGCGCTGCAGAAAAACCAAACCGGGCTTCGTGCAGAACTGGCCGACTCCAAGCGTGAAGGAGGTGAGCAATCCCTGAGCGAGGGCGGTTCCCCGTTCGCGCAGTGCGGCGGGCAGCAGGAAAAGAGGATTGAGGCTGCTCATCTCGGCGAACACCGGGATCGGATGCGGCCGCGATGCCGCAGCATCAAAGAGCGCCCGACCCGCAGTGTGCGAGCCGGTGAAGCCGACGGCCGTCGTTGCCGGGTGTTTCACGAGGGCGATTCCGATCGTGGCCCCGCCACCGTGAATGAGTGAAAAAAGTCCCGCTGGAAGTCCACAGGCGGCCACGGCGCGGTTAACGGCGGTGGCGACCAACTCGGAGGTGCCGGGATGAGCGCGGTGGGCCTTCACGATCACGGGGCAACCCGCGGCGAGCGCCGAAGCGGTGTCGCCGCCGGTGACGGAGAACGCCAGAGGGAAGTTGCTGGAGCCGAAAACCACGACGGGTCCGAGCGGGAGCAGCATGCGGCGCAAATCGGGCCGGGGCAGGGGCTGGCGATCGGGCAGGGCGCGATCAATGCGCGCATCAACCCAGGAGCCTTCCCGCACGAGTTCGGCGAACAGCCGCAGCTGTCCGCAGGTCCGCGCGCGTTCACCCGTGATGCGTCCGATCGGCAGCCCGGTTTCCGCACTTGCGCGCTGGAGCAGTTCGTCGCCGAGGGCTTCGATCTCCTTCGCGATCGTATCCAGAAGCTGGGCACGCTCGCTTGGGCTGCGTGTCCGATAGTCGGCAAACGCTTCGACCGCCCCCGCCAACGCGGCTTCGACGGCGGTGGAGTCCGCTTCGTGAAACGCGGGCTCCAGATTTTCGCTGGTCGCGGGATTGACGGCGTGGAAGGTCTTGCCGCCGGTCCGGCCCGGAGCGCCGGCGATTAAACTGAGGCCTTGGAGATTCATGGTCAAAGGACGTGGTTAACAAGAGTGCCGACCGGCTCGATTGTGATGCGGATTTCGTCCGCCGGCTGGAGGGTGAAAGAATCGGGAGGCACGACGCCGGTGCCGGTCATGAGGAAGCATCCGGAAGGAAACGTGTTGTCGCGAAAAAGCCAGTCGGCGAGCGAGGCGAGCGGACGCTTGATCTGGCT
>JBBQEG010000347.1:0-5850 GCA_038320495.1 Opitutales bacterium | reverse complement strand
CGGGTGAGGGGCGACGTGGTGGACATCCTTCCCGCCTACCTGGAGCAGGGGTTGCGGGTGGAGTTCTGGGGGGACGAGATCGAGGCGCTGAGCGAGTTCGACCCGCTGACGGGGGAGATCATCCGGACGCTGGATAAATTCGATCTGTATCCGGCGAATCAATACGTGACGAGCAAGGGCAAGCTCGACCAGGCGGTGGCGCGGATAAAGGCGGAGCTGGACGAGCGGGTGGGGGAGTTCGAGAAGCAGGGGCTGCTGCTGGAGGTGCAGCGCATCCGGATGAGGACGAACTACGACCTGGAGATGCTGCAGGAGATGGGGTTTTGCAACGGGATCGAGAACTACTCGCGCCATTTGACGGCGCGGCAACCGGGCGAGCGGCCCTTCTGTCTGATCGACTTTTTCCCCAAGGATCTCCTGCTCATCATCGACGAGAGTCACGCCACGGTCCCGCAAGTTGGCGGAATGTATAACGGCGATCGCTCACGCAAGCAGACCCTGGTGGATTTCGGGTTCCGGTTGCCCTCAGCCTTGGACAACCGACCGCAGAACTTTGCCGAGTTCGAAGGCGTCACCGGCCAGACAATCTATGTGTCGGCGACGCCCGCCGAATTCGAGTTGAAGAAGTCGGCGGTGATTGCCGAGCAATTGGTGCGTCCGACCGGTTTGCTCGATCCGGAGATTACGATCCGTTCCACCAAGGGACAGGTGGAGAACTTGATTGGGGAAGCGAAGGCTGCAGCCGCGGCCGGAGAACGCGTATTGGTAACGACCCTGACGAAGCGGCTCTCGGAGGATCTGACGAGTTATCTGCGGGAGGCCAAAGTGAGGGTGGAATATCTGCACTCGGACATCGATGCGATCGAACGCGTGGAGATCTTGCGCAACCTCCGTTTGGGTAACTTCGATGTATTAGTCGGGATCAATCTGCTGCGGGAAGGGCTCGACCTGCCCGAGGTGGCGCTGGTGGCGATTCTCGATGCGGACAAGGAGGGGTTTTTGCGGAGCGAAACCTCGCTCATCCAGACGGCCGGCCGGGCGGCGCGGCATGAAAAAGGCCGGGTGATCTTCTATGCCGACAAGATCACGGACTCGATTCGGCGCACGCAAGAAGCGGTAAAATATCGGCGGGAAAAGCAACTCGCCTATAATATTGAACACGGCATCACGCCGCGCAGCGTCAAGCGTTCGGCCCAAGCAAGTTTGCATGTGTACAACGGATCCGGCGAACGCGGCGAAGAGGCCGTCGTCGCCGAAAGCGGTGATGACGTCGCGACCGTGATTGCGGAACTCGAGGACGAGATGCAAGAGGCTGCCGGCCGCTTGGAATTCGAGCGGGCTGCCGTTTTGCGCGACCAAATCAACGCACTGAAAAGCGGTGATTATCTGAAAGCGGCGTCGCGGCCGGCCAAAAACTATCCCACAGCCCGTCGAAACGCGGCGGCGGTTCGCGGGAAATCACGCGGACGGTAATCTCTAAACCCAGGATGACGTCTTTTGTTTCTCCGGCTTCAGCACCCCGATGCCTGGAAGATTACGATATCGTTCCGCGAAATCGAGTCCGTAGCCGACAACGAATTTGTCCGGGATCTCAAAACCCACGAAGTCCGCCTCAATGTCCACTTCCCGCCGGGCCTTCTTGTCGAGTAAGACGCAGGTGCGCAGGCTCGCCGGTTTCAAATCGTTGATCAGGTCGCTCACCAGCTTCAGGGTTTTGCCCGTGTCGAGAATGTCGTCGATGAGCAGCACGTCCCGCTGCGCGATATCAAGCGTGAGGCTGTAAATGACCTGCGGGGTGCCAATCGACTTGGTCTTCGCCCCGTAGCTCGAAACCCGGATGCAGTCGAGGCGCACGGGATTATCAATCTCGCGCATCAAGTCGGCCGTGAACATCATCGCGCCATTGATTAACGCGACAATCGTGAACTCGCCTTCGCCAATGGCTTGCTTGATCTCGGCGGCGATCGTCTTCACGCGGGCTTTGATCTGCTCTTCCGTGAGCAACACTTCGGCGAGATCAGGATGGAGCGTGGATTTCTTCGACAACGACATCGTTGGAAAGCAGTCACACCGCCGCGTGAATGCAACCTGTTCCAGCGCCCAGGAGTGAGGTCAGCCTGGGAGAGAGGCCGAAGCGAGTCGTGATGAGAGCCGACTGGCTCGGCGACATTGACTTGCAGGGGAAGGTTCGCGCAACACGTCAAAGGTGGCCCTGGAATCGAGGTCAAATTCCTTTGACTCGCCTACGCGCCAAATCTTGCCTGCCGGCACCTTCTGCGCCCGGGATGATCTCCATTCAAATCCAGCAACTGACGAAACGCTTCGGAAACGTGTCGGCGTTGCAGCAACTCGATCTTCGCATCGAACCGGGTGAACTGTTTTTTCTACTCGGCCCCAGCGGATGCGGGAAGACGACGTTGCTCCGGAGCATGGCCGGGTTCTACATTCCAGAAGAGGGCAAAATTCTGTTCGGCGACGAGGACGTCACGCGCCTCGAGCCGCACAAGCGAAACACCGGGATGATGTTCCAGAGTTATGCCCTGTGGCCCCATATGACCGTGGCCGAGAATGTTGCCTTCGGACTCGAGGAACGAAAAGTGCCACGCGAGGAAATCAAACGACGTGTTCATGAGGCGTTGGATTCCGTCCGCATGGGTCCGTACGCTGAACGCCGTCCGAATCAACTTTCCGGCGGTCAACAGCAGCGCGTGGCCCTGGCTCGCGCGTTGGTGATTCGTCCGCGTTGTCTCCTGCTCGATGAGCCGCTCTCGAATCTCGACGCCAAGCTGCGGCTCGAAATGCGCGCGGAGATTCGACGCGTGTGCAAGGAGTTCAAACTCACGACCGTCTACGTCACGCATGACCAGAAGGAGGCGCTGTCCATTTCAGATCGCATGGCGATCCTGGATCGCGGACGCATTCTGCAAGTCGGCGGCCCGCGCGAGGTCTATCGTCGCCCGACGTCCCGAACCGTGGCGGACTTCATCGGCGAAACCGATTTTATCCCCGGTACACTCGTGAGTGCCACCGGCCAGGACGTCGTCGTCGATACCGCGGTCGGGCAGTTCAAAGGCGTGCTCGGAGACTCTTCCGCCAAGCCTGCGGCCGGGGCCAAGGTCACGCTTTCCGTTCGGCCGGAATGCTGGGTCCTGAGTCGCGAACCGGCAGCCGTGAACTCCGTACGCGGACGGATCGGGGAGGCCATTTATCTCGGCGAGATGGCGCAGTATGCGCTCGTTGCGGGATCGCTGAATCTGAAGATCATCGAGTTGAATCCGCGTTTCCTTGATCAATCGAGCCGCGGCGAAGTGTTTGCGAGCGCGGCGCCGGACGACGTCGTCGCCCTCGTCGATTAAACCGACGCGACGGTTTACAGTGCGTTCGCCTGTGCACGAATTTTGCCCCGCCCCGGCTCTTCGATGAAACGCCTCGTCATTGTTCTGACTCTCGTGGCCATCGTCGCTCTGCCGTTTGCGCTTCGGCCGAAACGCGTGGCGACCGCGCGCGCGGATGACACGCTCGTCATCATCACACCGCACAATGAGGCGATTCGTTACGAATTCGGGCGTGGCTTCGCGGCGTGGTATCAGGAGCGCACCGGTCGCACCGTCGCGATCGATTGGCGAATGGTGGGCGGCACGAGCGATATCGCGCGTTTTCTGGAAGGCGAGTACACGGCGGCTTTTGAGAACTTCTGGACGCGAACGCTGCGCAAACCATGGAGCGCAGCAGTGCAGGCCGGTTTCCAATCCGCACGCCTGGCACCGGATGCTTCCGAGTTGGTGAAAGAAGCTCGCGCGGCGTTTCTCGCATCGGACGTGGGTTGTGGGATCGATTTGTTTTTCGGTGGCGGCACCTATGACCTGGACCGGCAGGCGCAAGCAGGACGGCTCGTTGACTCTGGAATTGTGCAAGCACACCCGGAGTGGTTTTCCGATGCGGTGATTCCGCGTCGCTTTGGCGGCGAAGA
Source organism: Opitutales bacterium (assembly GCA_038320495.1). Taxonomy (GTDB): domain Bacteria; phylum Verrucomicrobiota; class Verrucomicrobiia; order Opitutales; family Opitutaceae; genus ER46. Next base: position 1,880 of record JBBQEG010000347.1, on the reverse strand, counting down.
CTACCGCCACCCTGACGGACTCTGGATCGGCACCGTGTTGAGTTCGTATGGCATTTTGTACAATCGGGATTCGTATCAGCGCCTCGGCATTGAAAGCACCCCGACGCAGTGGACGGATCTCGCTGACCCGCGTCTGGTCGGTGAAGTCGGGTTAGCCGATCCGACGAAAAGTGGCTCTGTCGCGAAGGCCTTCGAAAACATCATTCAGCAAAAGATGCAGCAGCGTTTGCATGCGCTTGAGCGTACCGCGCCTGAGCTGAGCGGGGCTGACTTGGAAACAAAGGCGGTCAGCGAAGGTTGGCGGGAAGGCTTGCGCCTCCTGCAACTCATCGGGGCAAATGCGCGCTACTTTACCGACACCTCGCAGAAACCACCGATCGATGTGGCCGCGGGAAATTGCGCGGCCGGCCTTTGCATTGATTTCTACGGGCGGCAGCAGCACGAGGCCGTGCTTCGGCGCGGTGAGTCGGAACGCGTGGCGTACGTGACGCCGGCCGGAGGATCCGTCTCGTCGGTGGACCCGATGGGGCTGCTCCGCGGGGCGCCGAACCGCGCGGTGGCGGTGGCGTTCATGGAGTTTGTGCTGACGATGGATGGCCAGAAACTCTGGAATTTCGAGCCCGGCACTCCTGGAGGGCCACAACGGTTCCCGCTGCGCCGGCTACCCGTCCGGCGCGATTTCTACGCCCATGACGAATGGAAGGAGTATCGCAGCGATCCGAACGATTCACCGTTTGAACAACGCGATCCGCTGATCTACCGCGAAGCGTGGACCGGGCGCTACTTCCGGGAGATGGCCTTTATTGTGCGTATCATGTGTCAGGATACCCACGGCGAACTGAAGCAAGCGTGGCGCGCAATCATTGCGGCGCCAGAACCGGCGAAATCCCAAGCCTTGGCCGTGCTGCATGACTTGTCGGCCGTCGACTATGCTCGCACCACGACCGAAATCCGCCGTCGCTTGGGATCCCGGAACAAGGTGGAGGAGGTCCGGCTCGCGCGTGAATTGGGCGATCGATTTCGCGCGAACTATAGGCGCGCGACGGCAATTGCGGAAGGCCAGGTCGTGAATGTTGTCACGGGTGGCAGTCCGTGAACAGGAATGGAAAGGTGGCGCGCTGCTGAACCGGCGCCACCTCGCAATCGGCGATTACGCCAACTTAAGGCCGGACCTGCACCGCAGAACAGCCCGCTTCCTTCACCTCGTTTTTGGCGAAGGGAAAGCGGAAGGGAACTTCCGGCGAACAGCGCCACGGGCGGCGCTCAAACGCTTCGACAAATCTCAGGATTCGCTGCCGGCGCCGTTCACGGCTAAAGAAGGTTGCGGGGGGTGTGGAGTCAGGGAATGGGGTCTGCATGGCAAGGATTCGGTTCGCATATCGTGTGCCAAGGGGATAAATCCATCTATGTGGCCTTAGATAGGTTGTTTATGCAACTTGGTGCGAAAAAAGCAGTGCCTCACCGAGGGGAAAATTCCCCAATTTATTGCAACGTGCGTGAATTAAACCCCACAAAACGCCGTGGTTCGCCACCAAACTCACTGGGTTTGAGGAACCCGGATGGATCTGTTTTGCAGCTCATGTCGCAGCATTCTGGCTCGTTTCGCGGTTTATGTCTGCGCCCCAGAGGGTGCATTCCCGGACGTCGGAATTTTGCTCGCGATGAAATTTTGCACGTCATCCACGGTCCTTAATTCAGTCAGGCTCTCGGTGCTCATGGGGAGGCAAAGGACGTCTTCTGCGATCATTAATGCTTCCATCATACTTAGAGAATCGATTCCCAAGTCTTCGCGTAGCAGCAACGGCCCGGCGGCATGAAGGAGCTTGGGGCGCAGATCACGGTCGACATAGTGCTCCAGCACACCACACACGACACTGGCA
>JBBQEG010000346.1:0-5852 GCA_038320495.1 Opitutales bacterium | reverse complement strand
GTCGGCGTCGAAGACCGCGGTCACACCGTTTGCGAATTCCAGGGTAATCAGCGCGGCGTCCTCCCCGCGGATGCGGGGATTGCGCCGGCGGAGCGTGGCGTGCAGCGACACGATGGGACCGAGGAGAAAGCTCATCGTGTCAAAATAATGACCACCCACCTCCAGGATCAAAAAACGTTCCATATCGCGAAAGAACGGCTGGAGGGGATAAGGCGCATCGCCCGCCCCGTCGCCCGACCGGAGCACGAAGCGCGCATGGTGCGGCACCCCGATGGCGCCCGCATCGATCAGGCCCTTCAGCTCCCGATACCAACCCTGCCACCGCCAGTTGTCGTTCGCCATCAGCCGCACGGCGTGCGCTTCGCACGCGGCGACGAGTTCCTCCGCTTTCTCGATGTGCGGCGCCAGCGGCTTCTGACACAAGATCGGCAACCCGCGCGCTGCGGCGACCCGGGCCAGCGGGAGATGCGTTTCGACCGAGGTGCAGATATCGACGAAATCCGGACGCGTGTTTTCGAGCAACATCTCGAAATCATCCCCCGCCGCTTCAAGGGCGAATTCCGCCTGGACCGCTTTCGCGCGATCAAGGGTGCGATTGTAAAGGGCCACAATTCGCGCCCCGGGCACCGCGCGCCACGCCTCGAGCTGAATCCTCGCGAAGTGTCCGGCGCCGCAGAACAGCCCGCGCAACGGAGCGGAATGCGAAGTCATGATTTTCTACCGCAAACGGCGGCGATTATGCCTCGGACTTTGCATGAGGCGCTTTCATGAGCCGTGTCACGGTCGCCGTGATCTGCGTCTCCGCGCGATCGATGCCGTCCTCGAGCAGTTGACGAGCTTTCCTGTAATCTTCCGCCTTGATTGCGGCCAGGATGCCCCGGTGGCTCTTGGCGGAGTTCTTGTTCCAGTCCTCCCAGTCTCGCTCCAGCGAACGCAACACGCGGATCCGGCTCCATATTTTCGCGAGATTCGCCTTGATCTCCTCGTTGTCGCAGCGCGAGCACAGCTTGATGTGGAAGCGCTCGTCGAGATCCAGAATCTGAACGAACTCGCCCATCGTGAGACTCTCCTGGCGCTTCAGGATCGCTTCGGTTTCGGCAATGTCCGCGTCATCGAAATTTTTCACCGAGCGCGAAAACGCATGGCCTTCCAGCAGTCGGCGCAGTTCGTAGAGATCGCGCACTTCGCGCAGATTCAGCGGACGCACGATCACCCCGCGCCGCGGCTGGGTCACCGCCAACTCGCGCTTCTCCAAAATCTTCAGCGCATCGCGCACCGGGAGCCGTGACACACCGAACTGCGTCGCGATGTCCGTCTGCACCAAGTGCTGCCCGGGAGCCAGCGTGCCGACGAGGATCATCTCCTCGATCTTCTGCGCGATGAACTGCGCGACGTTTTTCAGCTCGTTGATGCCCGCATTGAGATTTGGCGGAGCGGCAGGCGAGGGCGTGGAAATCATGGGTTAGGCAACCTTCAGGGTTTTGCGGGCGAGTGGCAAGGCTGCCGCGGTTTGTAGCGCCCACTGTTCAAAAACTCGCGCACGACCGGCGCAGGAATTTTCTTCAACGCGATGCCCGCCGCCTTTGCCTCGACGATCATCCGACACGTCATCTCCAGCACTTGCAGCCGGAGCAGCGCCTCCTCGGACGATTTGTCGAACAGGATCACCCCGTGATTCCGCATCATGATCACCTCGGCTCCCGCCGCCGCCGCCTTCACACTCTCGCCCAGCTCCGCCGAGCCCGGGTGCGCGTAGTCCACCCACGCCACCCGCTCGAGGTAAAACATCGTCTCGATAAACAACTCCGAGGGGATCGACTCCTCGCTGCACGCGAGCAGCGTCGTGTAGTGCGGCGACGAGTGCAACACCGCCGCCGCGTCCGGCCGCTGCTGGTAGATGCCGCGGTGCATCGGCACCTCCTTCGATGGCTTGCGCGCTCCCTCCCAGTGCCCATCGCTCACCCGCACCGTCACGAAATCGCCCGGCTGCATCGCGCCGAGCGCCGTGCCCGAAGCCGATACGAGCATCGTGTCCGCATCGACGCGCGCGCTGAGATTGCCCGACGTCCCCCACGCCAGCTGGCGTTCCAAAACCTGGCGTCCAATGGCGATCAAACTGGATTCAAGTTCCATGAAAGGCCTGAAAATTAAAGGAAGGGAATAGCAAGCTGGACATGGGGATGAATGTATACAGGTATACGGGCTTATATCAAGACGATTCTCGGTCAACCTCCCCACCTTTGTCTATGCCCCCGCTCAGCCCCGTCAATCGGCCGCCTGATCGTTCCGAGAAATTCTGGCCGCACGGCTGGTGGCGTCTGATGGACCGGCGGATCGGCATCATCCCGTTGCCGGTTTTTGTGATGCTGGTGGGGGTGATCGGAGCCTTTATGGCGCAGGGGAAACTTCCTTCGGAGATCAATGTCGCCATTTGCGTGCTGGCAGTCGGGGGTTGTTTCTGTGCCGAAATCGGCAAACGCATTCCGGTGGTGAAGCATATTGGTGGAGCAATCATATTCACGACATTCGTGCCGGCGTGCCTGGCGCATTACGGTCTCCTGCCAATGCAGTTGGTGACCTACGTGGCCAACTTCGCCCACTCGACCAAGGTGCTTTATCTGTTCATCGCACTGATCACGGTAGGCAGCATTATGAGCATGGATCGTACCGTGTTGATCCAAGGATTTGTTAAGATTTTTGTGCCGCTGGCGGCAGGCTCGGTGGTGGCCGCCGTGGTGGGCACGTCGGTCGGGGCCTTGCTGGGCTTGGGAGCCAAGGACACCTTTTACTATATAGTGGTGCCGATCATGGCTGGCGGGATCGGGGAGGGGGCGATCCCGTTGTCGATCGGTTATTCGGAAATCATGAACTCCGCCCAAGGAACGGAGTTTGCCCGGGTGATTCCACCGGTGATGATCGGCAGCCTGACCGCGGTCGCCTTGGCCGGATTATTAAACACGATGGGCAAGCGGTACCCTCATCTGACGGGGGAAGGCCGTTTGCAGCCCGGGGCGACCGACGAACCCGCCGGCAAGGCGGAGGAAGCCGCGGCCCTGTCGGCCGTTGATATCGGCCAAGTGGCCGCAGCCGGAATCATGCAGATGATGCCCTTTGCCCAGATTGCCACCCGAATCGGTGGAGCGATCACCGTCACCTTGGCGCTGATCGCCCTTGCGCACGGTTGGTGAGCCGGCGGAGGGGCGGCCTTACTTTGCCTGGGTGGGGCCGCCCTTTTTTTTCACCCCTCCATGAATGGCAATTAACGCGCCGTCTTTTCCCTTGACCTGTCAATACCTGTATGACTGTATCCAGAACTGCGGTATCCGAGTTTGATCCCGCTGCGGTGGCCTACCTAAACGCCGCAACCCCTGATAAACACATAGAAAATGCAAACCCAACCCCGTCTTGTCTCGGTTTTACGGCGACTCCGTCTGCCCGTGGCCGGTTTGGTTGCCGCTTGGGCGGCGACACTCCCGGCCCAAACGACCAATCCCGCGCCGTCTGCCCCGGCCGCGGTCAAACAACAGGAACAGGCGATTGAGCTCAGTCCGTTCGTGGTGAATGCGGAAAGCGACACCGGTTACCAAGCCACCAGCACGTTGGCCGGTTCGCGCTTGGCGACGCCGCTCAAGGACATTGGCGCCTCCATCTCGGTTTACACGAAGGACTTTTTGGCCGATATCGGTGCAACTAATGCGAGCGATCTGCTCGTCTTCGCGACCGGCATGGAGGCCAGCGGCTCGCAGGGTAACTATTCCGGTACCGGGGCCAGCATTTCCGAGCCGCAGATCGTCGGCGACGGCCCGCGCAACAATCCGCAAAGCGGGGCCCGCACCCGCGGCCTGGCTAGACCGGAGTTCACGCGAAATTTCTTCATTTCCGCCATCGCGATCGACAGCTACAACACCAGTGCGATCACGGTGAATCGTGGCGCGAATGCCATTCTCTTCGGTATTGGAAGCCCGGCCGGCGTCGTGGACACGACCCTCATCCAAGCCAACTTGTCGAAAGCCTCGACCAAGGTGGAGTATCGTTACGGCGACAATTCCAGCCACCGGGCGAGCATTGACACCAACCAAGTGGTTATTCGGGGCAAGCTAGCCCTGCGTCTGGCCGCCTTGGATGATCGCGAAAATTACGATCAGAACCCTGCCTACGAAGACAAAAAGCGCGTCTTCGCCACGATGACGCTGCGGCCTTTCCGCTCGACGACCCTGCGCGCCAATATTGAGGACGGTCGCACCCGCGCCAACCGCCCGATCACGGTGCTGCCCTTCAATAGCATCAACGAGTTATGGCAGGCAGCTGGCCGCCCCAGCTACGACTGGACGTTTTACGATGACCCCGCCCGCAACCCCTTGGCGTCCACCCAATCGGCGGGCTTTGCCCGCCTGCCGGTGGGGCTCGGTCAGGGCCAGCTCTTCAGCACCATTGTCATTCCCTATGCCCCGGGTTCTATCACGCCCAGCAGCAATTCCTTCCGCAGCAATATTGCTGGCACCAATATCACCGGCCCCAACAGCTTGCTGGCGGACAGGGTCCGCAACCAGTTGTTCGAACCGTCCATCAACCGCGATCTGGCGGCCGACGGCAACCAGTTCTACGAGACGGTGAATATTGGCGAGCCTGCCTTGCCTGCGTCCGCCTTCCCCGGCGGCGTGCGGCCGGTCGGCCTGAAGATGCAGGGCTTCACAGATTATTCCGCCTTTGCCTTCAACAAGCAGATGATCGACGAAACCTCGTTCCAAGGGGATGACTTCACGACCTATTCCGTCGCGCTTGAGCAATCCTTCTGGCGCGACAACGTCGGCCAGGATCGGGTGGGTATCGAGCTCGCTTATAGTAGCGAGAAATTCGACCGGTTTGCTTCCAACATGTTCTTCTCGGCGGCTAACGGAAATCACATTCGCATCGATCCGAATGTCACGCTGCCCGACGGCACGCCGAATCCGAATGTCGGCCGGCCCTACACGAACGGTGCGGTCGGTTCGCAGCGCAATTTTTATGAATCCGAGCGTGAGAACAAGCGTGTCACGGCTTTCCTTCGTTATGACACCAAGGATGTGTTCCCGGTCCTTGGTCGTTGGTTGGGCCGTCACACCCTGACCGGCCTTTACGAGGGTTACGCGGTCAACCAGCTGAATTACAATAACCGTCCTGCGCTCTTCGGCGTCGTGGCGGACGGGATCAGCGGCAGCCCCAACGGCTTCAGCCGCCGCCCGGCCGCCTTGGTTTACCTGGGCAATTCCATCCTCGACGGATCGGACCTGAAGCTGCAGGCAGTCAAGATCCAGCCGGTGGCACCGGGCCTGGTGACCAACACCACGTATTTCGCCGCCCCGGCCGGGTCAGCCACCCAAGGCACCATCACCACGGCGCCGACCACCATCCAGGACGTGCTGGGTAACGGCACGGTGACCCGCGAAGTGATCAAGTCGCAGGCAGTGGTCTTGCACAGCTACTGGGCCGACGACCTGATTGTCACTACCGTGGGCTGGCGCCGCGACGAAGATTACCTGTATCGGCAGGCGATTAACTACGCGGATAATCCTGCCAGGAATCGCTATGCGCTGAGCGACTTCGCCTTGCCGGGCACCCCTCCGCCGACGGTTGCCGGCGAGGTGATCAGCTACAGCGGTGTGGTGCGCTGGCCGCATAAGCTCATCCGCTTGCCGCGTGGCACGGACTTCAGTGTTTTCTACAACCAATCCTCCAATTTCACCCCCACCGGTGGCCGCATCACGGCGTTGGTCGAGGACATTCCGCCGCCGACCGGCGAGACGCAGGAATATGGTTTCAACGTCTCCTTCTTTGACGACAAGCTCAGCTTCCGCGTGAACCGCTTCGAAACG
>JBBQEG010000345.1:0-5855 GCA_038320495.1 Opitutales bacterium | reverse complement strand
CTCACCCCGCGCTCAGCGCCGCCCGCACCTGCCGAATATCCGCTTCGACGTCGAGCCGGTTACAGCTCATCGCCTGCCCCAACGGTTCGTCGGCGGGAGGGACGATCGGCCGATAGTCGAGCTGCTGCAGAGCCGCGAGTTTCCAAAAACAGCCGTGCAAATAAGAGCGATTGAAGAGCTCCACCACCCGCGTGCCAGGCTGACAAAACACGAGATTCGCCAGTCCAGCTCCGTGCGGTGCCACAACAACTTTCGCATGCAGAAACGCGTTGATCTGCTCCGGCCAAGTGAGCTCTTCCAAGCGCACTTTCACGAACCCGGACTTCTCCAGCTCCGCCCATAACTCCGGCTCGTTGGTCACCCTCCGCCGCCGCGCTCGTTCGCGCGTCAGATAGATCCGTTCCCCGAAAGCGGACTCGTTCGCGTGAAAGACCGAGGCAAACTCCCCAATCCGATCCAGCGCCTGCCGCGCCGGCTGAACCACCGTTCCGACCATACTTGGTACGACCAGCTCTTCGCATTGAAAATGAGTGCCACGCCCAGCCGCTAGCACCGCTCCGCCGGTCCACCCGCGGTGCTCGAGCGCGACACGACTGAAGGGCTGCGTTGCGTGAGCAATCAGCGAATCCGCCGCCTCGCGCGGGAGCGCGAGTAACCGCGGCAGTTCGTCGAGCAACCAATGGCCGTAGCCCGAGCCCAGGGTCGTCGCGATCACGGCAGTTGACCCGCTGACAAACTGCGGCGGCGGGATTTTGCCGTAGGTGAGCAGCCAGTGCTCCGCGACGGGTTTGCCGAAATCCAGCGACACCTCGCGAGCCAGACTTTTGCCGTCCGGCGCGAGCACGCTGCCAGCGCCAAACACCCGCCCGCGGGGCAGGCGCGCGATAAATTCGGGAGCGATATATGCGGTCGTCTCCGGCTGCCAAAATGTCCGCACCTCGTCGGTCGCATGTGCCGGCAGCGCGTACTCCATCGTCGTAGCCGGGGATTGGATTTTGAGCGCGCCACCGAACCGCGCCACGATACCGGGCAGCGATTCACAGCATTCCGGCGGGGGCAGAAAACAACGCGTCATCACAAAGGGCCCTCCCGTTTGGTGCACTCGAAGGATAGTTTCAAGCTACGTTGAGGATCGAGCCCCCCGTTCGGAAGAGCGCAGAGTCGTCCATCCCATCGTTCCTACAATGAGTCCGTACCTACCCGTATGCGGCCGCTTTCCCACTCCGTATTACTCCATCCCCAAGCAGGGGTTCAATGCTCGACATCAGCAGGCCACCCAAGACGCTAACTCACTCTTCCATCATCAACTAATGCTCCTTACTAAACTAATCCCACATCCGTTCCGTCGTGGCGTACTGCTCGCCTTTTCCTTCCTCCTCGGTACGGGTTCAGCGTTCGCTCAGGCCCAGTACGCCGGGACCTATATAGGCCTGATTGGAAATCGCGTTAATGTCCCTGGTCTAACGACCATTGAAGCATCCGTCGGCGCTTATCTGGCGACCGTCGCGGCCGACGGTACGTTCAGCCTCAGTTCCGGGGGCCTCAGCGGGACGGTGTCCGCCGCGGGTGCGGTCACGATCACGGGCGGAACCAGTTTGAGCACACTCGGCATTCGCAGCGCCACCATCGCCAACGGCGGAATCACTTCCGCCTACGGTGACCTCCTGGCCAATGGCACCACTCAGTTTCGCCTGCTGCCGAGCACGTCCTTCCAAGCGGCCCCCGGTGGCGGTTCAGGAGGCGGAGGTGGAGTCGGCGGTGGTTCAGGCGGCGAACTGCTCGCGTATTATTCTTTCAATGACGCCAGTAATCTCCTGCGCGACGACTCAGGCCGCGGCTTCGCCCTCAGCACGGTCGGCGGAACGGTTTCGACCACGACCGGCGCTCGCGCCAACACCGGAAGCGCTTTGCGGACAAATCAGGTTCGTCTCCGGGCCTTGGCTAACAGCTCCTTCTCCACTTCCGCCTCGACCCTCGCCCTGTTTGTCAGGCCAACCGGTGCCGGAAATTGGAGCCCTCGTCTCCTTGCCGTCGGCCCGGCCGGGAGCTCTTCTCACTATTACGGGGCTTACCTCGACGGTGGCACGACCGCGGCCCGCCGCGTGGGCTTCCTCCAAGACGGCAACGGTTCATATCCACCAGCTTACTCCGCCGCCAACGCCGTCACGACGGGCACAGCCGCGGGCAACTGGACCCACGTGGCCGTCACGCATGACGGCTCGACCACTCGAATTTATATCAACGGCAGCCTATCCACCACCACGACCGGTCGTCGTGCGTTAGGCACCTTTTCGACGGCAATGATCATGCTCGCCGGAAGCGACAACAACTTGGACCTCTTCGCAGGTGATCTCGACGAGGTCCGCGTCTACAATCGCGCCCTCACCGGAACTGAAATCGCTTCGATTGCCAGCGGAGAGTCTGTCGGAACTGCGGCGGCAGGGGTGAGCATCGCCGCCACCCTTCCAACGGATGTTATCGCCGCGCCTTTCAGCCTGACCGGCTACCGCAGCCGGGTCGGGCAATCATTCCAGCTCTCCGTTACCGGCACGAATGCCGGCGGCATCTGGGGCACTGATGTCTATACCGATGATTCGAGTGTCGGTCGCGCCGCGGTTCATGCGGGCGTCATCGCCGTCGGCGAAACCAAGACACTCACGGTCTCCATCCTGCCCGGGCAGAGCAGCTATCCTGCAACCTCCCGCAATGGCGTCATGAGTTCCTCTTGGGGCAACTGGGGTGGGAGCTTCTCGTTTGCCGGATCCGCCGGGACGTCGTTCACCGGCTCGGGGGCGACATTGCCTGTTCTCCCGGTCGGATTCCAACCGCCGGTGCTCAGCATCATTCCGGGCAGCCGCTTTGTTCTGCCGATCACGATCACCGGCACCGGTCCCTTTGCCTTTCAATGGTTCCTGAACGGCGTGGCGATCAATGGGGCGACAAGTAATCCTTATGTCCTCAATACCGTTTCATCCGCCAACGCGGGCGCCTACACGGTACGCGTTACGAGCCCCGGCGGCACGCAGACGTTTAACGCCGGCAGCCTTTCCGTCCCGGCCAGCGTCACTGCCCCGCAGATCGTCCTCCAACCGTTCGACAAGGTCGTCGCTCCAGGAGGCACGTTCGCTCTCGCCGCGTCTGCGATGGGTTCCACGCTCAGCTACCAGTGGTTGCGGAATGGCGTCACCCTCACCGGCGAAAACGGTCCCATCCTCCTCCGACAGAACGTCAATGTGACCGATGTCGGTCAATATAGCGTTCGGGTCACGGCCGGCGGCTCCACTGTTACGTCCAGCACGTCGACGGTCACCCTCAATTCCGATGCCTCGCGTCTCAACAACCTGTCTGGGCGAATCGCAATTGGTGGAAGCGACAAGGTCATACCGTCTTTCTTCATCTCCGGCACCGGGAAGAAACGGGTCTTGATCCGCGCCATCGGTCCGGGCCTCGCGGCCTTCGGGGTCGGCGGTACCATGTCCGATCCCAAGTTCGAGGTCTACGACGGCAGCACGAAAATCGCTGAAAACAACGACTACAGCAGCGCCATCGCACCCGTGTTTAACGCGGTCGGCGCCTTCGGCCTTCCCGGCAATAGTCGCGACGCCGCGTTGGTCATCGAACTCGATGCCGGTCGCGGCTACACCATCCACACGTTCAGCAATGACGGTCAGGGCGGGATCGTGCTCTTCGAAGTTTACGACGCCGGAAACGTCACGGGCGCGAGCAAGTTCACCAATGTTGCGGTCCGCGGTCCCACCGGCTCCGGCGACAGCACGCTCATCCTCGGCCTCAATATTGCCGGCCAAGGCAAACGCACGCTGCTGACGCGTGGAATCGGTCCCCAGCTCGCCGCCTTCGGAGTAACGAATCGAATCGCCGATCCCCAACTGGAGATCTTCGATGGAAACCAACGCTCCGTTCTCGCCAACAATGATTGGAGTTCGGCCGACTTCGTGACTGAAATGCTGCAGGCCCGTGAGTTTGTCGGTGCCTTCGCCCTGGACGGCGGCTCCGCTGATGCCTCGACCTTGGCTTTGCTCGATCCCGGCAGCTACACGATGCAGATTACGGCGGCTACAGGCACCGCCACCGGCGAAGCGCTCGTCGAGATCTACGAAGTGCCTTAAACCCGCGATCGCGAGGTGAGGCGTTTCTGCACCGTTTAATACGAAATCGTTAACCCATTCCCCGGCGCCTTAGTGTAGGTGCCGGGGATTTTTTTGCCCCCCCCACCGACGTCGTTCCGTCGCGGAGCGCGTAAGTTAGCAACGCGCGTCTGCCGCTCAGTTCGGTGCGACGTAGCCGACGATTTCAAAGTCATAGTCGCGAAACGTACGAATTGTCCCGCGCAACCACAGAACAACCGTGCCCAGGCGATCCCCGATCGGCACGATCGGACGGAGATTGTCGGCCTTGGAATTGCGCGTCACCTCCGTCCAGGTCCACGTGGCCCCTCCATCGGTCGTCAGGCCCGAGAAAATTTCGTAGTGCCGCCGTCCGTCAGTCGCACTCACGAGCGGACGACCCGATACCGGATCCGAATTCGTGGAAATAAAAACCCGCTCCGGCTGGTGTGGTACAATCGCGACCAAGCCCGAGTAATCACTCTCCGCGGCGTACAGTTCCGTGCCTGCATAAGCCAGCGGATGCACGTGCCAACCCGTGCCGTCATGCCGCGCGTAATAGTAACGCAGGTCCATACCAGTGGCGGTGCGCTGATCCTGCACCGCCGAGCCGTTGTGCTGCACGGAGAAAACCGCAACCGGTCGTTCATTCGCATCGAGATGGAGGTCAACCGTCCAAGCGACGTGATCGGCGTCGCCTCGATAGACCAAGGTAAGATCGGTCGGTTGAATTAAAGTATCTTGAGTGCGGCTGAGCGGGGCCACGGCCTTACCATCGCTTGTGAACACGGATCCGCCGCGGACGAATCCGTGATAAATACTATTATGATACGCCCCGGGGTGATCCTCGGTCGTCAACATGTGGAGAGTGTCGCGATCATTGGAAGCATACTTCACATAGGGCCGCCCGCCTCCGGTGGCGCGGGTCGACTTCGGATCGTGCTTCGCCGGTTGTCGCCACGAGAGCAGCCGTCCGCCATAGCGAAAGGTCTGCCCGTCATCTTCGGACACCGTGTAGTTCGGATTAAAAGCGATCGACCGACTGAAATTGTAGATGCGACCGTTCTCCGCGGAGAGGCGGTAGAGATTGGTGTAGGTGACGCCGTCGGAATGCGGCAGCGACGACGTTGGCTCCCACTCGGTGATATCGCCGGGCCGGACGGTACGCCGCCACCAAAGCCGCTGGTTGTTTTCCTTCGGCTGCACTCTGCCATGATTGCCCCAGCTCGCGAGGATTCGACCGTCGGGCAGCGCGAGAAAGGCGGGCACGTTGTGATCATCAGACTCGTGCTGCGGCGCGAGCGTGAAGGTCCGCACCGTGCCCGTGACCGGATTCCACGCATGCGCATCGATATCGCCCGAGGGGGACTTCACCGACCCAAACACGACCGTGTCGCCCACCAGAATCGCGCGTTCGTCTTGAAACCAGCACCAACCGCCATTGGGCACAAGCACGCGCAAAGACTCCGGAGCGGATGCCGTTGCCTCCACCGGCGCCGTCCGACCCGAGATTACCAAACCGGTAAAGAGAACGAAGGCTAGCAGTGTTTTCATTCGTGAGGCTCCGCTTCCTGAATCATCTCAATGCGCGCCGATCGATCGATCAACCATGCCGGAAGCTCCCCTTCTGTTAACAAGCCCTGCCTTCATTTCCCAGTTACGTTTCCACCGGCGATTGTACCGAGGTTTTCATCAGCAGGACTTTGTCCACCCGATGGCGATCCATGTCCA
>JBBQEG010000344.1:0-5869 GCA_038320495.1 Opitutales bacterium | reverse complement strand
CGCGTTTTGGACGAAACCCTCCTCGAGCGCACGAAAGAGCGGGATCTGCTCCTTGCGCATCAAGGTCTTGCCGTCCGGCAGATAGAGGTCGAAATACTCTGCCCACTCATCAGCCGCGATTGGTTCGGCGGGGAGCCCATGGAACTCGCGCGTGGCCGCGTTGAAGAGCGCGATCACGCCATTCGCGTCGCAGGAAACAATGCCGTCAGAAACGTTGTCAACCACGGCCGCGAGGAACTCCCGTTCTTTCCGCAGCGCGATCTGCGTTTCGTTCCGCTCCGTGATATCGCGGATAAAAGCGGTGAACAGCGCGGGACGCCCGGTTCCGATTTGGACGACGGTCAACTCGATCGGAAATTCCGCGCCTCCCTCACGCATGGCTGTGATTTCGATCCGCTTCCCGATCAGCCGCGGCTGGCCGTCCGCGACCAATCTTGCCATCCCATGCCTGTGGCCCGCCCGGGAGCGCGGCGGAATGATCGTCTCGGAGAGCGTCCGGCCGATCGCGTCCGCGCGCGACCAGCCGAAGGTCTGCTCGGCCGCAGGATTAAATTCGATGATCGTGTCGCTTTCATCGATCGTAATGATGCAATCCAAGGCGGAGTCGATCGTGGCGCGCAGCGTCTCCTCCCCCTTCTTGCGCTCCGTGATGTCTTGAAAATAAGAGGAGATGCCGTCTTTGGAGGGATAGGCGCGGACTTCAAACCATCCGTCGAGCGGTGGATAAAATAATTCAAACTCCACCGGGACCTGCTCGGCCATGCAGCGGCGATAGTTTTCCTCGACCACTGTGCCGGTGAGGTCGGGAAATTCCTCCCAAAGACTTTTGCCGAGAAGATTTTCGCGCGATTTTTGCAGCGGGAGCAGAATTTCTTCCGCTCTTTGATTCAGGAAAGTGTAGCGCCACTCCTTGTCCAAGGTGGTAAACGCGTCAGTGATGCTTTCAACGATGTTGGTAGTGCGCTGCCTGGATTCGAGCAATGCTTCCTCCGCCTGCTTGCGCTCGGTGATGTTCGAGATGATGCCGAGCATCCGCACGGGCTTGCCATCCTCCGCGTGGTAAATGCTCCCGTGCACGGCAATCCAGTGCACACTTTCGTCCGGCCAGACCACCCGGCACTCGAATTGCCAGTCCTTCAACTCGCTCACCGCCTCGCGAAAATCCCGCTCGACGCGCGCGCGATCCTCGGGATGCACATGCTGGATGAAAACCTCGAAGCCCCAATCTTTCTCAGGGATCGGTTCGTTGTAGCCCAAGCATTGGTCGTGGCGCAGGGAACGGCGCGACGTGTCGTGGATCAAGTCCAGATCCCAATCGCCGATCTGCGCGGCTTCGAGAGTGAACTCCAGTGCGGCCTGGCTCTCGCGCAATGCTTCCTGCGCCCGCTTGCGATCGGTGATGTCGCGCAAAGTCGCCGTGAACATCGGCGGTTCGATTCCGGCGATGCGGTTGACGGACAGCTCCGCGGGGAACTCGTGCCCGTCCGCGTGCAGCGCGGGCACTTCGATCCGCTTTCTCAGCACCGGGCCTTCCCCGGTCGCCAGGTAATGCGCCAGCCCTTGGTAATGCCGCAGGCGCAGGCGCTCCGGGATGATTTTTTCCGCCAGCAACTGGCCGATGATTTCCTCGGGGCGAATGCCGAACGTGCTTTCCGCCGCCGGGTTGAAGTCCACCACTTTCCCCTGGTGGTCCATCGTGATGATGGCGTCGAGCGCGGAGTCGAGGATGGCCGACTTGCGGTTTTCGCTTTCCCGCAGGGCTTCTTCCGCCCGCTTGCGCTCGGTGATGTCGCGCGTGAAGCAGCGGGTGTGGACGAACTTTCCATTCTCCCGCAGCACGTTGGAATTGATGAGCACGTCCCGGATCGAACCATCTTTGCAACGCAGCCGCGCTTCGTAATCGCCGAGCGTCTCGTCTCGCGTCAGCCGCCCAAGAATGTCCTGGATGACCGGCTCGTCCGCGTGAAATTCAGCGATGTGATGCCCGATGTATTCCTCACGGGAGTAACCGAGCAGTTGCAGTTCGGTGCGATTGGCCCAGAGTATGATTCCATCCGCTCCGACCCAGTGCATGCCCACGGTGGCGTTCTCCACGAAGTCCCGCAGTTCTTGTTCGGTCCGCTGCAAGGCTTCATCCGTTCGCTTGCGCACGGTGATGTCGCGGGCAATTTTCGATGCGCCAATAATTTTTCCCGCCGTGTCTTTGATGGGAGAAACGGTGAGCGAGACCTCCACCGGCGTGCGGTTTTTCCCGCAGCGAAGCGTTTCATAATGGCCGATGGTCTCTCCCTTGCGGATGCGCTCCATAATGACCGGCTCTTCACTTTCCAGATCGGTGGGTATGATCATCAGGACGGGCTGGCCAATCGCTTCCTGTGCGGTGTAGCCAAAGAGCCGTTCCGCGCCGCGATTCCAACTGGTGATGACTCCGTCGAGGCCCTTGCTGATGATGGCATCCTCCGACGACTCGACGATGGCCGCGAGGCGGGCACCCGCTTCCTCCGCCTGCTTGCGCTCGGTGATATCGAGCACCACCCCGACCCTCCCAAGATATTCACCGGCAGGACTGCGGAGGGCGTTGATATTCCTGCTGGCCCACAGGAGTGAACCGTCCTTGCGGCGCAAACGCGTCTCGATGATGAAATCCGGCCCGCCCTCGACCAGGCGGCGCACGGCTTCCTGCATTTGCGGGAGAAGGTCCGGGTCGGCGAGGTCCTCGATGTTCATTTGCAGCAATTCGGCTTCGCTGTAGCCGACCATCTCGCACATGCGCTGGTTGACCAGCGTCATGCGGCCCGTCGCGTCCGACTGCACCACGCCGGTGCTGGCCTGGTTGACGACGGTGCGGAAACGTTCCTCGCTCTCGCGCAGGGCTTTCGTGCGGTCCGCCACGCGCTGTTCCAGAGTGTCATTGAGTTCGCGCAGTTGTTCCTCGGCCCGGCGGCGCTCGGTCACTTCGGCGAGCAGCGCGCGGTGGGCCATCACGCTCTCGCCGTTCTTGCGGTGCAGCTCGGCGAAGATGGCGACTTTGGAGCGGAGGACGGCCGGGTTCACCGGCTTGTGCAGGTAGTCCACCGCGCCGGTCTCGTAGCCGGCGAGCACGTGCTGGTCTTCGTTGTAGTAGGCGGTGAGGAAAATGATCGGCACCCGCGCGGTTTTCTTGCGCTCCTTGATTATCTGGGCCAGCTCGGAGCCGGTCATCCCGGGCATGCCGATGTCCAGGATGAGGAGGGCGAATTCTTCGACGACGAGCGTGAGCAGCGCCTGCTCGGCCGAGGCCGCCCGCACCAGCCGGTAGCCGGGGTCGTCCAGGATGCTTTCGAGCACCGTGAGGTTTTTCGGCTCGTCGTCTACGATCAGGATGTTGATGACTTGTTCCATGCTCAGTGGGTGCCTTCGTCCGGTCGCGGGTTCCGGCGCAGATTCTTGTCCGCGATGGCGGCCAGGATGGTGAGGAAGGCCGCGAGCCGGATGAGGTAGAGGCCGTAATGATTCTCCTGCGACTGCGCGGCGGCAGCGAGCAGACCGCGGTTCAGTGCGAGGGCGAGGCCCAGTAACATGAGGCACAACGCGGCATTCGGTTTCATTTCCGAACCACTTGCGAGGAAGCTTCGCCAATGCGGTTGATCGAAAATCCAACCCGCCATGGCCACGGCGCCAACGACGAAGGCGATGGCCGACAAACCGCGCGCCGTCCATTGCGCGACGGGGCGGATGACCGAGTCCGCCGCCTTTAACGCCGTTGGGCTATGGCCGTTTTCGATTCGCACACTCTCCTTTCCCCCCGGTAGTTTGCATCGCATCCCTCTTTTTCAAATCGGACCGAAGCGCTCGCCCAATTTTCCCTCCGAATCGGTCGGCAACTGTTTGCCATTCACATCCACCCGCGGCACTTCGCAGGTTTGCCAGAAATCGAGCAAGAGTTTCATCAACGCGGTGAGTTGCCGCACGTCTGCGGGCTTCAGCAGGTAGCAACTCGCCCCCCCAGCATAGACGCGCTTGATGTCGTCCTCATCGTTGGAGCCGGACATCACCACCACGGGAATCACGCGGCTGAGCGGGTGCGTCTTGAGATGCTGCAGCACATCAAAGCCATCGCCACCGTTCATCTTCAAATCTGTGATGATTAAGGTGGGGAAAGGAAACTTCTCCCGGTCGGCGAATTCGCCTTCGCCCTTAAAGTACTCGATGGCCTGCCGCCCGGACGAGAGCACGATAACCCGCCCGGGCGCGCCCGCCTCCTGGAAAGCGCGCTCCAAAAAGAAGGCGTCGTTTTCATCGTCCTCAATCGCGAGCAAATGCAACCGTTTGGCTTTCATGTTAAAAATACCTCCAGCTATCCTCAACGAGGCAGTGCCGAATGGGCGTTCGGCCTGCGGCGCTAAATCTGGCTAAAACTCCAGAACTAGGCAAGTCCCTCAGCTGCTCATAAAGAGGTCAGTCCTGAATGGCGCTTAGCTAAGCGCCATGCTCGACGAATTTCGGCGTGAATCCCCACGAGAATCCAACGAACCGCTGCCTTAACTAAGCGCCATTCGGGTCAGTCCTACGACTGACCCTTCTTTCGACCCCTTTCAGTCGTTGGGCGAGTCACTACGGCAGCGGGTGCCCGTTGCCGAAGGACCACGGCAGTTTTTTATGGAGCGCGGGACGCTCGCGCTTCAGCCAGCCTGCCGTCCAGTGGCGCATGAACATGAGCAGGGTTTCCCGGCCTCCGTTGCCGGGGCGGTTCAGGCCCTGGTGAAAATGTTTGTGCCGCGCGTAGAGATGATGCGTCTTGGCCGCGAGCCGTTCGGCGAAATCCTCCGGCAAGTGGGCTTTCAGAAAACGCTCCACCTCCTGCACCACGCTTTCGGCGATGACTTCCGGCCAAAGCAACGTGTCGCGTTCCAGTTGCGTGGGGAGCGAATCGCGCCACGCGCGGAATTCCTGACGGAGATTGGTAGGGCGGCGTTGCTGCGCCGCCCCATTCTTTCGTTCGCCGCGTTGCGATGAACGGGAAGTTTGGGCCGCGCGGCAACGCGGCCCTACCGGGGATTTACGCTGCACCTTCGACGAGGGCGATTTCTTCGGGCGTGAATTCATAAAGTTCAGAGACGAGTTGAACGATTTACTGGTCGGTGGCGGTGACGGCGTTTTGGAGCGCGGCCTTTTCCCGGTCCGAAGCTGCCCGTCCGGAAGGCCCCGCGCGCAGCTTGGGCATCAAGCCCGGCAGCTTGTCCACCAGCACCCGCCTTTCAATGGATTACGGGCAGCAAATCGGCCACCAAGGGGTTGGATTTTTTGAAGCGGCTCACGCCCATGACTCTGAAGCCAATGACATTGCCTTGCGCATCCACTCGCTCCATCACCGCGTCATGTTGGGTTTCCTTTTCGTAACCGGCTGCATCGGAGAAACGCACTTCGAGAAAGTCGCCCTCCACGTCGAACCAGACTTTTACTTTGTCGGCCATAATTGTTCGCCTTTCTTGGGCTTGTCCGTCAGATACGCCGTCAATACGAACGCATCGTCTGCGGCATACTTTACCACCACGCACAGCCACTTGTCGCCTACGCGCGTGCCGTAACGGGGTCTAACGGGGTCAGTAACGGGGTCATAACGGATAACGGGGTCAGTTCCTAACTTCTTCAACTTGGTTTCGTTTCCTCGGCGCGACGTTGTTCGTAGAGGCGGCGGTTCAGGTGCGTCCACGCGCCCATCGCCAGCCGCTGGCTGATCCATTTCAATGTCACCGTCGTCTCCTGCCGCAGCCGCGTGGCCGTCGCCAGCTTCACCGGGTGGCCCTTGGGCCGCAGGGGCAATTCCGCCTCCGTCCACCCGGCTCGCCCCAATTCCTCCGCCACGATGCGCCCGGCTTTGTCCTCCACG
>JBBQEG010000343.1:0-5896 GCA_038320495.1 Opitutales bacterium | reverse complement strand
GCAGGTGTTCGTTGGCGGGACGGGGAATCCCAGCTGGCTCTCGCAAGGCAACTGGCTGCTGGTTTCGATCGCGATGATTACCGTGCTGCTTGAGGTCTGGATGATCATCGAGGCGATCCAAGTGTTTCCGCGCGCCAAAGGTATCATTGAGCAAAATGCGATCCAGCCGGTTGGCCCGGCGGTCGTGTTGTCCCGTTCGCTGGCCGCAAGCGCTGAAGGTGGGCGGTCCTAATTAAGAGCGACGGACGGGCTCTCTTTCTGGGAATAATGGGCAGGGCTGGCGCGTGGGCTTCGCCTGCCTGAAGATCCAACGCGGGGCCCGTCACGCTCGCTGATTACGTAGTGAGCGTTTCAGGTCCGACGGTTGGCCCTGGCGCTCACGACTCTTGCCACGCCCGCGGCGACCTCGGCTTCGTGACGTTCAAGGTAGTGTTTGAACCAGAATGCGTAAGGCTTGGCGTTTCCAGCCATCGCGACTTGAAGCTGGGGAAGCGTTTTCCAAGCTACGGCGGTGATTTCGCTGGGATTCGGTTGTACGGTCGACGGCGCCAATCCGAAGTAAACGTAAACAACTTCGTTCTCCATCAATCCGTTGGAAAAAGCGGCGCGGTATCGGGTTGAAAACCCGAGCTTCAGGGGTGCTTCGGCCCCGAGTTCTTCACCGAGCCGGCGCTGGGCGGCGGCTCGGGTGCGTTCGCCGGGACGTGGGTGTCCGCAACACGCATTTGCCCATAACCCGCCGGAGTGGTATTTTGCCGGATGTCGTCGTTGCAGCAAGAGTCGGCCCTCCGCGTCCACCAGGATGATCGAGAATGCCCGGTGCAGCAGCCCGGCAGCGTGGACGGCGTATTTCTCCGCCTGTCCAATCGCGCGATTACGGGCATCTACAAGAATGAGAGAGTCGCTCATGGCATCCAACCCGCTTCATCATGCGGGGCATTTCCTCCTCGCAAAGCAGAAAACGGGATCGGGTGGCCTCCGCGGAATGGCGTGGACCTTCGGCTCCGTCGGTCGATCCGAGACCGCCTTTCGCTTTCGTGGTGGATTGAGATCGCCGCTGCCAAATTTCCCCCTCGACGGTGGGAGGGGTTTAATCTGACCTGATTGGGTCCTTCCTTGCCTTGAAACATCCTGATTCCAAGCGCCCGTCTCTCCCCAAGCGCGTCCGGGCCAGCACGCCCCGGTCGAGTGCTGCTGCGGCCGCGATCGTCGACGTCGGATTTATCCCTGTTCGCGCAAGGCTGATCGAAGTTGCGGCGTTTCTGGACCGCGTGGAACGTCATGGGGTGGCCGGGGATTTTCGCTGCGTGGCATTGCGTGAAGCGGCCGCCGTGCTCGTTGATGGTCGGAACCGGAAGGCGCGACGCATCCTCGAAAAGTTCAGCGATCCCACGACGGAGCCCGACATGATTTCCACCGGTAAGGCCGCGCTTGGTGCCTGGAACGGAAAACTCGCCCCCGACAAAGTGCGAAAGTCGAAGAAAAGCTAATCATGCGCTACATCGAGCCCCACGGCCACATGGTGAGCCGCACCACCGACGACTACCAGGCCATGGTGACGGCCGGGTGTATGGCGGTGTGCGAGCCGGCGTTTTGGGCGGGGTATGATCGCGGTTCGGTGGAGGGCTTTCGCGATTACTATCGTCAGCTCACCGAGTATGAGCCGGCCCGCGCCGCGAAGTTCATGCTGCCGCATTTCACTTGGCTTTGTCTGAATCCCAAGGAATCCGAGGATCTCGTCCTGGCGCGGGACGTCCTGGCGATTATTCCTCAATTTCTCGATCGCCCCACGGTGCTGGGCATCGGTGAGATCGGCTTGAACCGCAACACGCGCAACGAGATGACGGTCCTGGAGCGGCACATCGAATTGGCCGTCAAGTACGATCAGTTGATCCTCGTGCATACGCCGCATCTGGAGGACAAGCTGAAGGGCACCAATCTTATCATTGATCTGCTGCGATCGCATCGCGGCGTGACGCCGGAGCGGGTGATCATCGATCACGTCGAGGAGCACACGATTGAACGCGTGCTCGATCGGGGTTTTTGGGCGGGAATCACCTTGTATCCAGATTCCAAGTCCTCCCCGCCCCGGGCGGTCGACATGCTGGAAATCTGCGGCCGCGAGCGCATTTGGCTGAACTCTGCCTGCGACTGGGGCGTGAGCGATCCGCTCGCCGTGCCCAAGACTGCGCTGGAAATGCGGCGACGTGGACACAGCCTCGATTTCGTGGACGCGGTGCTGTATCGAAATCCGCACCGCTTCCTTTCGCAGAGTCCGAAGTTTCGCATTGGCGATCGATCCGCCGGATGAAGCTCAACCACGGCATTCACCTCGCCTACTGCACGAACGTCCATCGCGGGGAGAACTGGGCGGAAACCTTCGCTGCGCTCGAAACGCATGTGCGGCCCGTCCGCGACCGCGTGGCTCCCGGTCGCAGCTACGCCATTGGGCTCCGGCTCGGGCAACGCGCGGCCGCCGAACTGGCGCAACCCGACACGCTCCTCGCGTTTCAACGCTGGCTCGAGCGGCACGACTGCTACGTTTTCACCATTAACGGATTTCCGTACGGCAGCTTTCATGGCACGCGGGTCAAGGAACAGGTGTACGCGCCTGATTGGTCTACCCCCGAACGACTCGCTTACACGCAGCAACTGTTCTCCTTGCTGGTTAAACTACTGCCGCCGGGTATGGCGGGCAGCGTCAGCACCGTTCCCGCCTCGTTCAAGGGCTTCGTGGCCGCGGAGCCCGCACGGCGGAAAGCAATTTTCTCCAATCTGACGGCGTGCGGACGGTTTCTCGCGGACCTCTCGGCGAAAAGTGGCCGCGATCTTCATCTCGGGCTCGAACCCGAGCCGTGCTGCCTCTTCGAGACCACCGAAGAAACCGTGGAGTTCTTCGACGCTTGGCGCGCGACCGATCCGGGAGTGGAATCATTGCTCCGCCATATCGGAGTGAACTACGATTGCTGTCATTTGGCCGTGGAATTTGAGTCAGCTCCGGCGGCTCTCGATCGTCTCGTGAGCGCCGGGCTGCGTTTAAGCAAGCTGCACCTGAGTTCCGCGTTGCGCGTGCGGCCCGATGCGGCGGGTCGCGCGGCTCTGGCGGCGTTGGTCGAACCGGTTTACTTGCATCAGGTGGTGGTCGGCCGGGCTCAGAGCAACGAGGTGCGTCGCCGGTTTGTCGATCTGCCGGAAGCGCTCGCGGATCCCACACCGTCATTGCCCGACGACGAATGGCGCGTACATTTTCATGTGCCGTTGCACGCCGCGCCCGGTGCTCCTTTTTTGGATACGCGGGATCATCTGACCGGTGCGCTTGACTGGCTAAAGGGGCACCCAGGTGCGTGTGATCATCTCGAAATGGAGACTTACACGTGGGAGGTCCTACCGGCGGCGTGGCGGCTGCCGATCGGGGAACAGCTGGTGCACGAGTATGCGTGGACCCTTGACGCGCTGGCGCAACGCGGGTTGGCCGACGCGACGCGGGTGCCTGCCGTCGCGGGTTTGCCGGAGGTGCGCGGGTGATGTCCGGTGCGGCGGCCACAGTGCGCGCTGCCCCGCGAGTGTGGTTCGATCTCGCGCGGGCGGGGAACTTGCCCTCGGTGGCGAGCAACGTGCTCGCCGCGCTCGTGCTTTCGACGCCCGCGGGCGGCTCGTTTCCCTCGGCCGGTATGCTGGTGCTCGCGATCATCGCGGGTTGCCTGATTTACGCGGGTGGGGCGACCTTCAATGATGTGGCCGACGCCGAGTTTGACCGTCGACATCGCCCGGAGCGGGCGATTCCGAGCGGACACGTCGCCCAACGGACCGCAGCTCTGGTGGCGGGCGCGCAGATGGCGTTTGGACTTTCGCTCCTGGTCACGGCCGGAGCATCGTTCCCGTGGGCACTCGCGCTCGCGGGCACGATTCTGATGTACGACTGGTTTCATAAACGCTGGATCGGCTCGGTCGTGCTGATGGCCGGGTGTCGGGTGCTGCTGGCACTTACGCTGGCTTCTTTGCCCGGACATGGCTTCGAGCCGGCGCTATTATGGTGGGTTGCGGCGCTGTTCGTTTATATCGTGACGCTCAGTTTGCTGGCGCGTTGGGAGTACAAACCGGGGGCACCGGCGGCGAAACTTGGCCGTGCAGTGGGCGGCCTGCTCGCATTCATTCCGTTAATCGACGCCCTTGCGTTACTGCTGGTGGCAGCATGGATTCCGGCAATGGCTTGCGCAGCGGCGATTCCCCTTGGACGCTGGGCGCAACGTCTCGCCGCCTCCACTTGACCACCCCGCATGGCTGATCGCCCCGATTCGATTTCCCTTCCCATCACGCTTCGGCACGAACACCGGCTGATTTTCACGCGCAATGTGTTCGCGCCGGAGAACGACGTGCTGGCCGACGTGCTCACGCCGCGCGAGCCCGGGGAGAGCGTGCGGGCCATCCTATTCTGGGACGTCGGGTTGGAAACGGCGTTTCCAGGCATGGAAGGACGGATCGTGGCGTGGTTTGCCGCCCGCGAGAATCGCGTCCGCCTGGCGGCGCCGCCGATTGCGGTTCCCAGAGGCGAAAGCGTGAAGAACGATTTTCACCAGCTCGAACACGTCTGGTCCGCGATCAATTCCGCGTGCATGTGCCGGCATTCGTACGTCATTGCAATTGGGGGCGGAGCGGTGCTCGACATGGTGGGATTTGCCGCCGCGACCGCGCATCGCGGGATCCCGCTGGTTCGCCTGCCGACGACGAGCCTGAGTCAGGGCGATGGCGGGGTCGGCGTGAAGAATGGCGTGAACTATTTTGGGAAAAAGAACTGGCTTGGTTCGTTCGGAGTGCCGCATGCGGTGGTCAACGATGTGACGTTCTTGCACGGGCTGCCGTTGCGAGATCGGCGCGCGGGATTGATCGAGGCGGTGAAAGTGGCACTGATTCGGGATGCCCGGTTTTTCGAGTTCATTGCGGCGCGGGTGGAGGCGTTGGCGAGGTTTGACCCCGAGCCGTTCGAGGCCGTGATTCGCGAGAGCGCGCGCCAGCATATCGAGCACATTGCGACCGCGGGTGATCCGTTCGAGCGCGGATCGGCGCGTCCGCTGGATTTCGGACACTGGGCCGCGCACAAGCTCGAGCAGATGTCGGCGTTTCAATTCAGTCATGGCGAAGCGGTCGCCATCGGCATGGCCCTCGACCTGATTTATGCGCGCCGGAGCGGCTTGCTGCCGGAGCCGATCGCTGAGCGCATTCTGGGCATTTTGCAGCGGTTGGGCTTCACCCTGTTCGCGCCGGTGTTGGAAGAACGCGGTACGGATGGCCGGCGGATTGTCGTCAGTGGGCTCGATGAGTTTCGGGAACACATGGGCGGTCGTCTCACGATCCCGATGGTGCGTGCCCTCGGTGACCGCGTGGAGGTGCACGCGATGGACGCCGCCATCGTCGAGGCGGCCCTGGGTGAATTGAAAGAGCGGTATGGCTAAACGCTTAAGCGCGTGATGTTGTCCGACTGCTTGCCATGAGTGCCCCCGACCGCACGGCCGTCCTCAATGTGGTCGGGCTTACGCCGCAGCTCCTCGGCCCTCACACTCCGCGTTTGCAGGCCGCGGCGCAGGCAGGCGGGCTGATTCGGGTGCGGCCGGTCTTGCCGGCCGTGACGTGCACTGCCCAGAGCACGTATCTCACGGGATTGGCACCCAGCGGACATGGGGCGGTGGCAAACGGCTGGTATGATCGCGAGCTCGCGGAGCATCACTTCTGGAAGCAATCGAACCACGTGGTGCACGGCGAGAAGCTGTGGGAAAAATGTCGGAGTGCACGTCCCGGGTTCACCTGTGCGAAGCTGTTTTGGTGGTACAACATGTACTCGACGGCCGACTGGTCGATTACGCCGCGGCCGATGTATCCGGCGGATGGGCGCAAAGTCTTC
>JBBQEG010000342.1:0-5901 GCA_038320495.1 Opitutales bacterium | reverse complement strand
CTGAAAGAGATACTTGTCGATCTTGTTCGCGACAATCACCCCGTAGTTGATGGTGCCGAGCCAGCCCGACATGATGATCCCGACCGAACCGGCGTGATGAAGTCCGGGGAGCTTCCCGGGCAGATCCATCGACACCTTGAGCCCTTCGAATTTAGTGCCGAACGACGTGCCCTTGGAATGAGTCGTGTAACGTTCGATCGTCCGCGGCGTCGCCGCTTCCATCCAGTCGATCTTCGCGCGCACGTCAGGAATGAACCGCTCCAGCGCCGCCACTGACTCGTCGATCAGACGCTGTTTTTCCCGGTCGTACGCTTCCTCCGACAACCGCTCCCAATCTCCGTATTGGCCGTTCAAGGACACAACGACCGTGAAGCGACCCGACCCCGGACGGGTGTCGGGATAATAGACGGAGAACGTGCGACTGGTGGTGTTGAACGCGGTCAGCTCCGTGCTGCTGAAATTCGGATTGGCCGAGGTGAAAACGAGGTCGCCGATGTGAGGAATGCTCTCGCCCTTGCGGATCCCGAGATAGACCTGACAGGAGCTCGAGTTGATCCGAACCGCCTGCGCCGCCTCCACGTAGTCAGCGGGAAAGTTCTGCTCCCCCGCCAACCGGAAAATGGTGTTTTTAATGTTAGCGTTGGAGAGCACGGCCTTGGCGCGAACGATGCGCCCATTGGTGGCGACGATGCCGCAAGCCACCTTTTGTCCGTCGCGTTCTTCGACGAGAATGCGGTCGACGAGCACCTTCTTCCGCAATTCGACGCCATTGCGCTTCAGCTCGTCCACCATCTTCGCGATCAGCAGGTCGGAGCCGCCGCGAAAAGTGAATACTCCCGAACCCATGAAGTTCGAGAAAACGATGCCGTAGGTGATCGCCGGATCGTCGAGCGTCGAACCGTTTGCATACGCAATCGGCTCCATCAGCAACCGCTTGACGTCATCGCGGCCGGGGAAAAACCGCTCCATCATCTCGCCGGTGGTCTCCGGGTTGTTGTCGTAAAAATTCATCGACCGGAGGTGATCGTAGAACTTTTCCACATGTGCCCGATCCAGTTTGAACTGCTCGACCAGGACGCGCGTGTAATCGTCGCGCGTGAAGGTCGTCCAAACATCCATCTGCGGGTTCACGAACCGGATGTCCTTCAGCTGAACGATCGAGTCGGCAATTTCCTTGGTCCAGTATTTGCGGCAGGATTTGATCATCCCAACCGGAAAGCCATGCAGCGAAATGTCGAAGATGTGGCCCCCCTTCCGCGTGAACCACGTCGCCAGCCCGCCGTACTGATAATGGTGTTCGAGCAGCAACACGCGATGCCCCGCCTTTGCGAGCACATTGGCGCCCGTGAGGCCACCCAAGCCGCTGCCGATTACGATCACATCATACTCATCGGCGACACCTTTAAGCCAGTCGTAAGCCATGAAAGGACAAGAGTGAACGCCCGCTCGCGCGAAGCGCAATGCGGATTGTGTTGAGACGTACTATCCGCGGGGCTGACCACGAACTTTCCGCGGGACTCAGAGCTTCAGCGCCCGCAGGTACTTGAGACTATCCGGGATGCACTGGAGCGGCGTCGGCGACTCGTCCTCGATAAAATACTGCTGCACGCCAATCGCCTGCGCCGCGCGCAAGACCGACGGCCATTCGATCTGGCCCAAGCCCACTGTCACCTTATCCGTCGGCGGCGCACTGCCGGTGTTCAGGCCCGTCACCGCGCCTTTTCTGAGATCCTTCACGTGGAGCGAAATCCAGCGATTGGGATACTTCTGCAGCAGCTTCACGGGATCCTGGCCGGCGTGAACCACCCAGAACACATCCATCTGAAAACTCACGAGCTCCGGCTTGGTTTCCCGCACCAGAATATCGAATACGGTCTCACCCTTGCCCGCGGAGCTCGGGCGAAACTCCAATCCGTGGGGATGAAATCCAAATCGTAATCCGGCCTTCCGACAGGCCTCGCCCCACATGTTGAAGTTGGCTGCGGCCTGACGCGCGAGCTCCTCCGAAAACACCTTGTTCTTGTCGGTCGGTGGATACGGGCACACGAGGAACTTTGCGCCGAGCACCTTGGCGTTGCGGATCGAGCCCTCGATGTCCTTTTGCAGGTCACCGTATCCCGTGTGGGCACTCACGGCTTTAAGTCCGCGCGACTGCAATTCCGCCGCGAATTGTTCCACCGTCATCCCGGCGGGAATGCCCGCCGTCTCCACTTCTGTGATACCGTAGCTCTTGGCGAGGTCGAGCGCACCGGTCGGACTCTGTTTGGTTTGATCGCGGAGACTCCAGAGCTGAAGTCCGAGATGTTGTTTGAAATCAGCGACCGGAGCCGCGAACGCCGAAGCCACGAGCGTAGCGGCGAGGACCGAAAGAGTGAAAGCTTTCATGGTGAGGGGAAGCGCCAGTCGGGTCCGCACCTAACCTTTTTGCAAGATGTGAAAATTCGCCATCGAGATGCCGCTGAGCATCGCACCCACGATTCCGAGAAACCCTTGGTCGGTCCCGCAGAGGTACAGATTGGAAAAGGCCGTCCGCCCATCGCGGACTTTTTGCGGTGCGCCGTAGATCGCCCCGTTCACGTGCCCCGTGAACTTGGTGATCGTGCGCGGCGTAAACATGTCGGTCGCGAGGATTCCGCGCGCAAGACGTTCGTCGTCGACCGCCGGCAGAAAGCGTCGCGCGCTGCGCTGTACTGCATCAAAGACGCGGCGTTTTTCGTTCTGATAGGCTTCTTCCGGCCACGCGAACCAAGGCGGGGGATTCGCGAGACACGTGACCCGGAACACGCCTTCCGGCAACATGCGGTCGGGCCCGAAATCGAAGTTATTGGGAAGGCAGATGACGCCACTCCGGGTGTCCACCGGCGTTTCCGGACACGCATAATCAAACCGCGGCGAGTCGTTGAAAAACACGATCGTATCCTCGCCCCAGCCCAACGCCGACGGTTGTTCCTGCAGAATCGTGATCGTTTCCACAAACGAAAGGCGTCCGGGAGCCGGACGTCCGGCCGTCGAAAGAGCAAGCGCATCGCCGTCAGCGCTGGGCGATGGCCCCTCGACCAAGGCCTGGGTTTCCGGCGCGCCAACCGAGGAGATGACGTGGTCAGCTGTCACCTCGGAACCGTCATCGAGTAGGAGCGCACTCGCGCGGTTTTCGTGGGTAAAAATCCGCCGCACGCCACATTTCATCCGGCGATCTCCACCGGCGGCCCGATACTTTTCGAGCAGCACGCGAATGACCACGCGCACGCCCTCGAACGGTCGCGCGAAACCTTCGAGAAAGAGCGCCTTGAACATGATTACGAATTGGCCGAACTCCATGTCGTGTTCGGTGGCGCTGCCATAATACATCACGGGACAGAACAGCATGTCCTCGAGTAGCGGATCAGTGACGTAACGCCGTACGATCGCACGCGCCGACTCAGGGGCTGCGGTCAGCGACACGTCATCGTACGTCCGCACGAGGTTAACGAGCTGGCAAAAGCCATCGATCTGGGCCGGGAAATGCGCTGCGACTTCGCTCTCGAAAACCGCAAAATCGTTCGTAAAGCGCAGGGAGGTTTCGCCGTTCGGACCGAAGGCGACGCGCGACTGTTTCTGTTCGCAGAGCGCAAACTCATCGCGATCGATGCGCAGCTGCCGGAGCAGCTTGGTGAGCGGGGTTCCCTTTACTCCGGGACGAACAAAATTCGTCATCGCATGCAGCCCGACGTCGTACTTGCGCCCCCCGATGCTATAAAAACTATTGAGCCCGCCCGGCGCGTTATGGCGCTCGAAAATGCAGACCTTTTTACCAAAATGAGCCAGTCGAATGCCGGCGGCGAGGCCCGACATGCCGGCACCGATAATGGCGACGTCGTAATGCGAAGTGGAATTCACGCCGGTGAGCCGAAGGTGTGAAGGGCGAAACGGAGCAGGCCGGAGATCGCCATGCCTGCACGGCGGGGACAGCGGTCCCGCCCCCACCTGGTGCAATCGCCGCGGTTAATCACGACGCGGCTCGCCGTGTTGCCTGCTCAGCCTTTGGCGGCGAGCGTGTTGAACTTCGGCGTCAGATACTCGGCACAACTGTCGAGAGAGGCGAGTTGAACGTAATCCGCCTCGGGAACCTCGATGCCGTGACGCTTGCGCAGTTCCATGACAATATCCAGGAAGTCCATGCTATCGAGCTGCATCTGGTCGCGAAGACGGACGTCAGGTTTGACGTTGCCCAGATCCTCATCCGGCGCGATGTCGGCGATGATCTCGAGCACAACCTTTTTGCATTCGTCTTTTGTCATAGTCAATTGGGGCGGAATTAGGGGACAAAACGTCGAACAATCAACGTGGAATTTATCCCTAACATGCCGAACGAATTATTCAGGATGGTATCTACTTTGGCAACCTTGCGCGGCTGATTCAACACGAGGCCGGGCAACGCGCAGAGCGGGTCGAGGTCGTCGACGTTGATCGTAGGATGCACCGTGAGATCATCAAACGACGGCAGATTCCCCGCCAGTTCGAGCGCACCCGCGGCGCCCATCGCATGGCCGATGTAGCTCTTGGTGTTGTTGATGTGAGTGTCAGGGCAGCCTTCGCCGAAGACCGCCCGGATCGCCTCACACTCCTGGATGTCGCCCAACGGAGTCGCCGTGGCGTGGGTGTTTACAATGTGAATATCGCGCTCTTCCAATCCGTCCCGGCGAAGGGCGGCGCGAACGCACTCGGCCTGACGAACCGGGTTGGGCAGGACGTAATCACTGGCATCGCTGTTCACATGGTAACCGGAAATCTCGCCGTAGATCTTCGCTCCGCGCGCCAGCGCATCGTCGAGACGCTCCAAGGTGTAGAGACATCCGCCTTCGGAAATTACGATGCCATTGCGCGCCTTGTCGAAGGGCCGCGACGCCTTCTGGGGATCCTCATGGGTCGCCAATGCATTCTGGGATTTGAAACCCGCGAAAATACCGAAGGTGTGAATGCTTTCGCTGACCCCACCGCAGAGGGCGAAATCCACCTCGCCGAGTCGGAGCATCTGCGACGCATGGATCAGTCCCAGATTTCCCGCCGCGCAGGCCGCACCGATGGTGTAGGCCGGACCGGTGATTCCCAAATTGAGGGAAGCCTCGCCGGCGGGGTTGTTGGCCACCGTGCGCGGGTTGTGATAATGGGACCAGTACTTCGTATCGTAGTTAAACTTCGAGATGTTGTGGATCTCGTTCTCGGTCTCGACGTTGCCGTGCTCGGTGCAACCGATATAAATGCCGACCCGCTCCTTGGGCAGCGCTTCGAGGTTGACCCCGCTGTCGGCTATGGCTTCGCGCGCGCAATAAATCGAAATGCTTCCCGCCCGAGTCCCCACCCTTAGTTCCTTCTTTTTCTGATACTTCAGCGGATCATAGTGACAAACGCCTGCGAGCTGCTCACCCATGTAGCGAATCTCCATCCGTTCGATGCCGGCCACGCCGTTCAGCAAATTCTGGCGGAATTCCGGGAGCGAATTGCCATTGGGTGAGGTCAATCCGACCCCTGTGATCACGACGCGCGACTGCTGGGACTGCTTCATCAGGTGTAAGCGGAAATCGCTAGCCATCGCTCCGCTGAAAGCAATACAACGCTAAGGTCTCTTGCATCGCGCACGCTTTGTTCTGGTTGTAGATCATTAACGGCACCTGATTCGGGTGTTTTTCCAAGGTTTTTTTCCAATATGAACGTTCTTGTCGTCGGAGGTGCCGGTTACATCGGCAGTCACTGCGTCCGCCAACTTATAACTGCGGGCCATCGGCCGGTGGTGCTCGACAACCTCGTGTATGGTCATCGCGCCGCCGTCGCAGCCGGAGTGCCGCTCCATGAGGGAAATCTCGGCGATGAAGCATTTGTCCGCCGCATCCTGCGCGAAGAGAAGATCGAGATCGTGATGCACTT
>JBBQEG010000341.1:0-5910 GCA_038320495.1 Opitutales bacterium | reverse complement strand
GGAGAAACTCGTGGTGGGCGAGATTCACGACGAAGTCGTCACCGTTTCCGACCAGATGGAATGGCTGCTGGAGCGAAGCGAGGGAGAAAAGTCGTTCGTGTTCTCCCAGTTGTTTCCCGAGGGCGTCACGCTGCGTCGGCTGGTGGCCACCTTCCTCGCCATGCTGGAACTGACCCGGTTGAAAAAACTCCGGATCCGACAGAGCGAAGCCTTTACCGATATCGTGGTCGAGGCCGTGCTCCCGGAAATTCCCGTCGCGACAGACGACCTCGAGGTTCCAATTGCATCTGTTGAATCCGAAACGAACGGTGCAACCGGAGAACTCCAGCATCCAAGCCCGCCCGTGGAACCCGACGTTCCAAGCGCAACGGTGGATGCGGAGGCAGATATATCCAGCGACGGCGTCGAAACGCGTCCGACTGGTATCGCCCTCGACTCGAATGGTCTCGCCGACGTGAAGGCTGAAACAACCGCCGCACCACTCGAACCGGACGTTGGACCGGACGTTCCCGTCGCGGCGGAAGAGTCGGAGATTCCGGAGGGTGCCGCGCCTAAAACCGCGCTGCGGGATCCGATACCTGAAATTGAACAGCCCCCGGCCCCCAAGGCCGAACTCGAAGCGGACGCGCCGCTAGAAGGTACGGTTGTGGAAAAGCCGCTTGAAACTGCGCCGAACCCACGCACGGTGACGACGTGAGCAAAGATTCCAGCAAGCCCACGCCGAAGAAGCGTCAGCCCAAAATCAACGGCCTGATCGGAGTCGGTCTCGACAACGAAGACGGGCACAAACGAATCACCACGGGAGAGAAGTTCGTCCTCGTGGGTGGATCCCAGGAGACTCACGAGCAGATGACAGAGACCGTGGTGAAAACCTTTGAAGAGCTTAAGCGCCGCGACAAGCCCCTCGAAATAGTCGATCCCAGCGAGCTGGCGGAGATCCTCGACAAATCGCGGCCGCGTTAAAGCGGGTTGCGCTCGCCGTGTACCCGACGCACCCGTCGGGCGTTGTTGCCTGCCGGAGTTGCGTCTCTGGTTTTTTCCATTCTCTTGTTTTTGAACCGCTAACTAAAATGTCCGACAAGATCGCCAACCTCACCACTGAATCGTTCAAGACGACCGTCAATTCCTCCACTGTGCCCGTGCTCGTGGATTTCTGGGCCCCGTGGTGCGGTCCATGCAAGGCGATCGCGCCCATTTTGGAGGAGCTTGCCATCGAGTTCGACGGCAAGGTCAGCATCGCCAAGGTGAACATTGATGACAATGACGCCGTGGCCGCCGAGTACGGCGTTCGCGCCATCCCGACCATGATCCTTTTCAAGGGTGGCCAAGTCGCCGAAACGCTCGTCGGCATGATGCCGAAAGCGACGCTGAAAGCGAAACTCGCGGCCCACGTCGCCTAACCGCTTCAGGACCGTCCGGCGGTCGGTCGCAAAACAGACAGGAATGTCTGTGTCACCTTTCAAACCGCCGCTCAGGGAGCTGCCAGGCCGATCGCGAACAATAACGCATAAAGCGCCAGCAGTTTTCCGGTGTCGCCCAGCAGAGCAATCAGCTCGCTGGGCGATTTGCTTTGGCGCAGTCGGATCAGGTGACGCCAGGCGACCGGGGCAAGGACGCAGGGAAGCAACACTCCCATCGAAAATCCGAGGAACCGCCAGAAGACCACCGGCACCGCCAGTGAGATCAGCCACGCTCCCGCGAACTGCACCCGCGCCGCGCGGCGACCCAGGCGTACGACGAGCGTTCGCTTACCAGCTTTGGCATCGGTTTCCACATCGCGATAATTGTTTACCACGAGAATATTCGCGGCCAGCAGACCAATCGGAACGCCCGCCAGAAGCGCCGCCCCCGTCAACTCCCCTGCCTGTACGAAAAACGTGCCTGCCACCGCCACAAGGCCGAAAAACAGGAAGACGAACACGTCTCCAAGACCATGATACGCCAGCGGGAACGGCCCGCCGGTGTACGCGATTCCACAAAGGATGCTCGCTACTCCGACAACCAACAGCCACGGACCACCCCACTGGACCAGGCCCAAGCCGAGCGCAAACGCGGCCGCGAAAGTGAGGACCATGGCGCGTTTCATCGTTGCCGGCGCCACCAGTCCGGCCGCTACCGCCCGCCGGGGCCCCACCCTCACGGCGGTGTCCGCGCCTTTGACGAAGTCGTAGTAATCGTTCGCGAAGTTCGTCCCCACCTGCACCAGCAACGCGAATCCCAGGCACAGCAACGCCGGGGCGAGTTGAAACCAGCCATCCTGCCACGCGAGGGCGGATCCGACCAGCACCGGAGCCACGGCCGCAGGCAAGGTGCGAGGCCGGGACGCCTCGAGAAAGATCCGGAACCGGCTGGGACGGGCTTCAGTCAGCACCAAGTTCCCTTCCGCGTCGGACCGCAGGACGCGCATTCGAACCTAACGAGTGAGGCATCAGGGAACATGCAGAGAAACCAGAGCAAGTCGGAGCCGTCGATGCTGTCAAAGGTTCACGTACGTCCTCCGCCTGCATGGCCCGCTATCGAGTGTCTCCAGATGGGCGATACGCGCGGTCGGCGGGCACGCCCAGTTCACCCTCCAGCTCCTGAATACGCTCGAACACCCGGTCAGCCGCCGCACCTTCGTCCGCCGCCGGGAGTGTAGGGTGAAGCGTGAGCAGGAAGGCGAGCGCCTCCGCCTTGCGTCCCATCCGCCGGAGTAACTCCGCGTGAAGCCGGGCCGCATAATACGGCGCCCGCGGTTGCTCCCACGCCCGCCGAAAGCTCTCCGCCGCGGTGTCCACCTCCCGCAGACGGTTGAGTTGGAGACTTCCGCGCTCGATCCAAAGCTCAGCGCTTTCGGGATGAAACTGCATCGCGGCGTCCAAATGGCGGAGCGCCAGCCACGCCTGCTCGCGCTCAATCCGACCCTGCACGTCGATCGGCACGCGATCATAACCACCTGCACTCTCGATTCTCCAGGCCGGAAAATCGTAAGCGAGAATGCGCGCGCCGTTCAGCCAGAAATCCAGCGGGCGCGGGTCGAGCGTTACCACCAGCCGCAACAGCGCTTCGCATCCCGGCAAATCGCGCCGCTCCCACAACACATACATGCGGAGCCACGTCACATCCGCGACCAGCGCCCGGAAACCGCCGAGCAACGCCAGGGTGATACCTTGACCAAGACCCGCCGTCGATGACTCGAGTCGCAAAGCCGGTTGACGCGCCTGCATGGCGGACCAGACGGGACGAGCCAAGGTCGCATCAAGCGCGGCACCCGCGGCGCCGAGCCCGAGCAGCACAACCAGCAGCAGCAGCAATTTCTTCGTATTCGGCACGGCGGATACAGGAATCCCCGTGTCTCCGGCGTGGACGCCACCGTGGCGGAGGAACGCCGCGGCCTCAGCGGACGGTCGCGCCTCGCTTGCGGGTGATTCCAACGCCCCCGATCCGATCCGAAAAATACGACGCCACGGCATGGGGAAGCCTCAAATCTCGCGTGCTCGAAAACTGAATACAGCCAGGGCGCATCCCGCCGCGATGTAACCCATGCCGTACAAACCCACGCGAAACACGTCTGCCCACGCGGGCGCATCCGCCGGGGACAGGCTGTCGGCGAGAGCGAAGAGCTGGAAATTCGGAAACACGCCGGCCAGGGCGGCGGCGAAGATCCGGCCGAGCCACGTGCCGCCGTGCAGGTACGCCTCCTGCGCGAGGTATTGCAGGTGACAGATCACGAGGATGAGAAAGCCCGTAATGACCGTGAAGAGCTGGGTCTGGGCAAATGTCGCAACGAGAAGCGTGAACGCCGACAGCACCGCGAGTTTGAGCCATTGGAACGCGCCCGCGAGCGCGACGTTGCGGTAATCAATGGTGCGGCCCTGCGGGAACGCGTCACGAAACTGCTGGATAAGTTCGCCTTCGCGCCACCAGAGGACCGCCATCAGCAGCACGGTAAGCGATCCGCAAAATAGGCCGATCAACCCGAGAACACCGAGCAGCTTGCCCACCACGAATTCACTGCGGCGGACGGGCTTGGCCAGCAGGGTCAGCGCGGTACGGTGTTCGATCTCGCTGAAGAATAACTGGGCAGTCGCCACGATGGTGAGGGCCGATCCGAAGAACGCCATCGCCCCAAAACCACAGTCGGCGAGGAACTTCAATTCCGGCGCCCCAAAGTTGAAATCGCGAAACCATCGCGCCCCGAAAACGAGCGCGAGGGCCAGCAGCAGAAAAAAGAAAAAGAGCTTCTGGCGCGCGGCTTCCCGCATCGTGTTCTGCGCAATGAAAAGCGTTCGCGTGGCCGAAACGGGAACGATGGTCATGGCCGCGCCTTCATCATGGTCTCGGATTTATAGAGCGGGCGAACCTGCCCTGCCGACCCGCTCGTGAAAGACCCGATCAAGACGGGTTCGTGATGCCGGAAGCGACCTCAACGTCCGCCCGCGAGCAGCCAGCCACACGCGCAGTTCGGCGAGCTCGCTCGCCGGGAGCGGCTCCACGATGAGCGACTCTCCTTCGGCGTTCGCGACAAGATCGGCCACCGCTCCCTCGATCAGGAGACGTCCGTGATCGAGAATCGCCACCCGATCGCAGATGTCCTCCATCTGACCCAACAGATGAGAGGTGATGAGCACCGTTTTCCCCTGGGCCTTCAGCTTCAGGAGCAAGGCGGTGATGGCGGCCGTGCCGAGCGGATCGACTCCGGCGGTGGGCTCATCAAGGATCACCAACCGGGGATCATGGACGATCGCCTGCGCGAGCCCGACCCGTTGCAGCATACCTTTAGAGTACGTGCCAACCCGGCGATCAGCGGCAGCGGCAAGTCCGACCGTGTCTAAAACCGCTGCGACTCGTCCCTCAAGGATCGACCCCCGCAGTCCGCATAGCCGGCCGTAAAAACGCACCAATTCCCGGCCACTCAGGTGCCGGTAGAAATCCGGCGATTCCGGCAGGTAGCCGACGTCGGTTCGTGCGGCGACCTGATCGCTCGGCAGCCCAAAGATGCGGCACTCGCCGGCGTCCGGTTTCAGCAGACCGAGGAGCACCTTGATCGTCGTGCTCTTTCCCGACCCGTTGGGGCCCAGCAATCCGAAAATCTGCCCTGGAGCGATCGAAAGGGAAAGCTGATCGATGGCGCGGAGCCTCAGCCCGCGAAGTCCCACGGAGAAGTCCTTAACCAGACCTTTGATTTCCACGGCCGGACCAATACCGGAAGGGACTGAGGCTTGGATTGCGGGCAACATGGTCTACTTGATCGTAAAGCCACTGAACTGCGGTGGGCGTTGGCGGCCGCCGCGCTCCACCTTGCGAATGTAGCCGTGCATGCGCTCCTGCACGGCGGCGAGGAAATCATCCACCACGCGCGGAGCACCCTCAACTTCCAGCTGCACGCGACCATCCGCCAGATTGGTCACAAAACCGGCAACCTCAAACTCGAGCGCCACTTGCAGCACCGAGTACCGGAATCCCACGCCTTGGACATGCCCGGTGAAGAAGATACTTTCGTGATGCACCTCAGCCATCGTGAAGAACCTGGAGTGTTGATTTCCTCCGCGGAGATTAGCAACCGGTTTTGCGCGCGCGGTTCATGAACCCCGCAGCGCCCTGGTTTGTAGGAGTTTAACCCACGAACAATCCGCACCCAACCCGCCTTGGTCCCGTTCCTTGCGTTGGATCATAAAGTGGCAGGCTTTCGAGGCGGAGCCGCCGGCAACAAGCTGAAATCGTCGTGGCACAGGTCTTTATCGTTCATCCGGTCATCACGAGGTAAGCCCAAAAAGCCCCAATGTCCGAGTGTCTGGTAATTGGACCGGGTTTTTATTTGCGTTTCGGGTCCGCGCATTTTCAGTTTACCACTAAGCGATGAGCAACTTCGATTCCGACGGCGGCTCAGATAATCAGTGGGAGGATCGCGGCGATCTGGCGTGGAATGAG
>JBBQEG010000340.1:0-5935 GCA_038320495.1 Opitutales bacterium | reverse complement strand
ACCCCCAAGCCAAGGCAACAGGCAGGAATGCCTGTATCACGCCCAAACCACGCCGGCCAGAGGCTCGAAAGTGGGAAAGTGGGAGCTTTACGCCCCGAGGATGCTCTCGTCCAAGTGCTGAATGATCAGCTCCTGGATGGTGGCGAGAAACAGATAACACATGAATGCTTTCCGCAGCGGTTCGTCCAAGGGCATCAAGTCGAGGTCGCCGCTCTCCAAGGCTTCGTCGCCGAGGGGCTTCAGATATTTTTCCCGGAGTCGCAACCGCACGGCCGCGCAGGCCCGGACAATGATCTCCGCGTTGTTTTCGTCGAAGGCGACCACGCCATCGCCGAAAAAGTCGTCATCAAAGAGCGCGAGCAGCGTGCGGACTTCGGCATTTTGCGTACTCAACAACTCATCCGTCCACGCCTCGCGAAATTCGGGGTCGAGGTCTTTGAGCTCGAGTGGCGCGGCCAGGTTTTTCCGCAGGCTGTCCGCCAATTCCTTGATAACGTCCAGCAGCGGCGCCACGACGGGCAAGGCGAGTTTTACTTCAATGCGCTTCATCGGGTTCCAAAACCGCCGTGAGATGCCATTGCTGCAACGTAAAGGCATACGCTTCGGCTTTCTCGCGCAGGCCACTCCACACCACCGACCGACCCTGTTCATGCACCTCGAGCATCTTCTGCCGGGCAGTTTGTTCGTCGTATCCGAAGACTTTTTTAAAAACCAGCACGACGTAGGACATGAGGTTCACGGGGTCGTTCAACACCACAACCCGCCACAGACCTTCCAACCGCAACTCTGTCTCGCTGTGCGGCGAAGGCGACAGCTGGGGATTGGCGGAGGTGATTCTCATCAGTGGCAGGCGTGGTTCAAACTGACAAAACGCGAAACCATCCGCGCCTTGGCAGACGCTACATGGATCTTCGCTTCGACCTGAAATACAAACCGAAACACAAGGTTTTCCGGATCAGCTTGCCGCCTTGGCTTTGGCTTCCTCGACATAGCCCGCCAGACGCGCTTCGACCTCAGCCAGAGGAACCTTGGCGACATCTTTCTGCGTCCGCCACTTCAACTCGACGATTCCGTCCTTCAATCCCTTGCTGCCAATCGTCACACGAACCGGGATACCGATTAGATCGGCATCTTTGAACTTAACGCCCGGGCGCTCGATGCGGTCGTCGATCAGAACGTCGGCCCCGGCCGCTTCTGCGGCTGCGCCGAGTTTTTTCGCGAGGTCCATCATCTCCGGCAGCTGCGGATCAAGCACACAAATCAACACTTGGAACGGTGCGCAGTTCCACGGCCAGACGATCCCGTCGGCGTCGTGACTCTGTTCGATCACGGCCTGCATGGTGCGGCTGATCCCGATCCCGTAACAGCCCATCACCATGAGGTGCGACTGCTTCTGGTCGTCGGTGTAAACGGCCCCAAACTTCTCCGAGTACTTCGTGCCGAGTTTGAAAATATGTCCGACCTCGATGCCGCGGCGGACTTGCAGCGGTTGACCCGATTTCGGATCGGGCTCGCCCGGACGCACCCGGCGGAAATCGCCGAATTTTGTCACCGCGAGATCGCGCGTCACGTTCACCTGCCGCACGTGAAAACCGTCCTTGTTCGCGCCCGTGGTGCCGTTGCCGATCAGACGAATCGCATGGTCCGCAAAGATTCCCGCCAGCGCCGCTTCATTTTTGATCGTGCCTTTGACGATGCCGAGTGAACCCGGCTTTGCGCCCATGACGGGCTCAATCTCGTCGGCCGTCGCGGGACGAAATACACTATAGCCCAACGAGCCCAGCTTCGCTTCCTCGAGCTCATCGCAGCCGCGAATGACCACGAGAAACGGTTTCCCATCCCCGATGTAGACCAAGGTCTTGAACTGCTGGTCGGCCGGAACCGAATACGGTGCCGCCTCAAGCGCCGCGATGGTCACGACGCCTGGCGTGGCGAATTCTTCGACCGCTCCGACGGGTGCGGCGTCCACCAGATCGGCGGAAACGAGAGCACTGGTGGCCTTCTCGCGGTTGGCCGCATAGCCGCTCGCCTCGTTGTAAATCACATCATCATCCCCGATCTCAGCCGGCACCATGAATTCGTGGGAGAAGCTGCCGCCCATCACACCGGTGTCGGCTTCCACGGCGATGGCGTGCGCGCCGATCCGTTTGAAAAACCGTTCATAGGCGTCCTTCATCGTGAAGTAGCTTTTGACGGAGGCATCATCGTTCGCGTCGAACGAGTACGCGTCCATCATGATAAACTCGCGCGCGCGCATCAGACCGAAGCGAGGGCGGATCTCGTTGCGGAACTTGGTCGCGATTTGGAAAAAGTTTTTCGGCAGGTCACGATAGCTCGTGATCTCCGCCTTCACCAGAGGCGTGATGACCTCTTCATGAGTCGGGCCGAGGACAAACTCGGGGTCACGCGGGGCGCGTTTGCCGTCCCCGGCACTGTCGGCGCGAAACATGATCTCGCGCGCGGCCGCCCAACGGGGACCTTGTTGCCACAACTCGGCCGGGTGCACGTGCGGCATCCACAGCTCGATCGCCCCGGAGGTATCAAGTTCCTCGCGGCAGATCTGGGTGATCTTCTGAATTACGCGCAGCCCCAGCGGCATGTAAGTGTACAAACCGCCGCCCAGCTTCCGCACGAGCCCGGCCCGAATGAGGAGCTTGTGCGACGCGATTTCCGCATCGGACGGGCTCTCTTTTAACGTGGGGATAAAAAACTGGGACCAAAGCTTCATGAAGTCGGCCACCGAAACAGTGCGCTTGATCCGGAGCAATTTTATTTCGGGCCGAGTGATGGCTGCTCCATTCGGCTGATCCGAAGCCCGGGCGCCACGCGTCCCGCGACAGAACCTGCGCGCCAGCCTTGCCACCCTGACCTCACCTGCGTTTCGCTGATCCCTCATGTCCGCCGCCTCGAAGCATCGCCAGTCCTGGCCAATGAAGTGGATCGCCGTCGCGATCATCCTCTTTGCTGTGCCGTACACGATCCTTACGCTCCGCTATCGCAAACCCGGTCCCGCCTTTCAGCCGTACCAAGACATGAAGAACCGGGCCAACGTCATCCGCCTGCTCGAAGCCGGTTATCAACGGCTTCCGCTTACTGCCGACCGCCCGGCCGATGGCACCAAAGCCGCCGGCGGTGCGGCGGTCACTCAAGGGCCTGGCGGTCTGCCTCCGGACCTGCGTTCCACGCTCGTGGAAACGCCGCTGCTCCCGACCGAAATCCTCAGCGTCTCCGCGGCGCCAACCGGTAATCCGCTCATGGCGTACGGCGTTCACTTCACCTGCGCCCTTCCGAGCGACAATCAGCAACTTGGGGGAGCGGACCTCTATATTCGCGGCGACCAACTCGTGATCATTCCGACCTTCGAACCTGTCGGCGGCGAGTTGCTCACCCGATCCCGCCAGACCGTTGTCCTGCTCACGATCCCGGCCGGCGTGGTGAAACCCGGCTCCTATACGGTTACGCTCGTCGCGGAACGCGCGTCGCCGACGTGGCCGCTGGAGATCCGGTGAGCCGGAGTCGGTCCGCCAAGTGAGACAGGCATTCCTGCCTGTTGCGTAATTCCCGAAATACAGACGGGAATGTCTGTTTCACCCAAGCACACATGACAGACAGGAATGTCTGTCTCGCCCAGGCGTCTCCCTGGCAGTCCGGGCGGGCCCAAGCGCACCATTGACGCGCCGCACTGCATGCTCGAAAACAACGCGCCTTCACCTTGATGAGCTCCAGCACCGGCACCGGTCAGTCCACCCCTCCTCCGTCAACGTCGGCGATCGCCACCACGATCAAGCCGACGGATCTGCGTGGCATTTTGAAATACGTCCCGCGCTTTCAAGGGCAGATCTTCATCATCGCCATCGATGGCTCGATTGTGGCCGACGAAAACTTTGGCAATCTCCTCGTCGACATTGCGGTGCTCCGTTCGCTCGCGATCAAAGTGGTGCTCGTCCACGGAATCTCGCACCAGATCAAAGAGCTCTCGGAGATGCGCAACATCGCGATCTCGAACTCCGACGGCACCGGCCTCACCGATGCCGCTACGCTCGATCTGGCGATCCGCGCTTCGTCCCGCGTTTCCCATGCGCTCGTGGAAGGCCTCACTCAAAACGCGCTGAAATGCGCGACGACCAATGCAGTACGCGCG
Source organism: Opitutales bacterium (assembly GCA_038320495.1). Classification (GTDB taxonomy): domain Bacteria; phylum Verrucomicrobiota; class Verrucomicrobiia; order Opitutales; family Opitutaceae; genus ER46. The sequence goes on along the minus strand of JBBQEG010000340.1, from coordinate 1,794 downwards.
CTGCCAGTCGGCATCATCAAAGGGGTCGACCAACAGTTCACCGGAAGAGTCGATCGGATCGACAAAGAGTTTCTCTCCGAGCTGATTGAGCGCCAAGCCGTGCCCGTAGTCTCGCCGGTCGCGTTTGGTCCGGACGGCAAATCGCTGCGCGTCAATTCCGACCTTCTGGCGGCCGAACTCGCCGAATCGCTCCGCGCGACGAAGATCATTTATCTCACTCCGGCTCTTGGATTGTTGATCGACGGGGAAATTCGTCGTGAGATCTCGTTCGATGCGCTGAGGAAAATCATTCAGGATCAACCCGAGCGCATTGCTGATTCGGCGTTCAGCAAGGCCGTGCACGCCATCAAGGCGATCGAGAACGGCACGCCGCGCGTCCACATTCTTGATGGCCGGATCTTCGATGGCCTGCTCAACGAGATCTTCTCCAACGAAGGCGTGGGCTCGCTCGTGTACGGCAATGACTACGCGCAAATCCGCAAAGCGAAGAAGAGCGATGTGCGGATGATCTATAATCTCACTCGCGCCGCCGTGCGCCGGGAAGAACTCATCTTCCGCTCGCAGCAGGCGATTGAGAAAAACATCGAGCAGTTCTTCGTCTTTGAAATCGATGAGAACATCATCGCGTGCGTCACGCTGTATTTTTACCCGGGCAAGCCCCAGATCGCGGAAGTCGGCTCCCTCTACGTGATGCCGTTCTATCATAACCGTGGCATCGGCAAAAAGATGGTCGATTACGCCTGCTTGGTCGCGAAGGAACGCGGTGCCAGCACGATCTTCGCGCTTTCCACCCAGAGCTTCGGATTTTTCACCAACGTGGTCGGCTTCGAAGAGACCACGAAGGACGTGCTCCCCGAAGCGCGCTTGAAACTGTACGAAGAAAGCGGCCGCAACGCTAAAGTGTTGTCCAAGCAACTGGTGTAAACGGAACGAGACGAAGCAAGGCCGAAAGTAACACAGGCATTCCTGCCTGTTCCGTTGTTTCCCGGAGGACAGACAGGAATGTCTGTTTCACTCCCGGCACCCGGGCGCCCTCCCTTCCCCTTGGACTTACGCTTTCAGTTCGACGACGACTTGAACCTCCGTCGTCGAGCCGCGGGGCAAGCCGTTCACGGCCACCGCGGCGCGCGCGTGTTTGCCGATTTCACCGAAGACTTTCACGAAGAGATCACTCGCTCCGTTGATGACCGCGGGACTCTCGGTGAAGCCGTCGACCGCGTTCACGAATCCGCTCACAAAAACAATGCGCGCGATCTGATCGAGGGAACCGACCGCCGCCTTGATATTGGCCAGCGTGTTGAGCGCGCAGATCTCGGCCGACTGGTAGCCCGACTCCACCGTGTGGTCCCGGCCGACGGGTCCGGTGTGCGTCATTTTTCCATCCACCGCGCAGATCGTGCCGGCACAATAAAGCAGGTTGCCGGTGCGCACCGTCGGCACATAGCTGCCCGCAGCCGCAGGTGGATGGGGGAGCCTCAGACCAAGTTCAGCGAGTTTGGATTCAGGATTCATAAAACTTAAAATGCCGGGGAAACCCAGAAGAACGCCACCGGCTTCGTATTGGAAAACCAGCTACGGCTCCGGCTTCGGGAGGAATTCGGTCGTGGCAACCTGCGCGACCGGCACGGGAACCTCCAGAATTTTCAGGTCGGTGAGAATCTGCATCTCGCGCTCCAGGCGGGAAAGCGACAACGCGCCCACGTACTCACCTTGCGCGGGATCGCCGCGCACCAACCCGCGAGCGATCAATTCGCCGCGAGAAAACGCGAGCAGTTCGGGCGTCATCTGCGGATT
>JBBQEG010000339.1:0-5972 GCA_038320495.1 Opitutales bacterium | reverse complement strand
GGTTGCGGCACGGGCGGATTGATTTTGCGGCAACGCGAGGCCGAGCCGAGCTGGACCTATGCGGGGATCGATTTCATGCCGATCGCCTGCGAGTTGGCTCGGGAACGGTGCGGTCCGGACGTCGATATCCGCGTGGCATCCATTACGGAGCTGCCGTTTCCCGACGCGAGTTTCGACGCGATAGTGTCGGCCGATGTGGTCTGCCAGGTCGAAAATCCGGAAGTCGCGGCCGCGGAGTTTTTCCGGGTATTGCGGCCAGGTGGACTGGTCGTGATCAACGTGCCGGCCTACATGTGGATGTGGTCGTATCACGACGATTCGTGTCAGACCAAACACCGCTACACGCGCCCCGAAATCGATGTCTTGCTCGGGGGCGCGGGGTTCAAAGACCGCCGGACGACGCATTGGAACGCGCTGCCGTTTCCGCTGGTGTGGGCGAAACGAAAACTCTTTCGCACCGCTCGCGACACCAGTGATGTGAAGCGTTATTCGGCGCCGGTGGAGGCGGGATTCAACGGCCTCATGGCGTTCGAGCATGCCTGGCTGCGAACGGGTGGGCGTTGGGCGTGGGGCACCTCGGTTTTCGGGGCGGCGCGCAAGCCGTGATATGATGCACCACCTGGTGGCGTTTGCGCTGTTGCTGCATGTGCTGTTTTGGGGCGCAGGCGCGGCGCTGCTGCTCATGCCCCGGCCTTGGGCGCGATTCTGGCCGGTGTTGGTCACGCCCGCGGGGTTTGCGCTGCAATCGCTCGTGGTGTGGATCGGGGCGCACGCCGGGCTGGAAGGAACCAACGCCTATGCGTATTGGAGTGAACTTATCCCTGCCGGACTGTTGGGAATTGCGCTATACCGGCGGGGCGTGCGAACGGCCTGCACGGATGTGACGCGCATCGGACTCGTCTGGGCAGCGATGGCCGGATGTCTGGCCGTACTGGTGCTGCCGGTTGCGATCGCCTCGCGCGGGTTGACGACCATCTCGCTGGGGAGCTGTGATGCGGCGGATTATGCGGCCGGAGCGAGGGTCTTGATGGAGTTCGCGCGGACGGATCGGGACGGTTTTATCGGGCTGGTCGAAGTGGTGCGGGTGCACTCGGTGGACAACTTTTTCGACTATTGGCTTCGGCTGAATCATTTCACGCCGGCGGCGTTGATGGCCCTAAATGGCACGGTGCTGAGCTGCGCTCCGCACGAAATTGCGACGCTGATGACCGCCGTGCTGCTGGCGGGGACCTTGCCCATCGTATTCTGGTCGTCGCGGGTTCTCTTCGGTTACAGCGGAGGCGTGAGCTTGATCATCGCCGGCCTGTTCGGAATCAGCCCGGTGATGTGGTATGCGGTCGCCCACGTTTCACCGGGACAACTGCTGGCGGCGCAAGCGATCGCATTATTAACGTGGTCGGGCATTGCCTTGTGGCGCGGTCGGCTGACCTGGCGGTGCGTGCTGATGTTTGGTGGGGTGCAAGCCATCGCTTACTGGCTGATTTTGGGAAGTTATAACTTCATCCTCCTGGTCGCTCTGGTGCCGGCGGCGACATACACGATCGGGCTCGCCGTGTGGCAACGGCAGTGGTTGCGGCTCGGGCGTTGGCTGCTCGCCATGGCGGTGCCGTTGGCGGTGAGTGCGGCGGTTTTCGCGCCCCGCGTGGCGGGCCTCGCGGAGCGCTTCCTGCTGCTGCAAACGTATGATTTCGGCTGGCGCATTCCCGGCCTGACCGCGGAAGGCTGGCTGGGAATGGTGCAGGGCCCGGATCTCGAAGCGTGGTCGTTCTTCGGGTTGCGCTGGGTGCTGTCGGCGGTGGTCGTGGGGCTGCTGGTGTGGGCCTTCATTCGGGCGTTTCAGAAACGCGGACGCGTGGCGTGGGTGGCTCTGGCGGTGTCGGTGCCAATCCTCGCGGGTTATCTCTTCCTGCAGGCGCGGGGCGCGCGTCTGGGCACGAACGCCAGCTATGATGCGTACAAATTGTTCGCGGTGTTTTATCCGCTGCTCCTGCCGGCGTTTTGTTGGTGGGTCACCCTGCGTCGAAGCGGTCGGTTGCACGAATGGTTTCTGGTGTCGGGCGTGGCCATCGTGGTGCTGGGTTTTAATGTCCTCGGGTGCGGGATGTTCATCTGGAAGCTGAGTCGTCCGCCCCTGATGGTGGATCGCGAACTCCCGCAGTTGCAGCTGATCGAGGGAATGGCGGACGTGAAATCGGTGAACCTGCTGATTCCGGACATGTGGTCGCGGCTGTGGGCCAACGTTTTTCTCCTGCGGACGGAGCAGTATTTTCTCACGCACACGTACGAAGGACGGTTGAACACGGAGCTGCGGGGAGCGTGGGATCTGGAAGGCGGACGCGTCGCGGTGCAGTTGCCCGGTGATGCGCGCCGGCAGGTGACGCCGCGTTTTGCTTTGGTGGATACGCGGCATCCGGCGTTTATCCGTGCGCGGGAAACGGAGGGTTGGTACGACGAGGAGAACGATCCGACGTCAGGCGAACGCTGGAGGTGGACGGCCGGGGAGGCTACTGTCGAAATCGACAATCCGCACGCGTATCCGTTATTTGTGACGGGAAGCTTGGAGGGGTGGAGTCCGGTGGAGCGGATCGTGACGTTGGTAGGCCCGGGCGGTGAGCCGGAGGAAGCGGTACCGGGGCCGGCGACGTCGACGGCGTCGCCACGCGCTCGGGTGCAAATAGGGGAAGAGCGAGCCTCCGGTCGGTTCTCGGTGGTGGTGTTGCCACCGGGAAAGTCGACGCTCGAGCTGCGCACGCCGGAGGCGCTCTTTCATGCGCCCAGTGATCCGCGTCCGTTGGGCGTGGCCGTGCTGCGGCTCAACCTTGCGCCGCAACGGGAGGTTCCCTGAGAGGGCGCAGGCTCGATCCATCTCCGCGGACGAATGGGGAAGGTCGGTTCAGGTCGGGCCACGCCGCTGACTTCCGCATTTTCGAGTTGGCGCAGGCGTCGGGGTGTGTGTTTGCTGCGCGTCCCATGCCAGCCCCGTTGAATTTGCAGTCCGCGTTTTCCGGTAAACGCGTTTTAATTACAGGCGGATTGGGCTTTATCGGCTCAAATCTCGCGCGGACGCTCGTGGCGCTCGGGGCGCGTGTTTCCGTGGTCGACAGCCTGGTGCCGGAATACGGCGGCAACCGGCGCAACCTCGCGGGCATTGCTTCGCAGGTGAAGATTCACGTCGCGGACGTGCGCGACTGGCCCAAGCTTCCGAGTCTGATTCGCGGGCAGGATGTGTTGTTCAATCTTGCGGGGCAGACGAGTCACATGGACTCGATGACCGATCCGCAAACGGATCTCGATATCAACGGCCGCGCGCAACTGGCGATTCTCGAAGCCTGCCGGCTGCACAACCCGACCATCCGTATCGTCTTTGCAAGTACGCGGCAGATTTATGGGCGACCGGATTATCTGCCGGTGGATGAGAAACACCCGCTGCGGCCCGTGGACGTGAATGGCATCAACAAAATCGCGGGCGAGTCGTTCCACCTGCTCTATTCGCGCGTGCACGGGATCGCGGCGACGGCGCTGCGGCTGACGAATACGATCGGTCCGCGGATGCGGATCAAGGACGCGCGGCAGACCTTCGTGGGAGTGTGGGTGCGCCGGCTGCTCGAAGGTGAACCAATCGAGGTGTGGGGCGGAGCCCAGTTGCGGGATTTCACCTATGTGGACGACGCGGTGGAGGCGTTTCTCCTCGCGGCGGCGCATCCCGGAGCGGTCGGACAGGCGTTCAATCTGGGCGGGCCGCCGCCCGTGACACTGCAACGCCTGGCCGAGTTGATGGTGGAGATCCATGGAAGCGGCGTCGTCGTGGTTCGCACCTTTCCTGGCGACCGGAAGAAGATCGATATCGGCGACTATTATGCGGACGACCGCTTGATTGGCCGGAAACTCGGCTGGAAGCCGCGGACGAAGCTGCGCACCGCGCTCGAGCGGACGCTGGCGTTCTACGCCGCGGAGCTGCGACATTACGTCTGACTTCCGGTCCGCGTTGGAGGTGAAACAGGCATTCCTGCCTGTGCTTCAGGCCGCGGAACAGACAGGAATGTCTGTGTCACTTTCAATGCCGCCGAGGCTGACTTCCGGTCCGGGTTGGAGGTGATACAGGCATTCCTGCCTGTACTTCGGGCCGAAGGAACAGAAAGGAATGTCTGTGTCACTTTCTGTCCCCATTCACCTCGACCTCCATATTTATGAACGAGGTCTTGCGCTGGCGGAGCGTTTTTGCGGCTAATCTCTGATGTCTGGTCCGGCGCTTAGCTTCGTCATACCCCTTTATCACAGTGCGGAGACGATCGGCACCGTGGTGCGTGACATCGAGGCACTCACGATCCCCGGCGGACATGAGATTGTACTCGTGCACGACGGCAGTGGTGAACCCACCAGCGCGGTCTGTCGCGAACTGGTCCGAACGGCGCGCATTCCGATCACGCTCATCGAGCACGCGCGCAATTATGGCGAACACAACGCGGTGCTCACCGGCTGGCGGCACGCCCGGGGGGCTCATATCGTCAATCTCGATGACGACGGGCAGCACCCGCCGGCTGAGGCGGCGCGGCTGTGGCAGCACGCGGTGGAGGGCGGCCTCGATGTGGTCTTTGGCCACTACGCGGAAAAACAACACTCGGCCTGGCGCAATTTCGGCAGCTGGTTCACCAACCGAATGACCGATTGGGCGCTCGACAAGCCGCAGGGTTTTTATCTTTCGAGCTTCCGGTGTGTCAGCGCCTTCGTAGCGCAACAAGTTAATGGATACGCCGGACCGTATCCGTACATCGATGGACTGCTGCTGCAGGTTACGCAGCGGATTGGCTCGATCCGCGTGCATCATGAACCGCGCAAGGCGGGGGAGAGCACGTATACCTTTCGCCGGCTGGTGCGGCTCTGGTTGAGTGCGTGGATTAACTTTTCCGTGCTGCCCTTGCGGGTCGCGACAGTGATCGGACTCTTGACGGCAGGCGTGGGACTCTGCGCGCTCGGGTGGATCTTCTGGCTGTGGCTGCGCGACGAAGGCCCGCAATACGGCTTTGGTTGGGTCATGGCTGGACTGCTGATTTTCTCGGGCACTCAGCTCGTGATGCTCGGCCTGATCGGCGAGTACGTCGGTCGGATGTTCCTCGCGATCAACCAGCGACCGCAGTCCGTCGTGCGCGAGGTCACGCGGAGCGCGCCGTGAGTCGTTCGCGAGTGAAGCCCGTCGGGGGCTTTACACCGAAAACATTTCTTTCCAGCGGGCAAATTCCCGCGCCATCCCGGCTTTGACTCCAATGATGGCGGCGCGGGGCCACGTGCGGCGGAGCCCACCGAGGAACGCGGCTGCCGTCAGCACCGCCTCGAAGTCTTCGGACTGAGGTTCCCGCCAGGCGGCCGCCAAGCATTCCCGGCACCAGGCGCGCACGCCGTAATCGGCGGCCGCGAGGAACTCGCGATGCCATGTCCGGGCGAGACGATAGGAATTCTCTTCGTCCCGGGCTTTGCGTCCGGACGAGGAGCTGACGTGATGCCGCACCACGCTGCGCAGGGCGACGACGTTGATCCGACCGGCGGCCCGCGCACGGAAACATAGGTCGATGTCTTCGCCGCCGTTTAAATAGGCTTCGTCGAATCCGCCCAATTGCTGCCAGAGCGAGCGGGCGATCAGAAGGCAGGCGCCGGTCACGGCGGGAACGGGCCAGCTGGACTGCGTGCGTCTCAAACGCTCGGGCGGCAGTTCCCGCGCATGAATGGGTTTGCCGGTAATGCCGATAACAAGTCCGGCGTGATCAACCGCGCCAGTGCGGGCATCGAGCTGCACGTTGCCGATCAGGCCGGCCCGGTCACCGAGTTGCGCGTGCGCTTCCAGCATGGGCTCGAGCCAGCCCGGCTGGAGGACGAGATCGTTGTTGAGCAACACGAGGAATTCGCCGCGCGCGACCGCCGCAGCCCGGTTGTTGCTGATCGCGTAACCGAGATTCCGCTCGTTGAGCAGAATGCGGAAG
>JBBQEG010000338.1:0-5989 GCA_038320495.1 Opitutales bacterium | reverse complement strand
ATGCACCGCGACCTGAAAGCGGAGGCGACCAAACCGCCGTCGGCCAATCTCGCCGCCCAGCAACGCCGGTTCGGGCGCTGGCAGTACACCTACAATCATGAACGGCCGCACGAGTCGCTCGCCCAGCAATGTCCGGCCGAGAGAACAAAAAAGGGGTCAAACCCTACTATCGAACAAAAAAGGGGTCAAACCCTACTATCTGTGATTGGGAGAGAACAAAAAAGGAGAGAACAAAAAAGGGGTCAAACCCTACTATCTGTGATTGGGATCTGATTTGAGAACGTGGAAAATTGAGACGACGGGGTCTTGTCGTTTCCCGGCAGTTACGTCACGGCCAGCACGTACGGCAACACCGTCACGTCCGACAAGTGGCATCTCGGCCGCCTCAGCCGGGCCACCGTCACCCATGTGTCCAACGGCCTGCCTAACATCGTGCGCGTCTCCGACTTCAAAGACCCGCGATCCGACGGGGCCGATACATGCAACTTATTCGCTTGAATTCCCGTCGCGAACAAATTTCCGCGCTGCCCAGCGTCCAAATCTCCCGGAAGCTTCCAGCTGCCGGATCAACGAAGCGAGATCAGTGGCCACGGCGGCGGGAGTCGTTGTATCTGAAAGCACCACACCCCACCGAGCGGCGAGCCATTCCGCCAGCCGTCGCGGCGCCATCGGGTCGTGCATCTGCGTGAGGAGCGTTCGACGGGCGCGGCGTTGTTCGAGCGCCGTCGCATCGGGCCCCGTGGCGGCGATCACGTCGACCGCGTACCACGTGTCGCCATCACTGTCCCGCGTGCTGTGCAACGCGACCGCCGTCCCCTCGAACAACCCGCGGACCCGCGCACCGGTGCGCCGCTGCTGCGTCAACCGGCCCGGTTCGAGTCTCCATCCGCGTCCGCGAAAGCCGCAGCGATCCCCAGACGGCCGCGAGTCCAACCGCACCGGGGATCACGGCCAGCGGGACGAGCGTGCCGCGATCAAACGCCGGTCGGATTACCACGGCCGCGACTGCGCAGACCAAAATCGTCACCACCCACGCCACGACCGCCTGTTTGCGACGCGTGGCCGGATCCTTGAGCAGCAGCGTCCCGCCTTCGGGCGACGGAATCTCCCGCCATTCCTCGGGCAACTTCACGGGCCGGGCAGCGCGGCCGGGCAGCGCCAGTTCAGCCGTGAATGCCTGGACCAATTCCTCCTGCTCCAGAACCGTCCCAAGTCGCGTGAGCTCCACGACGCCGCTTTCGGTCTCGGCCATGACCACCGAGCCGGCATCGAGCCGGTAGAGAGAGCGTAGTTCGTCGCGCGCCAGCCAGCGCGTGTGGAGGAGAAATCCAGTGCGCCGGGTGATCTCAAATCCGCTCGGATTCACGACCAGCCGATCCCGGGACCACAACACGCGCATCAATTCGTAGATCGCCGCGATTCCGCCGAACGTCCACAGCGACAGCCACACCAAAAGAAACAGCCCCATTGCGAGCGCCGGCGCAACTTCGAGCGGGTTTCGACCGGCTTCCGGCGGCCGGCCAGTGATCAGGGACCAGGCGCCCACGCCCAGCGACCAAAGCGCAATCGCTTCACCGATGACCCAGCCGACGAGCCAGAACGCCAGAAAGCCTGCACTGAAAAAACGCCCTCTCCCGCGCGACTTCAGCCGCGCTTCGAGCCCGGAAAACGTGCGTTCGAGCTTCATACGCCGCGAGGCTAACGGCTCCGGCTGGCTCCGGGCAAGCCGGGTAAAGTGAACTTCTGGTCACGAATTGTTCGGGACCGCCCAGCAGGCAGTACTTACCTTTTGACTTGAGTACGATGCAGATGAGAGAAGGAAAAAAGATAACTAATGACCACTTGGGAGATTTTTCTGATGATAGCCGCGACCGTCCAGGCCGATAAAAAGCGAGACGTTTTTCTCGGCGCCAGTGAGCGAGTAGAGTTCCTTTAGGTGACCGTCGGATTGCTCGAGCCCGCGCGCATCGAACGGATCGCGTTCATGTCCGAGCAAACGCAACGGGGCGTGGTGCATAGGACAACCCGGACGGCTCTCGAAAATCTGCGATGCGAGGGGGCGTCCGGCTCCGAAACTACTCACCGCACGGCCTCGGCGATGCTAGGAAAATCGGTATGTAATTCTGCGGGTTTGTATGGATTCCTTACACCGTCGCGCCCCAACGGCGGCACGCATCATCACCGCCTCCAAATCACGAGCAGACCCCCCCCGGAACTTGTACGGGGGTCGTCGCCGAACCCGACATTCTGACTGCATTTCGCAATACCCAGTATATTTCCCCATTCACCATACGGATCTACACTGGATGGAAGGAGCCCTTCGATTTTGTATTATCGTTCCTGCACTAGCCGCCGATTTTCGCTCCACGATTTTATTGTTTTTGGTCTGTACTAATCGAGTCCTCGATCCTCTGAATTCAGGTGTCGTCGTCAAACGAGTATGAAGCAGCAAGCACTGTCTGTCATTAAATAGATCCGCCCGCCTCTACAATAGAAGGAGTTAGCCATGTCGGCCATAAGTGATAAGTACAACCAACTTAAAGCGCGCGGGTTGGACCTCGGACCACCTTTGGCCAACGAAGAGCCCGCACCCTCCGGCGGTCGCGTCCGGCGATACCGGAACGGCAACATCTACTGGTGCAGCGCCACAGGAGCACATGAAGTCCACGGTGGTATTCTTTCGCTTTATCTCGCCCACGGTGGCCCGGGCGCCAATCCCCACACCGGCGGACGCGACCTCGGCTATCCAGCCAGTGATGAAGAGCCGCTCTCGGGCAATGCCATGCCCCATAGCCGATTCGAATGGGGCGCGATTTACTGGATTCCGGGAACCGGTGGATGCGTGCTCTATGGCTCGTTGTATTCTCAATATCAGCGCGAATCGACGGTGGGGATGCCGATCACTGGAAACGTCGCTGTCGCCGGCGGGCAGGCTGCTTACTTCGAGCGAGGCATTATGTTCTCGGCCGGTGGCGCGCCAGGCGTGGATCGTGTTCTGATCGGCAAAATGAGCGGTCCTCCGACAGGGTGTCCGGTCGTGGTCAATCCGACGTCGACGCCCGAGCGACGCTTTGGATTTGTCGAATGGCGGGATATGAAGCGCCAGTACTACACCGCACTCACCGCCTGGCGGCCCAGTGTGTTCACTGATCTCCTGCAGGGGCGTCTGGCCCTGGCGCCCGTCGGGAGCCCTCTTAGCCTGATTTCGATGATTCCATCGCAGGTGTCGGAGTTCGGATCCACGCAATTCATCGTCAATATAAGAGCGATCCTAGATGTTCCTGCGGGGACGCCTCTCGACCTCAAAGATCGCACGCTTTATGACCTTTGCTTCAAGCTGCCCAATGGCAATCCATATACGCTTTCGCATCACTGCATCTATACGAAGTCCAACTGGGATCAGTTTGGCCTGTTGCACATTACGGACCTCCACATCAGCGGACGCAATGACGGATTCCGCTCTCGCCTCCAGTCGCTGGGGCTGGCCGATGCCGGTAAGGAATACTCAAATTTTCAAGACAACCTGCGCGACTTCATCCGCTATGCGAATAAGCTTCACGCTCAAGGTCTGGCCGACGTAGTTCTCGCGACCGGTGATCTCATCGATTACGTCGCCGAGGAGCCCGAGGGTGCCAGGATGGATAATTTTGTCCGTTTGCGTCAAATCCTACTGGGTCACCCGCACACCCCAGGTTCTTCCGTCGGCACTGAGCTTCGGGTCCCGATTTTCGTCACTCGGGGCAACCACGATTACCGCCTGCATCCGTACGAGCTGCGGGCGGACGTCGACCTTCCGGGTGACAACGACAAGGGGTTGAACGAGCACAGCGCGCACAATCTCACCGAGAGCGAGGCGGTGGCACTCCAGGGTGGCCGCACGCCACAATTTGGCGCGGGTAACGCCGAACAAGGGGTCCGGGCCATCCGGATCGATGAGTTCGACAACAAATATTATAACTTCAAATCGCTTTTCACGCCTAAAAGCAGTTACGTTGTCCGTCTGGGAAAGCACCGCCTGGTTGTGCTCGACACAAAATACGACAACGGCCTACCCCCGCAAGTTGACCTGCTGTTCCTGACCCAGCTCGCAGCTGGTAAGCACATCGGCGTGCTCGAGAACAGGGATTTCTTTCCGGCCACGCAGAAACTGCTGAACGGTCGGGGACCCGATTCCGTCGGTTGCACGCCCGACGAGCTCAATATGTTCCGCAATGCGGTGGTCGAGGCGGGGACGGACGGATTAGTGATCGTGGGACTCCACTGTCCTCCATTCCACATCAATGGTGGGGAATATCCATACTACCAGCGGGAAACCCTGCATCCGACGGCGAACCCCGCCCTCACCGAGGCCTTCGTCGCCGCGGCCAAGATCCCGGGCACTACATGGCCTAGGACTGGCACTCCTCATTTCAAGGACGGAGACCTCCTTGATGGTATGGACGACGGATTTCTGCCGCATGGCGGCCAGTCGTTCATCGACTCGTGCGCCGGCGTTAACCTGCCGCGTCCGGTCGATCTTGTTCTTTATGGCCATCACCATGAGAGGGTGGAGCACCGCGTCCGCTTTAATGAGGCGTCATCAAAAATCGAATACTTGAATGACTTCTACACCGAAAACCCTGAGCGTTACTACAGCACGACCAGCCTGATCGCCCAACCGGACCTTCCGATCGGCTCAAAAATTGAGATCCTCGTTGTTGCGGGTGCTTCTCTCGCCGCCGTCCCGACCCTCGTTCGACGCCACTCCGGTCCCGGTGTGCCCGTGAGACACAGCGCGCGGCTGGACACGCCGCCCTACCCGGAACCTCTCAGCGCCGCCGCAAATCCCCGGGACTGGTGGAATAGGCATCGCCCGATCTTCGCTCAAACTGCAGCGTTGGGGCCGATCGACGAGCGCCAGCGCTTTGGCACGTTCTACAAAGTTGAGCCCCCGGTGCAGAAGTATCGTACGAGCTTTGAAGGTGAGCCGCCTCCCGGAATGTTTCCGCGGGGCGTTAGTCTCGAACCCACGCCAGGTCCTCACCGCGATGTGTCCTTCCAGGGTTTTCGGCTTGTTCAGGTGAAGGATGGGGCAATTGAGCGTATGCGCTATATTACGCTGAGTGAATTGCGACGGAATAATTTCACGATGCCGTGGGAAACCGGCCGCAGGCCCTTCGATCATTTCGGCGACATTCACCCTACACCCACCCCCACACCACCCAGGGAACCGCCGTCCCGACCTCCGCGAACTGGCATTCCGCCTCCAGTAGTCGAGCGCCCGATCGTACGCGATCATCGCCGGCCGGGTTGAGTGCGCGAAGTTTCAATTCTGAGGCAGTACGATGCCTGATCTAGTGTATGATTTTTCATGACGCCGTACTCAGGCTGATTGTGTAAAGAGTATACGGGCTATATTTTTTCCCCATGGCAGTCCAAAAAACAAAGCGCATTAAACGCGGCGGCTGGCGAACGGTCGAGAGTGGTTGGAACTCGAAGTTCTCGATGACATTCTTCATGCCCAAGGGGGCGCAGATAAAAGTTCGGTATGGAGGCGGGTGGCCCACCGGCTGGGACAGCCAAAAGCAGACTTTGGACGGCGTGAATATTAAGTTACTAAAGATAACGGCGTCCAGTATTATATACGCGCGCGTCCAAGTCTATGTCCAGCAGGATACCGACGTTGCTTACACCTATTATCCGGGTCCGTACGACGGTTTTGTGGTGCCCGGCGGCCGGCCTGGCTCGGGACCGGTATGAATCGTCATACCTAAGTTCACGTCGTGTGCTCGTCTGAGACCGTGGATGCGACGAGGATCCGGGGGCTAAGGGGTCATTACTTACCGTTTGACTTGAGTGCGACGCAGATGGGTAAAAGGAAAAGGTAAGTAATGACCCCGTGGATCCTCAATAATACATGGGTTGGGTAGGCTGATGAGCGAGGTTCCCGCCTCTTCACGCCATGCCGAGGTCTCGCTCGATTTGCTCCAGCGGACGGCCCTTGGTTTCC
>JBBQEG010000337.1:0-5993 GCA_038320495.1 Opitutales bacterium | reverse complement strand
TCACTTTTCGAACCTCGCCCCAAGCAGGTTTGCCCTTTAATCAGGCACTTCATGACCTCCACGGATGACAACATGTTGGGCACGCTCCAGCGAATCGGCGCCGTGGCCCCGGAAGTCATCGAGCTGTTCGACTACCTCGAAGACACACCGCTGTGGATGAAGGACGAGGCGGGTCATTATGAGTGGGCCAACGTCGCGCTGCTCCTGAACTTTGGCTTGAAGACGCGGGCCGACATCATTGGCCGGACGGATTATGATTTCTGTGGGGAAGTACTCGCGAACCAATATCGCATGGATGACGAACGCGTCCTGCGCGGTGAACGTATTTTGTCCCGCGTGGAACTCGTCGGCCGCTTCAATCACACGGCGCGCTGGTGCATTACGTCCAAGGTGCCGCTGCGCGATTCCGCCGGATGCATCGTGGGAACCGCTGGCGTAACGCGTCCCCTGCCCGAGACCGTGCCCGCCGATTCCACGCCGAGGGGTAACGCGAGTTCGCCACTGAGTGTGGCGATCCGGTACATCAGCCAGCATTACGCCGACCGCATCACGAATGAGGATCTGGCCCGCGTATGTGGATTGTCAGTACGCGCGTTTGAGCGACAGTTCCAGGCGGCCTACAATTCCTCTCCGCACGATTACATCCGGCAATTGCGAGTGAGGATGAGCTGTAGCGCTCTGGTGTTTTCGCGGAAGTCACTCGCGGAAGTGGCGACGGAGTACGGCTTCGCTGATCAAAGCCATTTCACCAAGGAGTTCCGGCGCTTCATGACCGAAACGCCGCGGGCCTACCGCACGCGCTATCAGCAGCGGACGGCGAAGTAAGCACGGGGACGGCGAAAATCGGGAAATCGGAAAATCGGAAAACACATAGGCCCGAGGCCGCGAGCGAGCTCGGGCCCTGCTACGGCAGACACGGCAAACCCGACCCTGCCGTCGTGCCAACCGGAATCACTTTCCCAGCGGCACCTGGGTCTGGCTACGCAAGTAGGCGATCAGATCAACGGCCTCCGCTTCGGTCATGCTTTGCATTAGGCCGGGCGGCATCAGGGAAAACTCGAGGCGCTCGAGCTTCTTGATCGTGTCGCGGGCAAACGTGACTGACTCGGTCTGGTTCACGAGCGTCACCGCCGCGGGTGTTTCGCGGCGCACGATGCCAGCCGCCGTACGACCGTCGTTGGTCTCGAGAACCGTGAGTTGATAGTCTCGACCGATCTCCGCATTCGGAGTAATGATATTTCGCAAAATATAATCGAGGTCCGCCCGATTGGATCCCGTGAGTTCCGGGCCGAGCTGTTTGCCGTCATCGAAGAGGACGTGACACATCGCGCACGTGCGGGCGAATACCGCCCGGCCATTCGAAAGATTGGCCGCGGACACGCGGGCTGGATTCAGAATCCCCTTCCACCGCGCAATCTCTTGCTCCGCCCCGGCATCAACCTGACCGATCACGCCCCACGTTTCGGCAATGGCGCGATCGAGTTCCGCGTCTTGAAACAGGCTGAGCTGGCGGATCACCGCTGCATCCACCTCGGCCCGCGGCACCTTGCCTGCCTTCACCGCGTCGAGCAGCGCCCGGGCATAGGAAACTCGCTGCGCCAGGATGTTGATTGCCTGCTGTTTTTCCTCCGGAGCAAAGCTATGATAAACCGCCAGAATGGACGGAGGCGTGGTGGGCAAATCGTACGGCGCCAAACCGCGCAACGCACCCGTGCGCAGGCCAGGCTCCGTAAGCAGTTTGTGATACGACGGCGCGAGCTGAAAATCCCGGCGCTCCAGCACCACCGCCAACGCCGCCTGCCGGGCCGCCAACGGGGCAAACGTATCCATCATGATGCGACGCTTCGCGGCGAACACGCTCGTGTCACCAAAGCGCGACGCCAGCGCATCGGCGCGGGCAATCACCTGCGGATCCGGGCTGACGCTGAGCTTGCCATACGCGGCCGACCAGCGAGTCGGCATCGCGGACTTGGCCTGGCCCTCGGTGGCGGACGCCAGGCTATCGAGAATCTCGAGCTGATAGGTCGCGTCGTCCGTGGTCGCGAGCGTGCGCACCAGCGCATCGAGCGGACTTTCCTGGCCGGCGGCACGCGCGATGGTCGGACTCAAGGCGGCCTGTCGCCGCGTGAAATACGGACGGATGGACGTGAGCGGCGTCTTCTCACCGAGCGCGAGCGCGCGCGCCGGATCCGCCGCGAACAACGGCTCGGCCGCGAACCAATAAAGCAACGGCAGATTGTGATCGGAAGCATCCTCGCCGCGGGACAACAGGGCCTCGACGATCGGCCAGCGCTCATCGACCGCGATACGCTTCGCCCCGGATGCGAGAAACCGGCGCACAATCGGCGAGGGATCGTTTTGCGCGAGCGTGGCAAACGCCGTGCGGAGCGCCGGCGAGGGGCTCTTGTCCTCACACATCAGTTGCACCGTCCAACCGCGGACATACGGCTCGCGCGCTTGAAGAAATTCGAGCGCGAGTGTGCTGTTGAGCCCACGCGTCACGTGCAGCGTCCACAACGCGCGCAACTGCCGCGTGACATCCGGGTTTTCCCGGATGATTTTGAGCAGCGCCGCATGCACCGCGGGATCGGGTCCGCGCTCCTGCAACAGCACGCGCGAACGACGGACGAACCACTCGTTGGCGTGCAGTTGATGCTGCACGAGTTCGGCGCTGGAGAGCTCCGACAGATCCACGAGCACCGGCTTCGGCTGACCATACGACAATTTATAGATGCGGCCGTTGGTGCGGTCGTGCGGCTGCTGTTGATGACACGCCCGCGCATCATACCAGTCGCTATTGAAGATCGATCCATCGGGGCCGAGCTCGAGTCGCAGCCCGCGGAACCAGCCATCATTCGCCTTCATGAAATCCGGCCCGTGCTTACCGACGTAACCCGAACCTTTCGGCTCCAGGATGTCGCGGTTGATCCGGTTCCCCAGGATATTGTGCATGAAGAGCGTCCCGCGATATTCGGCCGGAAAATTATCGCCAAGATAGACGAGTGTCCCCGCGTGCGCGTGGCCGCCCCCGGCCGCATCCGTTCCACCCGCACCGAACCGCGCATCAGCCCACTTCACGCCTTTGTCATAGTGAAAATGGTCACCAATCGTCTGAATGTCGCCGTACGCGTACGGATTAAAATGCTGCCCCGATTGGCGCTGATAATGGCCGCCCTGCACCACGTGATAAAGATGCGGAATCACGCAGGCGGTGACGAACGAATCGCCCACGTCGTTGAAGTCGAGACCCCACTGATTACTCATGCCCTCGGCGAAAACCTCGAAGATTTTCTTGGTCGGGTGATAGCGCCAGATGCACGCGTTAAGCGGCGTGCGCGCGGAGTCGCGGGCGCCGGGCGCCCCGACATTGGAATGCGTGAAGACGCCCTGGTTGCCGTAGAGCCAGCCGTCGGGGCCCCAGACAAAACTGTTTAGCGTCTCGTGCGTATCCTGCGCGCCCCACCCGTCGAGAATCACCTGCGGCGCGCTGTCGGGAACGTCGTCGCGATTCCGATCCGGGATGAAAAGAAGGTACGGCGCGCTCCCCACCCAGACGCCGCCGTGACCGACGGCGATCGCGGTCGCGAAGTTCAATTGCTCGTAGAAAACCTTGCGGGTGTTGAAGCGCCCGTCGCCATCGGTGTCCTCGAGAATTACCACCCGATCGCGACCATACGGCGCCCAGTCGGGATACGAGTAATTTTCCACCACCCAGAGCCGACCCCGCTCATCGATCGTGAAGGCGACGGGCTGATGCACCGCGGGCTCGCCGGCGAAGACCGTGGAGCGGAAGCCCGGCGGCAAGGTCATCTTTTGCGCCGCCTCTTCCGGCGTGAGGCCGGTGCCCTCGGCCACCGGAAACTGGGCATCCTGCGCGGACGTAGTGCCCGTTCCGATACCGAGGGAAAACGCAAGGGCGAGCGCGCCCAAGGCCAAGCGGGGCGCACGCGACAGGTGAGCGTGAACGCCAACGAGGGGCCAACGGCATGACGAAAACGTGAACGAGACCATGGGTTTATTTCTTTCCGACGGCTTTGGCGGCGGCGGCCTTCTGCGAGAGGAAAACGAACGCGCCGCGTTTGTTGGCGACCACGAAATCGGGCGCGCCATCCCGGTTCGCATCGGCGTGCATCAACTGCGTGCCGATGCCGGACGCATCATCGATCAAGTGCGGTTCGTAACGCGCCGTGCCGTTCGACCCGCGCCGGAGCAGAAAGGCATACACCACCGGCGTGCCGTTGGGATCGGCATCGCCTTTGGGGCCGTGCGCCCACCAGCGCTTGCCGCTGACCACATCCAGGAGCGAGTCGCCATCCACATCAACCAGCGCGATCGCGTGCGGCTGGGAAAATTGCACGCCGGCGATTTTTTCCTCGGGCATGTTCGAAGTGATGCGGTGCTCACGGAAGGTGCTGACGCCGTCTGCACCGCGCATCTGCTCGAACCAGGAGAGACCATACCCGTGGGCATCGAGCGAAGTGATGATATCGTTCAAGCCGTCACCGTTCACGTCCATCGCGTACATCTGGGCCCCGCCACGGGCGTTCGGTGGACCGAAGGTGAACGCGTGTTTTTTCCAAACCGGATCGCCTTTCAGCGACTCGGGTTGCTCCCACCAGCCGCTCTTCTCGAGAATATCGGCCCGCCCATCGCCGTTGACGTCACCGTAACCCAGCCCGTGAGTGAAGCGCTGCCACGGACCCGCAGGCGAGATCGGATGCCAGGTCCAAGGACGGCCTGGATCCTTCGGATCGAAGGTCGCGTATCCAATTTTTCCTTGCGACATGCAGAGAAGCACCGGCTGGCCCGTACCGAGCACATCACCAAATGCGGGCGACTCGTTGTCCACCGGGAGGAACACGACCTTGCGGCGCCAAGGGAGATTTTTTTCTCCAGGATTCTCATACCAGGATGCGTCCCCTCCAGGGAAACCCAAAACGAAAATGTCGTCCCAGCCGTCCTTATTGAAGTCGTAAACGAAGGCGAAGAAGTTGTCGGAATAGCGCAGCGGATCGAACGCGCCCGCCGGATAGATTTGGTGCCGCTGCTTGAAGTCGGGACCCGCATACCAATACGGTCCCGCGACGGCGTCGAGGTGGCCGTCGCGATTGAAGTCACCGAACGCGGCGCCTTCCGCGTAGAATTGATCGCTCAGTTGAATCTGCTGATAGGAGGGAGCCCCGCCGGAGGACGCGGTCTGGGCGAGCGCCAACCAGGGTAAGCCGACGGCGAATACGAACGACGGCACCCGCACGAGAAAGGAAGACAGGGATGGTAACATGGGGAACGAGAGGGGTTGAGAACTGAGACTGAGAAAGTCACGCCGGCGGCACGAGCTGGAAAAGCGGGCTGACCCGACCAAGAACACCAAGACGACAACGGGCGGCCTGCAGAACGTACTCGAAATCAGACGGTCTGACCATGAGAGCGCTCGCAAATAGATTGAGTTTTTTCACCACGGCGAAGGGCGCACCGCGATCAATGACCAGCGGGCGTGGGCCGGACCGGTCGCTCAAAAGTCGAACCCGAACATCAGCTTCAACCGCGTGTAGTCCTGCGCACTGCCGTCGGGATTATTGCGGCGAATCTCATGGAGCACCGACGTGCTGAGGGTTTCCGTGAGCTTCTTGTTCAACTCAAAGCGGTTCTCCCAGCCGTCGACCTTGTCATTCACGGGATACCATACACCGCGCTGGGTGAGACCCATCTGCCAGGGAAGTTTCAACTCGATCTCTTCAAACATGGAAAGCACGACCCGCGAGGTGTGATCCGCGACCGGGGCACTATTCCAGATATCGAACAAATTCTGCGATGCGCCCACCCGCACCTTGCGGCTCGGACTCGAGTAAACGTTGTAACCTGCGCCGAGCTCCTGCTGGAGCAGCACGTAATCGTTGGGCACGCCCTGTCGCTTGCTCGCCCGGTTCCATTCGGCGGAGGGGCGATAATGCGCGAACCACTGTTTATTGAAATCATGCCGCCAGCTGCCGGAC
>JBBQEG010000336.1:0-5998 GCA_038320495.1 Opitutales bacterium | reverse complement strand
GATCAGCGCACCGGGCTACCGGTGTTTTCCGTGTACGGTCAATTTCGCCGGCCCACCAAGGAAATGCTCAAGGGCATCGATGCCATGGTTGTGGATTTACAGGACATCGGCACACGCAGCTACACGTATGTCAGCGCGATGAAGTGGACGATGGAGGCGTGTTTTGAAAACAACATTGAGGTGATCGTCCTCGACCGCCCGAATCCGCTCGGCGGGCTCAAGGTGGATGGCCCCCCGCTCGATGCACAGTGGGCCGCCAAGAATTACGTCGGGGCGTTTCGTGTGCCCTATGTACACGGCCTCACGATCGGCGAACTCGCGCGGCTGGCCAAGGAGGGGCCCGGCGTAATGGAAGTATCGGAAGCAGTTCGGGCGCGCGGCAAACTCACGGTCGTGCCCATGCGCGGATGGACGCGCTCAATGCGTTGGCCCGAGACGGGCCTGACGTTCATCCCCACCTCGCCCGCCATTCAGGATTGGGCGGCGGTTCAGGGTTACCCCATGGTCGGGCTCGGCACCTATGTGGACAATCGCGTGAACGTCGACATCGGCCTCACGCATGGCGTCGGCCGCTCGTATCCATTTCGTGGATTGTCTCATCGCACCGTGAAACTCGAGGTGCTGGAGAAGGAGCTCCGCGATTTGAAAATGCCCGGGATTCAATTCCGGCGCGTCAGCGCTCCCGGCCGCGATGGCAAACCGGCCACCGGGCTCTACATTGAGATCACCGATTACGACGATTGGCGTCCCGTGGAACTCAACTTTCACCTCATGCGGATCGCCTGCAAGCTGGCCGCCCCGCGCAACCCGTTCGCCGCCGCGCCCGGCCGGAACTTCAGCGGCTTCATGCGGCACATGGGATCGCAGGGTTTCATGAACGATCTCGCAGCCAAAGGGGCCCGCGTCGACGTCGATGCCTGGGTGCGCACCTGGCGCGAGCAGGCCAAAGTCTATCAGGAACAAAGCAAACGCTACTGGTTGTATCGCTGAGAAAGTGCTACAGGCATTCCTGCCTGTAGCGGTCGGTCGCTCGCGCTTTTTCAAAACCCCTTCAGCGGACAGACAGGAATGTCTGTATCACCTTCGATCCCCGCACCCGTCTTACCCTCATGACTTTCTACGATTACGCGGTGATCGGGTTCTACTTCGTGTTCATGCTGGCCATGGGCTGGCTGGCGGCACGGTTCGTGAAGAACAGCAGCGACTACTTCCGCGGGGGCGGACAAATGCTATGGTGGCTCGTGGGTAGCTCCGCTTTCATGACGCAGTTTAGCGCCTGGACTTTCACCGGCGCCGCGAGCAAAGCTTACTCGGAGGGTTGGCCGATTCTGGTCATCTTCTTTGCCAACGCAGTCGGGTTCGGCTTCAACACGCTCTACTTCGCCGCCCGTTCGCGCCAGATGCGCGTCATCACGGTAATTGAAGCGGTGCGGATCCGCTTCAGCGCCGCGAATGAGCAGATTTTCACCTGGTTGCAGATTCCGCTCGGCACCCTGTACGCCGGAATCTGGTTGAACGGTCTCTGCGTATTCCTGGCCGCCGCGTTCGGCTTTGATCTCACCTGGACCATCATCATCACCGGCGCGGTGGTGGTGATCGCCAGCATTGTCGCCGGCAGCTGGGCCGCCGTCGCGGGCGATTTTATTCAGGTGCTGATCCTCATGCCGGTGACGATTGTCGCCGCGTATCTTGCGCTGCAGGCGGTCAGCGGCTTCGAGGGTTTCTTTGCGAAATTGCCCCCCGGCCATCTCGATCTCGGCGCGATGTTCGACTCGAACCTGATGATGATCTGGATCGGCGCGATCCTCATCAAGCAGTTCATCTCCACGAACAATGTGCTCGATTCGTCGCGCTACCTTTGCGTCAAGGACAGCACGCACGCCCGCCGTGCGGCCCTGCTTGGCGCGATCCTTTTTCTTGTGGGACCGATCGCGTGGTTCATCCCGCCGATGGTCGCGCGCATTGTGCATCCGGACCTCGCGGCGATCTTCCCCAATCTTAAAAATCCCTCCGAGGGCGCCTTCCTCGCGATCTGTTTAACCACCATGCCCGCCGGCATGATTGGCCTGCTGCTCAGTGGGATCTTCGCGGCCACCATGTCGTCGATGGACAGCGGCCTCAATCGCAACGCCGGGATCTTTGTCCGCAGCTTCTATCAACCGGTGCTGCGCAAGGGCGCCACCGATCGCGAGCTCGTGGTCGCAGGCAAGGTGACCACCACCGTGATGGGCTGCCTGGTGATTCTCGCCGGGCTCAACTTCAGCCGGCTCCAACATCTCGGGCTCTTCGATCTGATGCTGCAATTCGGCGCGCTCGTGGCCGTGCCCTACACCATTCCGCTGGTCCTCTGTATCCTCGTTAAACGTACAGCCCCGTGGGCGGGCTGGTCGACGGTGTTCGTTTGTTTTGCGGTGTCGATTCTCACCACCCGTTACCTCGACGCCGCCTGGCTGGAGCGCACCTTTGATCTGTCCGCCCCGCTGAACGCCTCCGAGCGCAGCACGTGGACCGTTGCCTCCGGCGTGCTGATGAATGTGACCGTGGGCTGTATCTGGTTTTTCAGTACCCGCCTCTTCTGGAATGCGTCGACCCCCGAATATCGCAGCCGCGTGGAGGACTTCTTCGGGCGCATGCGCACGCCCATCGACTTCAAACGCGAGATCGGCGAAGAGACCGACAGTCGCCAAGGTCTGGTCCTCGGAATGCTGTGTCTCTGCTACGGCGGATTCATTTCTCTCCTCGCGCTGATACCGAATCCCCTCAGCGGCCGGCTGGGCTTCCTGTTTTGCGGCGGCGTGGTCCTCGCGATCGGCTTCGCCCTCAGGCGCGGCGCCCGGGTCCGTCCCCGGGGTCCGAATGGTATGCGTTCGCCAGGAGAGACGGTGGAGAACGTAGCCAGTCGCAGGTAGAGCAAGACTTCCCGTCCGTCTTACCGCCAGGCGCTATCCGCACCTTCTCCTGCTCCCCATGTCACACCGCGGCAAACTCATCCTGCTTCCCCCCAACCGCGTCTGGCGCACGTATCCAGGCGGACGCACGCTCGATACCCTCGCCGGCGCGCCTTCACCCGCCGATACCCATTTGGCGGAAGATTGGATCGCGTCGGTGACCCGGGCAGTCAATCGCGGCCGGGAGGAGATTGCCGAAGGAATTTCGACCGTCCGCGTTGGACTCGATCCGACGCCGCACAACTTCGCCGAACTCCTCGCCCGCGATCCCGAATACTTTCTCGGCGCGGCGCACGTGAAGAAATTCGGCGCCCAACCGCAGTTGCTCGTAAAGTTTCTCGATAGCGGGACCCGCTTGCATTTTCAGGTGCATCCCACGCGGGAATTTGCCCGACGCGTTCTCGGACAGCCCAGCGGGAAGACCGAGGCCTATTATGTTTTGGATGTGCGCGAGCCGGACCCTTCGACGGGCGCTGAACCCACGGGTTATATCTATGTCGGATTCCAGCGTCCACCGACACCGGCGCGGTTGCGGGACCTCATCATCCAGCAGGACATCGCCGGGATTGAAGCGTGCTTTGACCGCATCCCGGTTCACGCGGGCGACACCTTTCTGATTCCGGGCGGCACTCCGCACGCGCTGGGCGCCGGCTTGTTTCTGGTAGAGATTCAGGAACCCAGCGACCTCGTGGTCAGGTTCGAATTCGAGCGCGCCGGCTACGTGCTGCCGGAGGCCGCCCGCTTCATGAACCACGACGTGGACTTCGCGTTGAGCGTATTCAATCTTTCACCACTGACGGCGGCCGCCTTCGAACAACGCGTGCGTTGTCAGCCGCGGCGGCTTCGCGCGTTTGGCTCCGAATCGTATCACGATGAGCTGATTGGCGCCGACCGGACGGACTGCTTTCGCGTCGCCCGGACGCGAATCAACGCCCCTTTGGTTAAGGATGAAACCAGCGCCGTTATCGCTATCGTCACCGCGGGCTCCGTAAGTTGCGAAGTGGCCGGAGAAACCATCCGATTACGCACCTATGACAAAGTGTTTCTTCCTGCCGGACTCGGCCCGGTGAGTTTCACCCCTCATCCGAACGCTGAAATCCTGGAGTGTTTCCCGCCGATCGCCTGATGCCCAAGCCTACCTGCCTCTTTGCCGTTCTGACGCCCGCCGAAGTGCGTGAATTCCTGCCCGAGCCGATGCTCGAGCAGGTGCGGGCGATCGCGCCGACGTTTCGTCTGATCGATCCCACTGACCTCGCCCCGGAGACCTTTGCGCGCGCGTTAGCAGAAGCAAATCCCGACATCCTCCTCGGTTGCTGGAAGACTCCGACTCTCCCCGAATTCCTGCCGTCACGGCTTCGTTATATCTGCTATCTCACGGGCTCGGTGAAACGCCTGGTTTCGCGGACGCATTTGGAGCGAGGGCTGATCGTGACGAATTGGGGCGGCTCAATCAGCCGCACGGTCGCCGAGGCCGCCCTGTTCCACATTCTTGCCTGCCTGCGCCATGCTTCGCACTGGGCCATCACGATGCATCAACCCGGCGTGGCAGCATGGAAGAATGGCCCGACCGATTCGCGCTCGCTGTTCTGCCGCAAGGTTGGGATCCACGGATTCGGCCCGGTTGCCCGCGAACTGGTGGGTTTGCTGAAGCCGTGGACCTGCCCGATCACAGCACTGGCTCCCGACCTCACCGAGGAACTGGCGCACGCCTATGGGGTGGAGCGCGCACCATCGCTCGAGGCCTTGTTCGCGGAGAACGAAATCATCGTCGAGCTCGCTCCTCTCATCCCTGCCACCGAGGGCATCGTCACCGAACGCCTGCTGCGCAGCATTTGCCCGGGTGGTGTATTCATAAATGTAGGACGCGGCGCGGTGGTCGATGAAGCGGCCCTGCTCCGCGTCGCGCAGGAGGGACAAATCCAAATTGGCCTCGATGTCTACTCCACCGAGCCGCTCCCCGCTGACAGCGCATTTCGCCAACTCCCCCGGGTGAATCTGACTCCGCACATCGCGGGTCCGACCATCGATCGGTATCCCGATGCCGGAGCTTTTGCGCTCAAGAATCTCCGCGCTTTTGTCGAAGGCCGCCCGCTGGAGGCGGTGGTCACTCCGGAAACGTACGATCAGTCTTCCTGAAAAGAAGAAACGGGAGAAACGGGAGAAACGGGAGAAAGAAGAAACATTGGAAAGAAGAAAACCGGCTGCTCACTCCCGGAGGGATTCAACGCGGGCGTTGAAGGCGGCGAGTAACTCGGTGTGCTCGCGGGCCTCGGCCCCATTCACATGCACGAGCCCGCGCGCAAATGGCGGCTGTTCATTCGGCTCATCCTGCC
Organism: Opitutales bacterium; assembly: GCA_038320495.1. Classification (GTDB taxonomy): domain Bacteria; phylum Verrucomicrobiota; class Verrucomicrobiia; order Opitutales; family Opitutaceae; genus ER46. The sequence goes on along the minus strand of JBBQEG010000336.1, from coordinate 717 downwards.
AGCGAGTCCATGCATAGCCGACCACGGAGCGATGCCGCGCCATGCGCTCCAAGGCGCTCCGACCCCGACGCAACATTCGCTCCAAGGTCGTCAGCCGCGGCTGGCGGCGTTTGGTGACGGCGCGGACGCCCGTTTCATCCATCCAGCAGACATCGCCCGCCATCACCGGTTGCGAACCAAGAGCGTCCGGTGCCGGCAGCTCATTCCAGCCAGGCATGGCGACATCGACGGCGGGATACGTGCATTCGGCCAGGACGCTCGTTCCCGTCTTCACCTCTCCCAGTGAGCCATGCGCCGGGTCAAAACGACACCCGAAGATCAAATGATTCGGATCAACGTCCCGCACCGCCGCCGCGGTCGTCGCGAAGTAACGTCGTGCGAACTCACGGGACCACCGGGCTTCGTCGCGCGCATACCCCCGCGTTGCGATTCCGTATTCCTGGCGCGTCATCGTGCGCACCACCTCCTTGTTGTTCAGCACGACGCCCCAGGCCCGCGCCACGGCATCGAGGCGGCCCTGATGCAGCGCGAGCACAAACTCCCAGGCCGCATGGTAGGCGGCAAAAGTCGGCTCCAGGCTCAGGCAGATCTGCAGCAACGTGGGGCGCCCGCTGGCCGGCGACTGCGCCCAGCCGAGCGCGTCATCGGTCACCCAGCCGAGCAGTTCCTTTGTATCCGAAAGCTGGGCACACACGGATTGCGCCCGGGCGGCGGCCA
>JBBQEG010000335.1:0-6029 GCA_038320495.1 Opitutales bacterium | reverse complement strand
CTCTGGCAGGCTTCCGGATACCACTGAAAATCGAGCGCGCCCCAGTGGAAGCCGGTCACGAGGGGGAAAACCATCGAGGCGTCCTGCCACGCGGCGAAGAGCGTGGGGGCGTCGGTGGACGGGAAGTGCGCGGCGAGGAGGGCGATGAGGCGGTCGTCAGAGAGCGTGGGGTCGTAGCCGAGCCGGCCCCAGAGGAGCCAATGATACCAGTGCTTGCCGACCTCGAGCTCGCGTGGGGCGTCGGGGGTGCGGTCGAGGCTGAGGAATTCGCGGGCCCAGATGTGCTGGTCGGAGCCGTAGTAGAAGCCGCGGGTGTTCTTGGCGGGGATGTTTTGGATGAACTCGCGGACGAACGCGGCGCCGCCCCAGCGGAAGTGGTAGTTGTCGTCGTTGCGGAGGGTCCAGAGGGTCGGGGCATCGCCGATGTCAGCGACGAATTTCTCGTGGAAGCGCTGGCGGGTGGAACTGAGGGCGTGGGCTTCGGCGTATTTGAACGAGTAGACGAAATCGATGTTCGGGTGATCCATGATCGGAGCGAACTGGCGGCGGATCTCGACAGCGCCGGCTTCGTGCTGACGGTGAATGAAGGTGAGCTTGCGCTGCGGCTGAAGCGCGAGGGCATCGAGCGTGCCCTGGCCGTAGGTGGCGAAGGCCCACTCCTCCTTTTGCGGCGCGCTGAGGCCGGGGAGGTATTCGCCGGTGGTGAGGCCGAGTCCGGCGAGGTCGGGGTAGGTTAGGATAAGTTCGCGCACGCTGCGGCGAAAATAGTCGTTGGTGGTGGCGTTGGCGGGATTGGCGGTGATGCCGTATTTGCCGGCGACGCCGTTGGTGAAGAGGTTCCAGGTGATGAAGTAGAACTTCACGTTGCGTTCGCGGCCGTAGCGCATGACCTCGCGCCAGAACGCGATCTTCTCGTCGATCGTCAGGCGCTGGAGGGTTTCGACGTTGCCGAGGATTTCGGGGGCATCGAGGCCCGTGGCCTGGAGGGCGTAGTGCTCTTTCCATGACACGCGGGAGCGCTGGACGTCGGCGAGGGCGACGTTGGGGTATTCGGGGACGCGGACGAGCGAGGGGAAGGGGTGGAGGTTCCAGAGCGAGACGAGGTTGATGCGCTGGCGGGCGAGTCGGTCGATGAACTCGTGCCAGAACGTCATGTCCCAGACGGTCGCGATGTTTTGCTGCGCGGAGTCGCCGGCGTCGGAGTAGCTCGGCGAACGGGCGTCGAGGGGGAGGTTGAACTTCACGCCGCGCTCGGCGAGGTGCGGGTTCTGGTCGGTGTTGGCAAGGGCGGCGAGGCCCCGGGTGCGGAGCAGTTCGGCTACTTCGAGGCCGCCGTAGAGGAGACCAGCGTCGTCGGGCGCGAGGATGTGGATCTCGGGCTGGGCGACGGTGGTGGTGGTGGTCGACGTGGTGAAGCGCGCGACGCGGAGGCTGAAGCCTTCAGGGCGGAGCGTGGCGGGCGGGACAATGCGGCCGGATTGGACGAGGGCGGCGGCAGCGGGCGAGCTGGAGAGGTGAAAGCGGAGGGCGATGGAATCGGGTGCGAGTCGGGCGGAGCTGAGCGCCGCGGCGATTTCGTCGGCGGCGAAACGGGCTTGGGCCGAAGGGGCTTCGAGGTGAGGTTGGGCATGCAGCCTTGCGGCGAGAAAGAAGAGGAGCGGGAGGAGGAATTTCATGCTTGGAACGAGAGGATAGGGCTGTCTTCGGCAGAGCGTTGCGGTGTTCAGCGGGACCCGCGCCGGCGTCCCGCATTACTGTGTCGCTGGAATGGCTCATCGAAACAGCGGGATCACGTTCAGGTGATCGATATTGGCCATGGCCAGCGGGTGGAGCCGAATCGAATTTCTGCCGGGCGGCAGACGCACGATCATGCGGTCCCACACCCATGTTCCCAGATCGGCCGTATGCCAGAAGACGAACCCGCCCGCCTCGTCGCCGTTCACCGTGAGACGGGATGCACCTTCATAATCCTGGCGCATGCCCCAGCGCCGATTGGTATAACGAATCTCGAGCATATAGTGCCCCGCCGCCGGCGCCTCGTAAGTCCACTCGATCCATTGCGTGCCCTGCGCGCGGTTAAAATCCCGGTAGCCCGCGCCGGTGAAGCCCGGCGTCTCCGTCGCCACCGGGGCGATGTTCGCTTCGGCCGCCTCCGCTTCGAGGATCGTGCCGCCCGGCGTCGCTTGCATCGAAGGCACCGCGATCGCGGAGCCGGTAGACGTCAGATCGTGCAGGACGCTCAGGTAGCTCTTGCGCCAGTCCATGACGCCGATGCGGTAGGACCACAGCGGGTTTTTATATACTCCGAGGGCCGTCGAGGCGTAGAGGCGCCAGCGATAAGCGGCTTGATTCAGCTCGGCGGCGACGCGGGTGTGATGCTGCGCTTCGTGGGTGTCCCGATAGAGTGCAAGCTCCGTGGCGGCCTCGATCTTGTGCGCGTAATATTTGCCGAGCTGAGCCATGGCGCGGATGTCCACCATCGTCAGCCAGAGCTCGCGATCCTGCCCGGCGGAGAGCGATTCCAGCGTGGCGAGCGCGCGATCCGCGCGTTCGTGAAGCTGGCGGGCAACCTGCGGCGGGGTGGTGCCCGGCAGGCTCTTGCCCGCCCGCACCCCCGCCACATGGCGCGGAATGGAAATATTATCCGTGCCCGGATGTGGAGGGAGCGAGATGAAGCGATTGATATCGTGAAACCCGTGAGGTGTCCGGGCGGACTCGGCGCGACTCATGCAGCCTTCTATATTCCACTGGAAGTCCAGCGGCGCCCAATGAAAGCCGGTCGTCAGAGGGTAGACCATTGAGGCATCCTGCCACGCGGCAAACAAACGGGCCGCATCCGTCCCCGGGTGGCGTTCGTGCAGCATCCCGATCAGGCGCTCGTCCGTGAGTCCCGGGTCGTAGCTCATCCGCCCCCAAAGCATATAATGATACCAGTGTTTCGCGAACTCGAGGGGGCGCGGCTCGTCGAGCGGCTGGCTGAGAAATTCGCGGCCGCCGATATATTGATTGGAGCCGAAGTAAAAGCCGCGTGCCGGCTTCCCCGGCATGTTTCCGATGAAGCCCCGCACAAACTCCGGCGCGCCCCAGCGGAAATAGAAGTTGTCGTCGTTACGCATCGTCCAGAGCGCCGGAGTGTCGCCGATATCGGCCAGAAACTTCCGGCCGAACGGTTGGTGGACGGAGCTGAGCGAGTGAGCCTCCGCGTATTTGAAGCTGAACTTGAAGGCGATGCTCGGATGGTCGACGAGCGTCGCGAAGCGCTGCAGCACATCGGCCGCGCTCGTCTCGTGCGCCCGGTGAATAAATGATATCCGGCGGCCCGGGCTCGCTGCGATCGCATCCAGCGCGCCCTGGCCATACGTCTGAAACACCCAGTCCTCCTTCTGCTCGGGCGTCGCGTCCGGCATGTTCTCGCCAGCCGTTACGCCGATGCCCGCCAGATCGGGATACGTCAGGAGCAACTCGCGCACACTATGGCGGAAATAATCGCGCGTCGTCGGGTTGTCGATCGCGTCGGTGATGCCGTGTTTGCCAAAGGTACCGTTAACGAAGATGTTCCACGTAATGACGTAGAAATACACATTGCGGGATTTGCCATAGCGCATGACCTCGCGCCAGAAGGCGATCTTCTCGTCGATCGTTAACCGTTTGAGCGTCTCGGTTTGGCCGAGAATCTCGGCGCCATCGAGCCCGGTGCCCTGCAGCGGATAAAACTCGTTCCATTTGACCGTCGAGCGCTGGACATCGGCGAGCGCGATGTCCGGATATTCGGGCACGCGCACCATCGACGGAAATGGATGGAGGTTCCAAAGCGAAATGAGGTTGTAGCGGCTGCGCGCGGAGCGGTCGATCAGCTCCCGCCAGACCTCCATCTCCCAGACGGTGCCGATGTTTGGCTGCGCGACATCCGAGGCGTCGGTATAGCTCGGAGTGCGCGCATCGAGCGGAAGATTGAATTTCAGGCCGCGCTCGGCGAGCCGGGGATTCATGTCCAGGTTGGCGACGCGCGCGAGGCCGTGCAGCCGGGCGATCTCGGCCACTTCCATGCCGCCATACATCGCGCCGGCTTCGTCGTGCCCGAGCACCCAGATTGTGCGCGCGCCGGCGCGCGGAGCGGCGATGCGCAGGCTGAAGCCCTCCGGATCGAGTGCGGCCGGCGCGGAGATCACACCATCGCGCACCGCGGCAGCGGCGGCGGGGCTGCTGGCGAGCGTCATAACGATGCGCGTTTCGCTGTCGTCGCTGGCGAGGAGGTCGAGCGCGCGGCGCTCGACCCGGCCCTCGCTGGCGAGCGCAGCGGAGAGCTCATTGGCGGCGAAGCCGATTGGCCCCGCGGCTGCGTCCAGAAACAGTGTCGTCGCAGCGGACGCCGGCGAGGAGGCGAAGCCGAGCGCGGCGAAAATGAGGACGATGCGTGGGGCGGGGCCGATGCAGGAAGGGAATAATTTCATAGGAAAGGAGCGCACCCGCTCGGAACGAAGCGGCCGCGAATAGGGCGCCGCCGAGAGATGACGGGTCGCCGGTAGAAATGAAACGGAGAGCTGGTGTTAGCGTCTACCTTCTCCCGAGAAGTCCGGCGTGCCGGCGAATAGGCCGTCGATAAACATCAGGAGGAACTTCGTTCCTCCACGGGTTATAACCGTCTACTGCTCGGCGGTCCGGAGCCCATCCACGTTGAAGGTGATGCTGGATCCGGTATAGGCATCGTTGAGGAACCGGTTTCTGGCGAACCGGTTTCCGTGCCGGGAGGGAGACGAAGCTGGTCGTGTGGGCTAAAGATAGTTTTGACGCCGAAAATGCCGTCCAGCGAGCCCCGGGAATGCGCTATCTTCCCGGCATCGCGCGGGACCGCTCTGTTGCGGTCCCTAGGGTGATCCACGTGTAGGCGCGCTGAATCGCTGGTTCAGAACCAAGCGGGCGACCCGCGCGGCTGCCTCTCATTTCTTTCCCACCGCGGCAGCCTTGCGCTTGTCATCGAGGTTGCGCTGAAGACTCGCGGGATCGAACGCAACGTGGACTCCGTCTTTCGGCACCGGCACCCGTGCGGCCCACAGAATGCCGTTGAGCACGAGCGTGCGCTGGCTCGGGTAGCTCCAACTCTGGTGCAGATCGGCGCCGGTGAAACCAAAGCCCCGCCCGCCATCGGAACGCGTGTGCGCCCACGCTATCACCTCATTGCGCCCCGCGTGTTTCTTCGCGTCCGCCGTCGAACGCGACTTGTCCGGTACCGCACCCACCAACAGTGGTGTCACGCCGGTGTCCGCGAAATGGAGATTATACAGCCAGCCATCCGCCGGCGCGGCAAAGGGTTTTACCCCGCGCGTGATATCATGCGGCGGGATCGTGGTGAATTCCATGTCCCAGTGACCGCGACTGCCAATATCACTATGATAAACCGCTCCGAGCCACTCTTTGATTTTTTGGCCGTCCGGTCCCGCGGGAAGATCCATCGCCTGATGCAACAGCACCAGCCCCGCACCGTCGGCCATGAGCTTCGACAGCACGGCCCAGCGCTTCGGATCCGCGAACGGCTGCTTCCCGCCGCCATCTCCGAAATACACGATGCACTTTGCGCCAGCCAGCACCTGCTCATTGGCTGGCCACCCCCGCGCCATCACCGGCCAGACACCCGGCTGCTGCTTCAACCAATCAAACAAGAGCGCGCAACCCGCGAAATACTCATGCGCCATCGCCTTGCTGCTCGGCCCACCCGCGAGGAGGACAATCTTCGCGAGCCCGCGCTGGGGCGCATCCACCTCGAGCGGAACCGCCGATTGATCATAGGGAGATACCGCCGCGGTAAGACGGAGCGCAGTGAATAAAAGCGCGGTCGTGAGGAATTTCATTCGGGGTAAGATTTAACGATCAACGGGAACTCAAAACTGGTTTATATAAGGCAACGAAGCGAAACACATGGGAACGAGACAGACGGCTTCTCGCCGCGGAGTTTCCCTGCACCCAGCCGGCTCGGGCGCGACTCACGTCGTCCGCGATCGTTGTCGTAAAAAACCTCTGCGGTGCTGCGCGTC
>JBBQEG010000334.1:0-6056 GCA_038320495.1 Opitutales bacterium | reverse complement strand
CGCGCACTCACTCCTCCGTTCGTTTCCCGAGGTGGATCCCGATCGCACCGCGGTCACAGGGATCAGCTGGGGCGGCTACACGACCTGTCTGGTTGCGTCCTTGGACGATCGTTTCAAGGCCGCGGTGCCGGTCTATGGCTGCGGTTTCCTGTTCGAAGGCGAGTCGGTGCAGAAACCTTCGATCGACCGGCTTGGCGATCGACGCGAGGCGTGGATCAACGCCTACGATCCGTCCAGTCTGCTGACGCGTTGCCGGGTGCCGATCCTCTTTGTCAACGGCACCAATGACATTCACTACCCGCTCGACAGTTATCAAAAGAGCATCGACGTCGTCCCGGGACGCAAACAGGTGCGCATTGAAGTGGCCATGCGACATAGCCATCCCGCCGGTTGGGCGGCCGAAGAGATCGGCCGGTATATCGATTCGTTTTGTCGCTCGGGTCCATCGCTGCCGGTTCCGGATGAACTGACTGTAAACGCGGAAAACGTGCGGCTTGTTTACAGCAGTGCGGTGGCCGTGACCTCGGCGACCCTCCATTATACAACGGATTCGGGTCTGCGTTCAAAACGAGCCTGGCAGAGCAGTCCGGCGCGCGTCGGTGACGGCCTGATCACCGCACCAAGGCCGCCGGCGGACGCCACTACCTGGTTTATTGCGCTCACCGATGCGCTGGGTGGGATGACAACGACGGCGGTGCAGTTTCAGCCCTGAGGAGGGCCGGCGTTCCGCGCTCCCTCGGACAAAACCGATCCTGCACTTGCTTGCATCCTGTGGGTGGCTGATACGTCTTCCCTTCGGCCTTCCCATTCTGTCCCGCTCCGTTCCTGACCCTCTCGCTTTTCTCATGATTCGTGTGAACCGCTCTAAACTCTTCTCCTGGCTTGGCCTGCTCCTCGCGACGCCGGTCACAATCACTCTGGCCGATACCGTTCCGGCTGATCTCGAGCTGACGCGCTTTTCCGGACCGGAGATCACCCCGTGCGTGGCGTGTCTCACCGTTTCTGCGCACGGTGAGGTTTACGCCGGCGTGGATCTCAACGGCTCGCTCGGCAAAGGGCCGGGGAAAGGCCGCATCGTGAAACTCGTCGACCGAAACCGCGATGGCGTCGCCGACGCTCATACGGTTTTCGCCGACGTCGACAACCCGCGCGGACTGGTGGTGGTGGGCACCCGGGTCTATGTGCTGCACACCGCGTTTGGTCCCGACGGCCTCGCCACGGGGATGAATCTGGCAGTCCTCTATGATGCCAACGGCGATGGCGTGGCCGACGGCCCGCTCCAAGTTCTCGTGCGCAACATCTGCGCGGCCAAGGCGATCAACGACCGCGGGACCGATCACTCCACCAATGGAATCCGGTTCGGCATTGATGGCTGGATCTATATAGCGGTGGGCGATTTTGGGTTCCACGAGGCCACGGGCACCGATGGCAGGAAACTCACGCTGCTCGGCGGCGGCATCGCGCGGGTGCGGCCCGATGGCACGGAACTGGAGATGTATACAACGGGTACGCGTAACATTTACGATGTGGCGATCGATCCGTTCATGAATATTTTCACCCGCGGTAACACCAACGATGGCGGCGGGTGGAACATGCGGTTTCTCCATCACGTGCAAACCGGCGAGTACGGTTACCCGCGGCTCTTTAAAAACTTCACCAGTGAAATAATTCCTGCGCTCGAGGACTTCGGCGGCGGGTCCGGCGTCGGCGCGCTGTTCCTGTCGGAGCCGTCATGGCCGAAACACTATAACAACCAGCCGCTGATGGCGGACTGGGGCCGCAAGGCGATCTATCTGCACCGGATTACCGTGGATGGCCCCAGTTTCACGCAGAAGATCGAGGATTTCGCGCAGATCTCGCAGGTGACCGATCTCGACGTCGATCCATCCGGGCAGATGTTTGTCGGCGCGTGGGACGGCGCTGGATTCAGGGGCGACGCCGGCAAAGGCTATGTTTCCCGCATCACGCCGAAGGGCTGGGTGCATCGTGATTTTCCCGAGCTCGGGAGTCTGAACCTGCCCGCGCTGATCGAGTTGCTCGTCTCGGAGAGCGCGAGCACGCGGTTCTTTGCCCAGCATGAACTATTGGCGCGTACCGCTGAGGCTGCAGCGGCGAAGCCGGCACTCGTTGCGAAGATCCGCCAGACCTCGCTCTCGCTCGAGGCGCGCGTGGCGGCTTTGTTTACCTTCGCGCAGATTGAGACCAATCCAGCGGCGCTGCTTCCGTTTGCCAGTGACAACGCGCTCCGCGAGTTCGCGCTCCGCGCCGCCACGGATCGTTTGCCGCGGTTGCAGCGGGCCACATTGCCGCTCGAGCCGTTCGTGCAGGCCTTGCAGCGCGGCACGCCTCGGGAACGAGCCGTTGCAGCCGTGTCACTCGGACGCCTCGGAAATCCGCAGGCTGCGGCGGCCTTGCTCGCCGTGCCCTTCTCAAAACCCTCCGCCAATGACGCCGCGAGTTTCTCGGAGAAATTCACCATCAAGGGCAATCGCGATGCTCGCGTGACCCTCGCAGTCAAACCGGGCGAGGATGTTCGGATTCACTTGGGTTCGACCGACGATCCCGAGCGTCCGGTGCGCCTCGGTTTGGGTGATGCATTCTTCACGCTCGCCAACGGAAAGAAGGTTGCCTTGGACACGACTCTGCCCACCTCGGGGCGCGTTTCGATGGCGGATCCCGTGCCGCCGGCACCGGCGCCCGCGCCCGCCGCCAAGGAGGCGAGCAAGACCGGGAAGCGGACCAAAGCCGAGCCGCCGGCTCCGACCCTCGTCGCCACCGGGCCGGCTCCAGCGGTCTACTCCGTGCCTGCCGATGCGGTGTCGTTTAGCGTGCGCGCCGCGACGGCCCCTGGCAGTGGACCGGAGGACTCGGTGGACTTTTTCGTGTCGGCCGGACGTCGCGGTGACGGTCCCGTCGTGTGGACCGCACCGAGGCATGCCACGCCGAATTCCGGAGTCGTCGTGCCGCATCTGGCGGCGCATGCGTTGACCCGGTTGGGCGCGGTGGAGGCGAGCCTCGCCGCGATCGGAACACCGTCCGAGGATCTGGCACTCTGGGCGCTATCGGGTTTGCACGAAGAGGCGGCGGCGGACGGCGTGATCGCTCGTTTGAAGGCGACGACAGCGCCGACCCAACGCGCGAAACTGCTCACGACCCTCGCGCGGCTATATCAACAGGAAGCGCCGTACGATGCGACCTGGTGGTGGTCGACGAAACCGGATACGCGCGGGCCGTATTATAAGCCGGTGACGTGGTCCGCTTCGCCGCGGATCGCCGCGGTGCTCGAAGCTGAAACCGCGGTAAAGGCTTCCGAACATGCTGAGTTCCTCGCGCGCTTGAATGATTCACACCGGCTCGGGTTGAAGAAACTCGGGACGCGGGAGGTGCAGGCGCCAACCGAGATCGCACCGCAGGTAAATCTCGCGCAGATTGCGGCGCAGCAAGGAGCCGTCGGCACCACGGCAGTCGAGGATGTGATTCTCTCCCTCGCTAAATTCCAGCCCAACCACGCCCGGGGCGAACAACTCCTCAACCAGCAGGGCTGTATTGCCTGTCACGCGGTGAGCCCAGGCGGTCCGTCGCTGGGGCCGTACATGGGCCAGATCGGTTCCATTATGAATACCGAGCAGATTGCCACGGCGATCCTGCGGCCGAGTGATACCATCTCCCAAGGCTTTCAAACGGTGATGCTCACACTCAAGGATGGCAGTGTCCGCACGGGTTTCGCGACGGAGACGACGGTCGACAAGATTGTGCTCCGTGACATGGCCGGAGCCGTGACGACGGTGGCGACGGCGGACGTGAAAGAGGAGAAGCGCCTGCCGATGTCGATGATGCCCGACGGCTTGGCGAACGCTTTGTCGCTCGAGGACTTCGCCGCCATGGTGCACTATCTGTCGTCGCGGAAGTAAGCCGGGACTTTGAACGGGTGGAGCGTCGCGATCCTTGGACAGGGATTGACGCTCTAAGTTATATAGTGCGACGGGCCTTCAGGGTCCCCCGCGCGTGCGTGATGAGCCTTCCAGGGTTTAGCGAGCGTACGTGATACAGGCATTCCTGCCTGTAGTTTTGGAGACTGACTCCTTCGGAGGGACAGACAGGAATGTCTGTTTCACCTTCGGACTTAGGCGAATTGTGAACGGAGCGGCCTGATGACCTACCGGGGGACGGTTTATCGAAGGGCCGCGTCGCATGCTGGCACGTTCGGCCGTGTCTCGTTAATTCTCCGGTCGCAACTGGCGTGCGGTCTGCTGAAGGATTCCGCATTGACAAAACCGATCAATTATTCGCTATCTTCAATTAAGGTGACGAACCGAACAAAACTGCGGTCATCACGGTGGTATTCTGCGGCCGCATTGCTGATTGCACTGGTCACAGTCAGTGTGGGCTTTGCCGCCGCCAAGGGTGTTGTGCCAGCACGCGGGTTTCGCGCGGGAGCGGCGGTGGGAGATATCACACCGGATCTGGGTGCGATGATTATTGGGGGTTTCAGCCCAACGCCGGCGAAGCATATTCGTGATCCATTACAGGTGCGCGCGCTGGTGCTGGATGATGGCGGGCAACGACTCGCGATTGTTGTCTGTGATAATATTGGGCTGCCGCGCGAAGTGTGTGACGAAGCCAAGCGGCTCACGCAGGAACTCACCGGGCTCGAGCCGGCGTGGGTGTTGATTGCTGCGACGCATACGCATTCGGCGGCCTCGGCGGGAACCGAGACCTCCCTCGGTCCCAATGGAGGACGTCCGCGCGGTCCGGCCGGGGACGACGGTGGCGCGACGGTTGACGCGGCGACCTTATATCAACGCTTCATTGCCCGGCGCGTCGCGGATACGATTCAACGGGCGATCAACCAACTGGAGCCGGCGCGAATCGGTTGGGGGAGCGGCTCTGAGTCCTCGCAGGTGTTCAATCGTCGGTGGCACATGAGCGACGAGGCCCTGCGCCGAAATCCTTTTGGAGGCACCGATACGGTCCGAATGAACCCGCCCGCCGGTTCTCCGGCCTTGGTCGAACCCGCCGGGCCGATCGATCCAGAAATTCCGTTCATCTCCGTGCAAGCGGCGGGCAGCGGGCGTCCGATTGCATTGTTTGCCGCGTACTCCCTGCACTATGTAGGCGGAGTTCCGTCGGGCGTCGTGTCGGCGGATTATTTCGGAGCGTTCTGCAACCGTATCGCCGAATTATTGGGCGCGGACCGCGCCCCTCGAGGCGCGCATCCGCCATTCGTGGCGTTGCTCGCCAACGGCACCAGCGGAGACGTCAATAATATCAATTTCCGCGTGAAACGCGTGGCGCAGCCGCACTTCGAACAGATCGAACGCGTGGCGAACATCGTAGCTGCGGAAGTGTATCGGGCTTATCAAACGGTGACGTACCAGGAGTGGGTGCCGTTGGCGGTGCGTTATGAAGAACTGACGCTGAAGTCGCGGAGGCCGACGCCGGAGATGATCACGCGTGCCCGCGCAATGCTCGAGCGGCCGGCCGGCGGGCCTGGCTGGCATCCGTTGGAGCGAGCGTATGCCAATCGCGTTTTGCAACGAGCGGAGGCGCCGGAGACGGTCACGCTGCCCCTGCAGGCGATGCGCATTGGCGACGTGGCGGTGCTCGCCCTGCCGGTGGAAACGTTTGCCGAGATGGGGTTGGATCTGAAGGCCCGGGCGCCATTTCCGAGGGCATTTACGGTGTCGCTCGCCAATGGGTATTTCGGTTATATGCCGACCGTCGCGCAGCATCAACTCGGTGGATACGAGTCATGGGTGGGGACCAACCGCCTGGAAGTTCAAGCTGCCCCGAAGATCACCGAGGCCCTCCTCCGCATGGCGGGCGAGATGAAGCCGGATGCATCGGTCGCGCCAGCGACGACGCACTAATATCGTACAGTTTGCCTTTCTCCCATGAAACGTCCCACACCACAGCTCATTCTGTTTAGCTTCGCTCTCTGGCTCACCGCAGCGCCGATCGGAATCGCCCAGACTTCGTCTTCGTCGTCCACCGCACAGACCAACGGAACCATTACCGGCCGGGTCCAGAACGTCGTCACTGGAAATTATCTTAAC
>JBBQEG010000333.1:0-6063 GCA_038320495.1 Opitutales bacterium | reverse complement strand
TACGACGGCTTCAAGGCGATCTCGAACCTCACGTTTTATCTGAACGAAGGAGAACTGCGCACTGTGATCGGACCCAACGGCGCGGGCAAATCGACGTTCTTCGACCTGATCTCCGGCCGCGCCAAACCCGACAAAGGCAAGATCGACTTCGGGGTCAAAATCGCCGCCAGTCACGACCTCACGCTGCTCAATGAATACGAGATCAACCGTCTCGGCATCGGTCGTAAATTCCAGACGCCAAGCGTGTATTCCGAACACAGCGTCTGGGATAATCTCGTGCTCTCCATCAAAGGTCCACGCGGGGTTTTTGCCTCCCTGTTTCGCACCCTCTCCTCCACCGAGCGCGATCAGTTGGACGACATTCTGAAACTCATCCGGCTCGATGCGAAACGCACCTGGAAAGCCGGCCTGCTCGCCCACGGCGAAAAACAGTGGCTCGAGATCGGGATGCTGCTCGCCCAGGATCCGAAGGTGCTTCTCGTCGATGAACCCGCGGCCGGCATGACCGACGACGAAACGCACCGCACCGGCGAATTGCTCCTTTCCCTCGCCGGAAAACGCAGCCTCATCGTCGTCGAACACGACATGACGTTCGTCAAACAGATCGCCCGCAACGGCCAGGTCACCGTGCTCCACCAGGGTACCGTCCTCTGCGAGGGCAAGTTCGACGAAGTCCAATCCGATCCGAAGGTCCGCGAAGTTTATCTCGGCCGCGGCAAACACGGCACGCGCTGACGTACGCCATTCTCAAACCGAAGCCCTCAGCGTCCAAATTTCGATCTCAAAGCCCAGATCTCAACGCTCAGATTTCGCCCCTCCGATCCCACGCTCCCAACCCATGTCCGCCCTTCTCACGCTCTCCTCCGTTGAAACCTTCATCGGTGGCTCGCGCATTCTTCGTGGCGTCGATCTCGAGGTGAACGCCGGAGAAGTGATTGCACTCATGGGCCGAAACGGCGTCGGCAAAACCACGACGCTCCGCTCCATCACCGGCATGTTACCGGTTCGCTCAGGTTCGATTCTCTTCGCCGGTGAGCGCATCGATCAGATGCCCCCGGATGCCCGCGCCCGCGCCGGCATCGGTTACGTGCCTCAGGGCCGCGACATCTTTCCGCACCTGACCGTCGAAGAAAACCTCCACGTTGGACTCGTCGTCCACGGTCGCCGCGGCTCCGTCGCGAAGGCGGCCCTCGATCGCGTGTACACGCTCTTTCCTGTCCTCAAGGAAATGCTCGCACGCAAAGGCGGCGTGCTCTCCGGCGGACAGCAACAGCAACTCGCGATCGGCCGCGCTCTGCTTACCAACCCGAAGCTCCTGATCCTCGACGAACCCACCGAAGGCATTCAGCCGTCGATCATCGAACACATCGGTGACACGCTCAAGAAACTCAAAGACGAGGGTCTCGGCCACAACGACAGCGAAGACGTCCAGAACGCAGTCAAAGCCCTCAAGGCCGAAGGCAAACTCGCAATCCTGCTCGTCGAACAGTTCGTCGATTTCTGCCGCGATGTCGCCGATCGCTTCTACGCCATGGACCGCGGAGCCGTTGTCATCTCAGGCGCCATCGCCGCCCTGACCGACGAGGTCGTGAAAGTACATCTTCAGGTCTGATTGCTGCGCGCAGCCGGGGCGGGTAGCGACCGGGGATCGCGAGCATCCAAACGCCGCACCTCATTCAACCAAAACTCCACGGCGCTTTCGAAAATCAACGACGTCCCATAGATCACTCGCCACTCCCGGGCCCCACGACCTAAAGTCAGTTTTTCGATCCCTTCCCTTTCAGCCTCTCCCCATGCACCTGACTCCCCGCGAACGCGAAAAACTCCTCATCGTCGTCGCCGCCGATCTCGCGCGTCGTCGCCAGGCCCGAGGCGTGAAACTCAATTACCCGGAGTCCGTCGCCATCATCACCTACGAGATCATCGAGGGCGCCCGCGATGGAAAATCCGTCGCCGAACTCATGAGCTACGGGACCACGATCCTGACGCTCGCCGACTGCATGCCCGGCGTGCCCGAGATGATCCACGACGTCCAGGTCGAAGCCACCTTCCCCGACGGCACTAAGCTCGTCACGGTGCACAATCCGATCCGCTGAGGAAAAGAAGAAACAGGAAGGCGAAATAAGAAATTAGAAACACCCCCCAACCTTCGAACGCCTGCTCTCCGCTTCTCTCCCCGTTTCTTCTTTCTTCTTTCGCTCTCCGTTTCTTCTTTTCCGTCCCCTTCTTCTTTTTCTCCGCGTTTCTTCTTTTCCTCCCCCATGATCCCCGGCGAAATTATTCCCGCACCGGACGCTCCCCCGCTCGACGCCAACGCCAATCTGGCGACCCTCACGCTCGATGTCGTCAACACCGGGGATCGTCCCATCCAAGTCGGCTCGCATTACCATTTCTTCGAGACCAACGAAGCCCTCCAGTTCGACCGGGCAGCGGCGCGCGGATTCCGTTTGAACATTCCCGCCGGCACCGCCGTGCGCTTTGAAGCGGGCGACACCAAACGTATCGAATTAGTGGCTCTCGCCGGCACCCGCGAGGTGTACGGCCTTAACGCCAAGATCAACGGACGCCTCGACTGATCTCGCGCCGCGATCCCGTCCTGCCAATCCGAATACACCTTCCCCACCATGCCGCTTAAGCTCTCTCGCCGCCAGTACGCCGAGATGTTCGGTCCCACCGTCGGCGACCGCGTCCGCCTCGCCGACACGGATCTGTTCGTCCAGGTCGAACGCGACCTCATCGCCGAGGGCGGCGGCTACGGCAACGAGATCAAGTTTGGTGGCGGCAAGGTGATCCGTGATGGCATGGGCCAATCGCCAACCGCCCTCGATGCCGAATCGCTCGATCTCGTCATCACCAATGCCCTGATTCTCGATCCGGTTCTCGGTATCATCAAGGCCGACCTCGGTATCAAACACGGCGTCATCGTCGGCATCGGCCACGCCGGCAACCCCGGGATTCAAAGCGGTCTCGGTTCAATCTACGCCGATCCCAAGACCCAAAAGAAAAACCCGATGATCGTCGGAGCGGGTACGGAAGTGATCGCCGGCGAAGGCGCCATCATCACCGCCGGCGGCATTGATTCCCACATCCACTTCATCTGCCCGCAACAGATCGACGAAGCCATCAGCTCCGGCATCACCACGATGCTCGGCGGTGGCACCGGGCCAGCCACCGGAACCTTCGCCACCACGTGCACCCCAGGCCGCTGGAACTTGCATCGCATGCTCGAAGCCGCCGAAGCGTATCCGATGAATCTTGGATTTCTCGGCAAGGGCAACTGCGGCACCCCCGAACCCTTGCGTGAACAGATCCGGGCCGGCGCCATCGGCCTCAAGCTCCACGAAGACTGGGGCACCACTCCCGCGGCCATCGATGTCTGTCTCGGCGTCGGCGATGAGTTTGACGTTCAAGTCGCGATTCACACCGACACGCTCAACGAGTCCGGTTTCGTCGAAGACACCATTCGAGCCTTCAAGGGCCGCACCATCCACACGTTCCATTCCGAGGGCGCTGGCGGCGGTCACGCGCCAGATATCATCCGCGTCTGCGGCGAGCCCAACGTGCTGCCGTCGTCGACGAATCCGACGCGTCCTTTCACTGTGAATACAATCGATGAGCACCTCGACATGCTCATGGTCTGTCACCACCTCGATTCGAAGATTCCCGAGGACGTGGCGTTCGCCGAATCCCGCATTCGTCCCGAAACCATCGCCGCCGAAGATTGCCTGCATGATCTCGGTGCAATCTCGATGACCTCATCCGACTCGCAGGCGATGGGCCGCGTGGGCG
The DNA here is from genome assembly GCA_038320495.1 of Opitutales bacterium. Lineage (GTDB taxonomy): Bacteria > Verrucomicrobiota > Verrucomicrobiia > Opitutales > Opitutaceae > ER46. The sequence goes on along the minus strand of JBBQEG010000333.1, from coordinate 2,274 downwards.
AAGTCATTCTCCGCACTTGGCAAACTGCCCATAAAATGAAAACGCAGTTCGGCAGCCTTGCGGCCCCCACGAGCGGGCGTGGTCCGGCACATGCGGCAGCCGACAACTTTCGTGCGCTTCGCTACCTCGCGAAGTACACGATCAATCCCGCGATCGCCCACGGCATCAGCCACATTGTCGGGTCGCTCGAAGTCGGCAAACTCGCCGACATCGTGTTATTTAAACCTGCCTTCTTCGGCGTTAAACCCGAACTCGTGCTCAAAGGCGGCTTCATTGCGTGGGCCAACATGGGCGACCCCAACGCCTCGATTCCCACGCCGCAGCCGACGTTTTACCGCCCGCAGTTCGGTGCCGCCGGCAAGGCGCTCAACTCCACCAACGTCACCTTCGTCAGCCAGGCCTCGATCACCCAGGGCAACCTCCGCGACCTTGGTCTTGCGCGGCGCCTCGAACCGGTCCAGCGCTGCCGCAGTATCGGAAAAAAGGATATGGTGCTGAACGATGCGCTGCCAAAAATCGAAGTCGATCCCGAGACCTACACGGTGAAGGCGGATGGAAATATCCTCACCTGTGAGCCGGCAAGTGTCCTGCCGATGGCGCAGCGCTACTTCCTATTTTGAGACGGACGTCATGACGATCGTCCACGCGGCCATCTCCGCTCCCGATAGTGCCCGTCCTGAAATTCTCCTGCGCACCGATCGCTTCACCCTCGCCAAGCGCCTTTGGCGCGGCACCGCGACGGATGGCACCGAGTTCGGTTTCGAGCTCGAAGCGCCGTTGAAGCCCGGCGATACTTTTTTCGAGTCTCCCACAAGTCGCTACGTCGTCCTTCAGGGCGAAGAAGCAGTCGTCGAGATTTCACTCAACCTCGCGCCTTCCGCCGCCGCCGGTATCGGCTGGGCCATTGGTAATCTGCACCTCGAGCTTTCGGCGGAGGCCACGCGGATGCTCGCCCCCGACGAACCGGCCGTTCGTCAATTACTCGAACGTTTGAAAGTCCCCTATCAGCTGACCACCGCCGTGTTCCGACCCGGTCGGTTCGCTCGCGGTGCCCAGCCGACGCAGGAACTCGGGCCGAGTCACAAACATTGAGATGACCTCCGCACCGCAGTTAAACCCGTCACGTGCTGGGTCGGAATCGAAGGAGAGAAACATCGCTCCGCCCGAGCCCCTGTCGGGCTGGCTGTGCGGTCTCCTGCAAGCCGGCGACTCGTTCTACCCGACCGGAAGCTATGCGCATTCGTTCGGCCTGGAAGGACTCGTCCAAGCTGGTGTGATACGCGATCGGGAAACCCTGCGGGCGTTCGTATTGCAGTCGGCTTTGCCGACCCTCCGACAGGTGGAACTTCCCCTGGCTGCGCACGCCTGGCGGGCCTTCGCGACGCCAGATTGGAAGGCCATCGGTGAACTCTGCCTCCTCTCGTCCGCCTTGAAAACCGCCCGCGAAGCGCGCACGGCCTCCGAAAACATCGGACGCCAGCGGGCAGAACTCACGGCCGCGCTCCATGCCTCGCCGCTCGCTCACGAGTTTCTCCGGCGTGCCTCGGAGCACGGCTGGCCCACCGGCGCCGCGATCGCCGCCGCCTTGGAAGGACGGGTACTCGGAGCGCCGCTCACCGCCGTGCTCGCCGGCATCACCTACGCCAATCTCGCCGCCTTGATCTCGGCGGCGATGAAAATCCTCCGGCTCGGACAGAACGCATCCCAGTCGCTGCTGACCGAAGCCCTCGGCGCCGCGTCCGAAATCATCGCGGCAGCCGAAGCCACACCGCTCGACGAAATCGGCTGGTTCAACCCCTGGCTCGACATCGCCGCCGCCCGCCACGAAACCGCCGACTCCCGCATGTTTATATCTTAAAGAGTAGCGCGTGGCGGCAGCCGATACGAGCATACATCCACAGACCATCTAACCATGAAATCACCTCTTTCGATCTTCCGAATTTCTCTCGTACTTCCGAGCGACTGAAGCCGCTTCGACTCCGGACATTTCAGCTTTAGATTTATCAGGTTTTCCGCTTCTCGCTTTTCCACTTTCGCACTCTTCCGTTTTTCCACTTTTCCGCTTTTTCTTCAAATGCCCCGTCCCCCTCGTATCGGCATCGGCGGTCCCGTTGGTTCGGGCAAGACGATGCTTTGTCTCAAATTGTGCCAGCGCTTGCGCGCCCGCTACTCGATGGCCGTTGTCACCAACGATATTTATTGCTCGGAGGACGCCCAATTCCTGACGCAGCACAGCGCGCTCACGGCGGATCGTATCCTCGGAGTGGAGACGGG
>JBBQEG010000332.1:0-6083 GCA_038320495.1 Opitutales bacterium | reverse complement strand
GTCTTCGAGCCGTCACTCCCAGTCGCGGCGGCGATCCTCGGCGAGTTGACGTGACTTCGCGAGTTCCACCTTTTCCAACGTCTCGAGCCGCTGGGCCCAAGGTTGATTGTCTTCATCCTCGGCCCTAAACTCGTGCTGATATTCCGGATGGCGAAACTGGCCCAGATCGTTCCGAGCCGTTGCAAGTTCACGACGTTCGCGGAGCCGTTCGCCCCTAGCCTCGATGGCGATTTTTTCCGCGGCCGAGGCGCGTTCCTGCACCTGGTTGAAACACTCCTGCCAATGGGGAAACTCGGCGCGCAGTGCATCTCGGCGGGCGAAGAGTTCGGCATCGAGGATTCCGCTGAAGACCCGTCCAAGCAGGACGCGCTCGGATTGGACCTGAATGTTCAACTGCTTGATGCGCGCTTCAGCAGCGGCCTTTCCATCGCGGGTGGGTTGCGCCTTGATATTGAATGTTTGGACCTCGCTGTTCAGCACGCCGATGCGACCGTCGACCACTGACTTGTCGCGAGTGAAGGCCTCCAGACGTTCCTGCCGTTGCGCACGCTCGGGCGTGGACAAGAATTCGATCGTTGATTTAAGCGTTTTGAGTTGGTTATCGAGAGCAGGAAGTCTGGCCAACTCGCCGGCCCGATCCGGCAATGAGGAATCGCCCAGTCCGTCGGTTCTGCCCCGATCCAACCAGTTCTTCACATCGTGGCGCAGCCGTTCGGCGATCGCCAGCTGAGTGCTGGCCTCGGCTTGAGCCGCCATCACTTCGCTGCGCATACGCTCGAGACCGACTTTGCCCAGGGTCAAAGGCACCGTGCCGGCACCCTTCAACCGCCGGCGCAAAGGGACGTTTTTGAGCAGTCCGTCAGGAGTGATGGCGCGATCGGCGAGACTGCGTTCGAGTTCGTCTCCGTCTTCCACAGCGATGATCTCGCCCAGCAAATGTTCTACATAGTGGCGTCCCAGCGGATGTGATACTTCCACTTTTTCCGCCAGAGAACCCGGATTGACCGAACCACGAAGCTGACGTGCTTCGCCCGGGTGCAATAATGATTCAGGCTCCCCGCGCCCGGGAGCGGTCTTGCGCAGTATTCCGAGAGCCTCGTTATAATCAGTTTCGTCGCTCACCACGATGACCCACCGATGACGCTCCAGGCAGAGTTCGAGTGCGGGCCACCAGCGTGCACTCGCGGGCTTCACTTCGATCAGCCGGCCAAGTTGCTCCGCGCGGTTACCCAGCCGTTCGCGAATGGCTTGAAAGAGCGGAAACGCACCCGGTATCTGGCCGTGGTCGAGATTGTCTTTATCTGTATTGAGCTGGGCGAGTCGCTCCTTCAAGTGATCAATTTTCCGCGTCAACGGGACGAGCAGTTCCTTTACGGCGTCCCAAGACTCACGGAAACGCTCTGCCAGTTGCTGCATTGCCTGTAAGCGCTCGGTCTCACGACCGACCCGCAGAGATTTTAGCAGGTTTTCGTCGACGGTCAGAACCGAAGGCAATCCTTCGAGCAATAGCGAGTCGCCGTGCTTGAGCCATTGGGCCCACTGTTGATGGCGTGTATCCAGACGCTGTCGAACGGCACCGAGGGCAGTGCGCAGCGCAGCCACTTCGTCCGCCTGGGTTTTATATTCGGCCGTGAGCTGGTTGAGCCGGACCTCATCCAGATCCTGCCCGATTTCGAAACCCACCTCGCGGATCAATTTGGCGAGATTTTCCGCTTCCTGGAGTTTCTGCTTCAACTCGGCGCGCTGGCTCAGCTGTTCCTGCTCCAGCCGCTGAAGCGTGGCGGTGTGCCGGTCACACAGCTCTTCCTGTTGTAACAGTTCGAGCAGTACGTGCGTATGGCGAAGCAGCGCCCCATCCCGATTCGCGCTTTCATACTGGCGGTGATGCGCGCAGATGCGACCCAGGTAAGCCGCTTCGTCCTCCTGCTTGAGCAAGCGTTGGCGCGTGTCGTCATACGCATTGAGGGCGCTGCGAACGTCACGCACATCCAGCGGATTTTCTTCGAGTATAAAATCGCGAATGAACTTCTCCACATTGTCCTCCGGCTCAAATGCGATTGCCTTGGGAAAAGTCCGTTGGAACGCCTGCCGGTCGAAATAGAGGTGTTGGTGCGTTCCCATTTCCGACAAATAATCCTGCTGCCGGGAAAACAGACAGTCGTTGCCATGTTCACGGCGGATCCACGTGCGGAAACGCTCGTCCTCGATCATCTGCCCTTCGGCCGCGAGATCTGTATACTCGAGCCGGGCGGGGATGCCGAAATAGGTGCGTTTGGGATCAACCTGTGCGCTGGAATATTCAAGGCGAATGCCCCAGGTCTCGTGCTTTGGATCCTGCCCACGCTCCGCGGGACGGGTGAATTCCAGCGCGGCCACCGTAACTCCGCTGGCGCGAAGAAAGTGGCGTTCACCATTGCCCGTTTTCTGATTGGTATCACCGAGGCAATAGCCGAGGAGATCGCGGCCGCGCGCGTTGCCCGCGGCGGCTCGGTTCGCGCGCCAGCCTTCGCCAAGCATCACATACTGAATCAAGTCGAGCAGCGCCGACTTTCCCGTGCCAAATGCTCCGGAGATAAGTACGTTATCCGCCACATCGAAGATCTGGCGGAAGCCGTACCAGTTGAGCGCAATAATTCGAGTGAGAGAAATGCGCTGGCTCATGAGGTGCTGATCGTTGCTTCCGAATTGTCGATCGCCGCGTCCGCGGCGGTTGCGGGGGTGTAGAGAGCGCACTGCTGCTCCCCCGCCGTCTCGTTTTCGAAGGGAATCACCCGGGCAAGGGTCGGAAGAATTTCAATCTGAGTGTCTCCGAAACGAGCTCCGTCCTCCTGACGCTGAAGCCGCACCAGCCGGCGGGTGCGAAGTTTCGCCAGCATCTCGCGCAAAAGGGCCTCAGTGGGCGGATCGATGCGCTCGAAATAGAGTTTTAGGCGCGACCAGATATCGTTGGCTGTTACCACCACCGTCGCCACGGTTTGCTCCATGCGAGCGTCATGGTATATACGCCAGAGAGTGAGCACGAGCAGGGTCTCGGCTTTGTTGAACCGGACAAACAAGCCGCAATCACCGGGAACCGGCCGCAGCTGAAATATCGGGCGATCGGGATCGGGCATCAGTTCCAGATGAAGGGGAGCAAAGTATTCGCCAATCTCCCGCTGATATTGCCACGCGAGAAGAAATAGTTCCCGGTCGCGCCCGGTGTCGCCAAGGAGTGCCCCGGAAGCGAGGAGCTGGGTGAGAACGTCAGACAGCGCCGCACGGTCGTCTTCACGAATATGTTGCCAGTAGGAAGGCCACGGAAGAGGCCTGGTCAGGAAATGCGTTCGAGGGTGAGACGTTCAATCGTGTGTGCGCCCTGGGGGTCGCGCGGAATGCGGGCGGGCTCGGTTCCAAGTTCCGCGCGTAGTGGCTGCACGCGCCACCGGACAGTGCGACGCGATCCGGGTGCCGGGCCGTTGTCAAAGGCGAGCACGGCGAGGAAATCGAGCAGGTCGTCCTCGACCGCTATATTGAATTGATCGGTGGACAAACGAGTCCCTACGACCGGCAGAAGTTTTTCAATGAAGCGAGCCGCGCGTTGCGGATTGAGGACATAGAGATTGCGACTGCGGATCTCTTCCTTGGCCGCTTCGATATCCATGTCCTTGGGCTGAGCCTCGAAGGAATAGTCAAACCGGAGAACGTTGCCGTCGAGTGCGAGCCAGTGAGTCGGTGCCAAAGTAAACCTCCGCCTCGGCGCAAAGTAACTCCATCCCCGGTTCGTGCACGAGCGCAGCGAAGGATTTCCCGGCATGCGCATCTGCTGCCGTGGAAAGATATATTTTCACCTGTTCCGGTCGGCGTCCCCGCAGCTCGGTCTGATAACGATAACGGGCCGCTGACAAATTGCTAAAATCCGCCATGCGGCCATCGATTAGCTTTTGTTTGTTTGGGATGGCGCCGAGCTGGCCCGCAAGCCGCGTTAGCCAGCGCTCGGCCTCGGCATAGGCGTGAGTATCGTCGATGCCCAGGTGTTTGACCAGGCCTTCGGCCAGCCGTTGTTTGACGAACGGATCGTACGACGCCTCCTCGACACTATTGCGCGCGAGATGAAGTCGGGGGAAGAGACCGCCCTCCTGCAAAGCATCGTAGCACACCATGTGTTCGCCGGCCCGCGCTGGGCGGTCTCGTGTTGAGCCACCAAGGTCTCAACCGCGTGCATCTGATCAATCGCGCGACCGGCCCGCTGCTGAAGGTCTTTGACGCGTTGGCGCATTTCCTCAGGCCCGAGCTGATTTGCATCGAAAGCGCCGGGGCGGAGCAGATCTTCACAAAGGGAGCGTAACGTAGCCGCAAAATCTTTTAGTTCGGCTGGGCGATCTTCGGCGAGGTCGCGCAATAATCTGAGCAGCAGACGGAGCCTCGGCGCAATCAGCACCCAGCGTTCATCGAGACTTATCCGACGATCCTGGATCCAACCGGCCTCGAGCAGCTTGTTGAAAAATTGACCGGCACGTTGATTGACGTCGACCAGCCGACCGCCCTCATCGTCGTCCAGCAGGGTATCGGGATGAGCGATGAGCACCTCGCGGATCAGGCCCCGGGCTTCGTCGTGAGCAATCTGTCCGCCTTCATCCGCCGCCTCGGCGAGCTGATCAGCACAATCCACATAGAGAGCAGCTGACGGCCGGGCGAGCGGACGAAAAAAACTGCCGGCTAGAAGCGCGGCAAGACGTTGACCGAGGGAAACTATTTCCGAGAGAATCATGAAACTTCAGACTGCTGGACCGGCAAGGAAGTCACCGGAGGCCGATTCAATCGGAATTGGCCGTCGCCGCACAAGCCACGGATTCAATCGCAGCGGATTTCGGTTCCCAGCCAGCAGGCTCCGCCCGCATTCGGACCCGTCTTCCGGAAAACACTGCCGGCTCGACCTAGCCTAATTGCCGCCACTCGACGGAAGTGAGTCAGTAGCGGGCGAACCATCTTGGACCGTCTTCGGCTGGTGTCGTTTAGAGGACGTAAGGGAAACGCACGCGAGGGTCGTTCGGGGGGAAATCCTTGGTGTTGCGGGTGACCAAAATGCAACCCCCGGTCTCGGCGCTGGCGAGTACGATGGCGTCGGGCAGTTTGAGTCGCAAGGCCTGTCGCAATTCCACCGCCCGTCGGGCGACAATCTCGGTCAATTCGACGCGCTCAAGGGAGTCCAGTAATGCTTCGGCGGCCTGCCGCTCGAAATCGGTGCGTGCGCCTGCCAGTAGTTCCATGAACGAAATGATCGAATAAAGCGGGTGCCGATAACGGGCCAACTCTTCCCGGGCGGCGGGGATACCTTGAAGGTAGTCGATCAGGACGTCGCTATCGACGACGGCTTTCACCGCGACCACTCCTCGCGCAGGGCGTCCACCGTCCCGCGACTGTCTCCCCGCGGCGCCCAGGAGCCGAACGCCTCTTCACGGGTAACTGCATGCTTTTCGGAGAGCATGGCGTCCAAAGCCCGGCGAATGGCCTCGGCGCGGGAGATCTTCTCCTGCTCGCAAAGCTCAGCGAGAGCCGCCAGTTGACGCTCGGGCAGATCGATGATCGTTCTCATGATGACGCTATGTGATGACGTGACGCTTTTGTCAAATGCCTCCATTCCAATCCGTGCCGCTTTCGGTTTCTCCGCGTCGTGGATTTCGTTGTCCCGGCTCGCGGCAAAGGTGGGAACAGACTGACGATTGCGATCGTAGTGTGCCGGGTCGAGAGGGTGGTCGAGAGACCAGCCATCTGAAACGTGACGGCATCGCTTGGTAGTCGCTGAGTTCCCTTCCGGAGCGAATCCGAGAGCAGGCTCCGCCCACAAAAAAACCGCGACCTTGGTCGCGGCTTGACGTTTGGTGGTCCGAGTTTCTTCGGACCAATCGACGCGTTTCGTTTACGGCGTGCCGGTGGTTGCAGGAGAGGCGACGGTGCCGCCGGCCTCCTGCTTCTGGGCTTCCATTTCCTTCATGGCGGCTTTGCGCGAGAGGCGGACCTTGCCCGACTTCTCGTCAATGCCCACGCACTTCACCCACAGCATTTCGCCCATCTTCACGACGTCTTCCGTCCGGCGGACGCGGAAG
>JBBQEG010000331.1:0-6122 GCA_038320495.1 Opitutales bacterium | reverse complement strand
CAGCGTGGGCGAGCGCATCCGGTTTATCCCCGCGCATGTTTGCACCGTCGTGAACCTGACCGACGAAGTGGTTGTGACCGACGGTAGTCAAATGGTGGATACGTGGCGCGTCGAGGCACGAGGCCGGGTGCGTTAGCGTCTATTGATCTGCAACTCTTAGCCCCCGACCACTCGATCCGAGCGTTCCGCCACCCCCCGCCGCATGGCCCAGCTCTCCCAAACCTTCACGCTTCTCGACTATTCCATCTTCGCCGGGTATCTGATTCTAACCGTCGCCATCGGACTGCTGTTCATCAATCGCCAGCGCAGTCTCGACGAGTACTTCCTGGCGGGACGTTCGATCGGCAGCGTGGTCATCGCGATGACGATCCTCGCGTCGCTGTTCTCCGGCATCACCTTTCTCGCGGCGCCCAGTGAAGGGTACGCGAACGGCCCGATCTTCTTTTTGGTCAACCTCGGATTCTTCGTCGCGACGCCGCTGACCACGATGGTGTTCCTGCCGTTTTATTACAACAAACGCTTCTTCACTGCCTACCAGTACCTCGAGGAACGCTTTTCCGGCCTACTGAGAACCCTGGCCTCGCTCTCATTCATCGCGCGCGTCCTGCTCTGGCTCGCAGCCGCCACCTACGCCCCGGCGCTTGCACTGGAACAAGCCACGGGCATGCCGCTCTGGTTCACCATTCTCTGCACGGGGACGCTGACCACGATCTACACCGCGTTCGGTGGCATGCGCGCGGTGATCTGGACCGACGTGATGCAACTCGTCGTGCTCTTTGGCGGGCAACTCACCATCGTGATAATTGCCGTAGCGCGAGTCCCGGGAGGCTGGAGTCAGGTAATCGAACTCGGCCAGCAAGGCGGCCGGCTCGATCTCAGCCTTAGCCTCGACCCGACCGTGCGTCTGACGCTGTGGGGCTTGTTGATTGGGGCCGCGTTCATGCACCTGGTGCAAATGGCGACCGACCAGGTTTCGGTGCAGCGCTACCTCTCGGCCAGCAGTTTGCAAGTCGCGCAACGCGGTTTGTGGCTGAAGCTATGGTTAGTGCTGCCGGTGACTGCCGTTTTCTACGGTGCCGGATTGGTGCTGTATGCATTTTATCAAGTCCACGGCGATCCACTCGTCGCCGGAAAAATCACGCGGGCCGACCAAATTCTGCCCTATTTTGTAATGAACGAATTGCCCCGCGGCTTGCCGGGACTTTTCATCGCCGCGATCTTCGCCGCGAGCATGTCCACCATCTCCTCGGGCATTAACTCCCTGACCTCCGCCAGTCTCATCGATTTCTACCAACGCCTCTGGCGGCGGCCCAATCTCTCGGAGGAAAATCAACTCCGCCTCGCCCGGCGGCTGACATTCGCGTACGGCGCACTCGTCATCGTGCTGGCGTTCCTCGTGCAACGTCTGGGCACATTGCTGGAGGCAACGAACAAAGTGATCGGCCTCATCGGTGGCCCATTGATCGGCCTCTTCCTCCTTGGCATCCTAAGCCGGCGCACCAACGCACGCGGGGCGTTGATTGGCTGGATCGGCGGACTGGTGATTACGCTTGGGGTTTCGTTCGGCACCCCCATCTCCTTCCTCTGGTACGGCATGACCGGCTGTCTCGCGACGATGGCAATCGGCTTCGTCGCCAGCTGGTTCGGTCCCGCGCCGGCAGCAAAGCAACTAAAGGACTTAACGTGGTCGGAACGCCCCGCCGAATCTGAAGTACTCAGTAAATGAATACGGAAAATCACGCCCAGCTGGTCGGCGGCTCTAACCTGTTTTCCGCCCTGCGCCGTCCCGCCACCGGGGTGCGCCGCTCGCGCCTGTTCACCGCCGCTCTCCTGGCCCAAGCCGTCGTCGCAATCGCCGCCCCCCAACCACCCGCGTGGGAACGCGTCGCCGCGCTCCCCGTCGCCAATGGCGGTTTCCTCTCTGGCGTGGTCGACGGCAACCTGCTCGTGGCCGGAGGCACCGCCTGGGACGGGGACTCCAAGCTCTGGCTCGACCAGATCTGGTCCTATGATCCCGCGCGCAACGCCTGGCAAAACACCGGAAGCCTGCCTGCGCCCGTGGCGTATCCGAGTTCAGGATATAACAGGAACGCGGTCTGGTTTACTGGCGGGAGCAGCGGTGCAGAGACGCATCGCGCGCTCTGGAAGTTAGGTCCGAAGGCGACCCTCGAAAAAGTGGCCCCGCTTGACCACGGCGCCGTTTACACCGCGAGTGCGCTCATCGGCTCAACGCTCTACGTGGTCGGCGGGACCGATGACCAAGCCCGGCTCGACCGCCTCACGAACGCGTTTGTCGCAATCGATGTGACCACGGGCGCGACCACGGTGCTGCCCAACTATCCGGAAACGACGTTGACCACCGCCACGGCCGCCGCGGTCGGAAGCCAACTCTTCGTCTTCGGCGGTGCACGTTGGGACTCCGCAGCGAAAGCGGTGGCGAACCATTCCAGCGCGTATTCCTATTCCCCTGACACGCGACGCTGGGAGCCGCTCCCTCCCCTGCCGTTCGCGGTCCGGGGCCTCACCGCCGCGGCATTGGATTCGAACCACATCCTGATCGCGGGCGGCTACCGCAACGCCGAGCTCGGATTCGTGGCCGACGCCTTCATCTTCAATGTAACTACGCAAACCTATGCCCCCACGCTTCCGTTGCCGTATGCGGCAATGGTCAGTCTCGTACAAAATGGCGAGTGGCTCTATTGCATCGGCGGCGAGGACCGGATGCGCCACCGGAGCGACGCGGTCTTCCGTATCCGCTGGCAGGACCTGCTGACCGCGGCCCGCTAGACTGTAGGCCAACACCCACCAAGCTGCTCTCTTTGTCCGACCCGGCTTCCATGATCTCCCGTCATTCCGTTCTCATCGTCGGTTGTGGCAGCATCGGCGAACGCCACCTGCGTTGTTTCCAACAGACCGGACGTTGCGAGGTGACCGCCTGCGAGCCCAACTCATCGCTCCGCGATCGGATGGCGAGTACGTACGGTGTTGCGGTCGCCGCTGATGCCGCCTCGGCCATCGCCGGCGGAGCGTTCGACGCGGTCGTCATCTGCACGCCGGCCCCGATGCATGTGCCGCTGGCCATTGCGGCGCTCAACGCGGGTCGTCACGTGCTGATCGAGAAACCGCTCTCGCACTCGCTCGCAGGGCTCGATGATTTGTTTACCGCACGCGTTCGCGCCGGCAAGCAGGTCGCGGTCGCCTACGTTTATCACGTTTTCCCTTTTCTGAAGGCGGCGCGGGAGTTTCTGCAGCGTGGCGAATTCGGCCCGATGCGACACGCGACCGCGACCAGCGGGCAGCCGTTTCATCTGCTTCGTCCCGCTTACGCTTCGACGTATTATCGCGATCGGGCCATGGGCGGCGGTGGTATCCAGGATGCGCTTACGCACTTGGCCAACTGGATTGAAAGTACGCTCGGCCCGACCGACAGCCTGCTCTGCGATTGCGCGCATCTGGCGCTACCAGATGTTGACGTCGAGGACACCGTGCATGTCAGCGCGCGGCACGGAAGCGCTCTGGTGAACTATACTCTGAATCAATTTCAGCACCCCAATGAAACCACGATTCAGTTCAACGCCGTCGGAGGCAGCGTGAAGATCGAGTTTCATCGGCAGCGTTGGGGAACCTTCGCCGCCTGGGCGAGCGACTGGATCTGGCATGCCACCCCGGTCCCGGAGCGCGACACCCACTTCATTAATCAAGCGCACGCGTTTCTCGACCAGATTGAAGGTCAGCCCGCGCGGCTCTGCTCGCTTGAAGGCGCCGCGCAGACCTTGCGGTTCAATCTCGCCGCGTTGGCCTCAGCGGAAAGCGGATCGCGCGTGCATCTGCAGCAACTCACGTCAGGCTGAGCCTTGCTTGGTCGTCTTCCATCCGGCCTCCGTACCGCAATCGTGAATACCATCCGCTTCGCCATGCTCGGCATGATCCCCGGCAATGGCCATCCGTACTCATGGTCGGCGATCATTAATGGGTTTGATCCGGTGGCGATGGCGGCGTGTCCGTATCCGGTCATTCCAAAGTATCTCGGTGCCCAACCCGCAGGATCGGTAAATATTTCCGGAGCGCAGGTGACTCACCTTTGGACGGACGACCCGGCCGAGGCAGCGGGTGTCGCGGCGGCCGCTTTGATCCCGAAAATAGTGTCACGGCCGGAAGATGTGATCGGCGAGGTCGACGCGATATTCATCGCCACCGACGATGGCTTCGACCACGTGCGGCGCGCGCGGCCATTTGTCGAAGCGGGCCTCCCGGTGTTCGTCGACAAACCCCTCGCACTCACGATCGCGGACCTGCGGACATTTATCGATTGGGAGAAGGCCGGTGCACGCCTGCTCTCGTCCAGCGGGCTGCGTTACGCGCCTGAACTCGCACCCTTTCTTGCCGGCACGACCAACCCAGCAATCGGCGAGCTGCGTTGGATTTCGGGCGTGAGCTGCAAGACTTGGGAACGCTATGGAATTCATTTGCTAGAGCCGATTTCCCGCGTGCTTGGTCCGGGCTTCGTTTCCATTCGACTCGAGACATCGGCGAATAACGCCATCGAGATCGCGCACCTGACCCATCGCTCGGGTGTGCAGATTTCATTGCCGGTCATCTCAGATGGAGGCGCGACCTTTGGGACAATGCACCTCTGCGGCATTGCGGGTCAGGCAACCGTTCGTTTCACCGACACGTACACGGCCTTTCGCGGCCAACTGGTCAGTTTCATCGACTTTGTTCGGAACGGGATGTCGCCGTATCCGTTTTCCGATACAGTCGAACTGATGAGCGTGCTGGTCGCCGGAATTCGCAGCCGAACCGACGGATCCCGGCGCGTCGAGATCGCGGAGATCCTTTCCGAACTTTCCTTATGAATCCTCGTCCGAGTCGCGTCCTCTCCCTGCTCCGTCAAGGCCAGCTTCCAGCTGTCTTCAAAATCAATCTCTCCGACCCTCGCGTCACCGAGATTGCCGGGCTGTCCGGCGTCGATGCCGTCTGGCTCTGCATGGAGCACGTGCCCAACGACTGGATCGGAATGGAAAACCAGATCCGGGCCGCCCGGGTGCACAATATCGATTCACTCGTGCGCGTCGCGAAGGGAAGTTACAGCGACTACGTGCGGCCGCTGGAAGCGGATGCCACCGGCATTATCGTGCCGCATGTTGCGTCGGCGGACGAAGCCCGCCAGATCGTCGATTGGGTTCGGTTCCGCCCGGTTGGTCGGCGGGCGCTCGATGGCGGTAACATCGACGGACAGTTCTGCCTGCTGCCGATCGAGGATTATCTGCGTCACGGCAATACCGAGCGGATCGTCATCCTCCAGATCGAGTCGCCGGAAGCGCTCGAACACGTGGAAGAGATCGCGGCGGTGCCCGGCTTTAACGGCTTCATGTTCGGCCCGGGCGACTTCAGCCATCGGATTGGAAAACCGGGACAGATCGATGCACCCGAGGTGGTGGCAGCCCGTCAGCGCGTCGCAGCGGCGGCGCGGAAGCAGGGCAAGTTTGCCATGTCGGCGGGACTCTTCGCACCGTTTCAAGACCTCGTTTCCGAAGGCCATCAGGTTTTCAATATTGGCGCCGACGTGATTGCGCTGAGCTCTTACGCGAAACAACGCCTTGAACTCTTCCGCGGCCAGATGGATGCCCTTCCGACGACACTCAAACCCTCGTCCCGCTCTCCTTATGCCTGACGGTCCTTCGTTTTCTCTCGCCGGCAAAGTGATTCTCCAAGTCGGAGGATCGGGTCTGCTCGGTCGCGCCCTCGTCACCAGCCTTGCCGCCAGCCGTGCGACGCTGGTGGTCGCTTCGCGTGACAGCGCGAAGACCGAAACCGTCGCAGCGGCGGAGTGCGCCGCGGGTCGAACCGTGCATGCCGAGCAGGTGGACATTGGCAGTGAGCCGTCGCTGCACGCGCTTCGCGACCGCGTGCTGGCGGCGCACGGGCGGATCGATGGGCTCGTCTTCAACGCCGTCTCGCGGCCCATGCAATCGATGTCGGACGACCTGGCGGCGTGGCGGGCCTCGATGGAAACGAATGCTACGGGATTTTTCGCCTGCGTCCGCGTTTGGGGCGATGCCATGGCGAACGGGGCCGGCGGCAGCATCGTCAACATCGCGTCCATGCAAGGCATGATTGGA
>JBBQEG010000330.1:0-6181 GCA_038320495.1 Opitutales bacterium | reverse complement strand
CGATGAGGGAATGAACCGTGGCGTGGAGGCGATCGCGGCGCTGCTCCAGGACGCCGCCGAGTATTCGCCGACCCGCGTGGTCCTCGTCGCCACCAGCGCGGTGCGTGATGCTGAAAACGGAATCGTCTTTCGCGAGCAGGTTCGCGCGGCCACCGGCCATGAGATCCGCATCCTTTCCGGCTCCGAAGAAGCCAACCTGATTGGCCGCGGCCTGACCTGCGATCCCGCACTCCGGGAGTTGCGAAACTTCTACGTGTTTGATCTCGGCGGCGGCAGCCTCGAGTGTCTTGCCTTCCGCGACCGACAGATCGTCCAGGCAGTCAGCCTGCAACTAGGATGCGTGCGCCTGACGGAACGGTTTGTGACCGACGTCACGGCGCCGTTTACGCCGCGTGCGACGTCCCTGGTCGCAGTCCACACGCGGGAAGTCCTAGCCCAGAGCGGATTCGCGTTTAGCCTGCCGGAAAACTCCGTCGCAATCGGCACCGGCGGCACGATCACGACGGTGCGCGCCATCCTCGGAGCGCGCGCCGGAAAGGCGTTCGAACAGACAAACCCGATCGTAACCGCGACGGAACTGCAGGAACTCCTCGCGTGGTTGGGGGCGCTGCCGCTGGCCGACCGGAAGCGCATCCCCGGCCTCCCGCCGGCGCGCGCAGATGTGTTTCCGACGGCCCTCGCCACGTTTCTCGCCATGGCGGAGGCGGGACGGTTTACGGCGTTTCAGAACTCACTTTTCAACCTGCGGTTTGGCCTCGCCGACCAGGCTTTGGGCTGATCGCCATCCGCTTCACCTGGTTTGGTTGAACGCGGCTCAGGCCAGCGACCGCGTCGCCTTGCGCAAGGCCTTCACCATCGTCACGAAATCTTTTGGCAGCGGCGCGCGTAGATCCAATTCCTTGCCGCTGATCGGATGCGTGAGCACCAGGTGTTCGGCATGAAGCATGATGCGCTCCGGGAGGAGCGGCAGCCGCGCATGCGCCTTCCAACCATATAGCGCGTCACCGAGAATCGGATACCCCAGCGTCTTCAGGTGCACGCGAATCTGATGCGTGCGCCCGGTGAAAATCTGGCAACGCATCAGCGCGGCAAGATCCCCAAACGCCTCCACGCGCTCCCATGAGGTCCGCGCCACCTTGCCGCCTTCGCCAACGGTCATGCGGTGACGATGGGTCGGATGCCGGGAAATGGCCTTGTCGATCATGCCGCTGAGCAACTGCGGCACGCCCGCGACGAGCGCCACGTACTCCTTCTTCAAGGAACGCGTCGCAAATTGATCCGCGAGCGCGCGGTGCGCCTTGTCGGTCTTCGCCACCACGATTACGCCGGTCGTTTCCTTATCCAGGCGGTGCACGATCCCAGGTCGTTCAACTCCGCCGATACCACTCAGCGTATCCGCGCAATGTCCCAGTAGCGCATGCACCAGGGTATCCTCGCCGGTCGCCGCGCCCGGATGCACGACCATGCCGGACGCCTTGTTCACCGCCAGCATGTGCTTGTCCTCGAACAACACGTCGAGCTCGATGTCCGCCGCTTTCAGTTCCGTCGGGATCACCTCGGGAAAGGAAAACTCCAGCACATCACCGGCCACCACAGCATAGTCCCGAGTGATCGCGGCGCCACGCAGCGTGACGCGCTTCGCGTCAAAAGCCCGCTGCAACGCGGTGCGGCTATGCTCCGGGAATGCGACCGCGAGCGCCTTGTCGGCGCGCAAGCGGCGTCCGCCCTCCGGGACCGTGTAAGATTGCAACATTCGCCGCACTCAAGCGCTTCTCTGATGCGCACGCAAGCCGCGTAGCGCCCGAAGCTGCACCGGCGGCGCCCAACAGGTTATCCGCCCGCGCTGGCCACCAACCGGGCGATCTCATCGATCATCGCTTTTCGCGTCTCAATGGGGACGTCCGCCACCTCCCACCCGCTCCGGGCCAACCGGGCGATCTCCGTCCGATTGAACGTGAGGTCGCTGACCAAGGCATCATACTCGTCCGTCAGCGAATTCGCGAAGCACATCGGATCATCCGTGCTGACCGTGCACCGCACTCCGGCGGCCATCAATCGCCGGATCGGGTGATCCTTCATCGACGGCACCACTTTCAGCCCGACGTTACTGAGCGGACAAATGTCAAAGGTAACATCCCGTTCCACCGCGAGTTTGACGACGGAGATGTCTTCAATCGCGCGCACGCCATGTTGGACACGGGTCACACCAAGCACCTCGATCGCTTCGCGCACTCGCGCGGGGCCGTCGAACTCACCGGCGTGGCACTTGGTGATCTTCCCTTCGGATCGCAGCCGCTTCCAGACTTCAGCGGTGTCCGGATGCGTTTCCATTTGCTCATCCCCGTGCAAATCAACCCCGGAGAGTTCGTCCCACGTGTGCAGCTCGTCGATCGTGGGACGCAGATCGCCGCCCAAATCGGAACGTAACATCCCCGCGAAGATGCGCACTTCGAGCCCCTGCGGCGCGGCCGAGCGAATCGCCCGAATAATCTCCCGACCCGGAATCTTTGCGAACTGAGTGACGGGCAGATGAAAACTCGTCTCAACGTAGCGAACATTCTGCGCGACGTGCTTCGCGAAGATGGCGCGGGCCGCCTCATGATATTTCTCAGCTGACGTAAACCACGGCAACGCGTGGTCGAGCAGGATACGCTCAAAGTCCGGAAAGGTGCTATAACGATACGAGCGGGAACGAAACACCGGGTCGGGCCGCCATTGTTCCGGGTCCCATGACGTTAACAATTCGTAGGGCAGCGCGCCTTCAAGGTGCAGGTGCGTCTCGGTCTTGGGCAGAGCTTGAATGAAGTCACGCATGCGAAAAGATTAAGAGGACAAACCCGAGCGGAGAAAAACGTGGCGGGGGCGAGAGATACAATCAGCGGGCCGGTTTCCCGAGCAGATACTCCGGGTTCAGTTTGTGCAACGTCTTCGGCACGAAGATGCCATCCTTCCGGATGAGCTTTCCGTCAAACCAGATTTCCCCACCGCCGTATTCCGGGCGTTGGATACAAACCATATCCCAGTGAACCTGGGATTTGTTGCCATTGCCCACCCCTTCATAGGCCTGGCCCGGCGTGAAATGGAAGGAGCCCGCGATCTTCTCGTCGAAGAGGATGTCGCGCATCGGCTCGAGGATGTGCGGATTGAATCCAATCGCGAACTCACCAATATAGCGCGCACCCGCGTCGCTATCCAAAATCTCATTCAGGCGTTTAGTGTTGCTTGACGTGGCCTCAACCACCCGCCCCTTTTTGAAGACCAGGCGGATGTTATCAAACGAGGCGCCGAGATAGACCGTCGGCGCGTTGTATTGAATATAGCCTTCGACACTGTCTTTCACGGGGCAGGAAAACACCTCGCCGTCCGGAATGTTGCGCAGGCCGCCACAGGGTTGCGCCCCGATACCCTTGATCGAAAAACGCAGGTCGGTCCCGGGACCCTTGATCTGCACCTGGTCGGTTTTCGTCATCAGGTCCCCGAGTACCTTCATGCCCGGGGTCATGCGCGCGTAATCCAGCGTGCAAACCTTGAAATAGAAATCCTCGAACGCCCCGGTGCTCATCCCCGCCTGCTGGGCCATGGCGGCGCTTGGCCAGCGGAGGACGACCCACTTGGTCTTGCCCACCCGGTGATCCAGCACCGGCTTCATCAGCCGCGAAACCAACTGGACGCGCTCCGACGGCACATCGGCGGCTTCAAAGATGTTCTCCGAGCCGCGCATCGCGATGTACGCATCCATTTTTTGCATACGGGCGAGCTCCACCTCCGCATGCGGGGCAAACTGTCCCTCTTCCGCTGCCACGGAGAGTTCCCGGGTCACACGCGCCCGGTGGATTTGCACATAAGGAAAGGCTCCCCTCGCCCGCACCGCGCGAATCAACGCGACGACCATCGCGTCCGGAATATCAAACGCGTCGATGAGCACGCGTTCGCCTTTCTTCAGCGCCGTGGAAAAGCCGGCCAACCCTTGAGCCAGTTCATTGAAACGGGGATCGATGAGCATGAGAGACGCCCACTAACGCCCCGGAGCGGCAGCCTCGCAAGGGGAAAGCTCGTGTCTCTTCCTGGTCGTTTGCGGCGTCGACCACGCGGGTCTCCGTCCCAGGGAATTGCCTACGCTCGCGAAGGGGTCTCGCAGGGCCTCGGAACGAGCACTTTCGCCCAGGTCGACAGATCAGAGCGTGCCGGCCTCACTCGCGTCATGAGCCTGCGCGGCCTCGCGCATCACCGTCACCAACTCCACCATCGAAATCGGCTTTAGCAGGCAGCGATACACGCCTCCCTCATTCACACTGCTCAGGAGGACCTCAGGCTTGAGATAGCCCGTCACCAGCACGCGCTGCATGTGCGGAAAGCGCTGTCTGGCACGAATCAGGAAACTCAGCCCGGTCTCGCCCGGCATCAAGTGATCCGCGAGCACGACCTTGAACGATCGTTCCTGCAAACGCGCGTCCGCGTCCCGTACGTTGGTTACGGGCACGACGTCGAACTCCCTGCCCAGTGCCGCCACGTAAACGTACAGGAGGGGAACTTCGTCCTCGACCAAAAGGATCGCAGGTTTGCCGGCAGGAAGGGGCCCGGATGATGGCAGCACGGCTGGGTTCATTAAGCGGTCAGAGTGCCGGGCGCGGATCGGCGATGGCAAACCGATTTGCTCAAGCCGGCTGGAAGCGGAAACGGCCCCCCTTTCTTCTCCCTCCGCTGGCGGGTCACCCCCGAGCCAAGGGCGGTCATCACCACCCGAGGACAATGTGCCGGTGCGCCCGACGCCCGCACTTTTCCCTTTCCCTCGCGCGGGGCGCGCCTTTTGCTGCCCCTTCGTCCTTTCAACTCACTGGCTCGTCTGCGTTTTTCCACACCTGCGTTTCCAGCGCGCCGCCACTTTCCACCGTATGAACACCACCATTACCGCTATCACTGCCCGCGAGATCATCGACTCGCGGGGCAACCCGACCGTTGAGGTCGACGTGCGTCTCGCTTCCGGACATCTCGGTCGCGCCGCCGTCCCTTCCGGCGCCTCGACCGGCGAGCACGAAGCCATCGAGCTCCGCGACGGCGACAAGGACCGTTACCTCGGCAAGGGCACGCTCAAAGCGGTCGCCAACGTCAAGACGAAGATCGCGCCTGCGCTCATCGGCCATGACGCCTGCGATCAGATCGGCATCGATCGCGCGATGATCGCGCTCGATGGCACCAAGACCAAAGCCAAACTCGGCGCCAACGCCATCCTCGGCGTTTCGCTCGCCACGGCCCACGCCGCCGCCGCCGCCCTCGGCCAGCCGCTCTACAAGTATCTCGGCGGCCCGAATGCCAAGGTCCTCCCCGTTCCCATGATGAACATCATGAACGGCGGCGCCCACTCGGATGCCCCCATCGACTTCCAGGAATTCATGATCATGCCGACGGGCGCGAAAACCTTCGCCGAAGCCCTCCGCATGGGCTGCGAAGTTTTCCACTCTTTGAAGAAGGTTCTGAAGGACAAGGGTCTCGCCACCGCCGTCGGTGACGAAGGCGGTTTCGCCCCAAAGCTCGAGTCCACCGAAGCCGCGCTCGATGCCATCGCCCTCGCGGTGAAGAACGCCGGCTACAAACTCGGAAAAAACATCCACCTCGCCCTCGACGTCGCCGCCTCGGAGTTCTACGTCAAAGAAAAGAAGCACTACGTCTTCAAGAAATCCTCGGGCGAGATCCTCACCGGCGATCAAATGGTGGAGTTCTACAAGAAACTCAGCTCGAAGTACCCGATCATCTCGATCGAAGATGGCTGCGCCGAAGGCGACTGGTCGACCTGGAAGAAACTCACGGACGCAATCGGCGATCGCGTTCAGCTCGTCGGTGACGATCTTTTCGTGACCAACACCGAGTTCCTCAAGAAGGGCATCGAGACCGGCACCGCCAACTCGATCCTCGTGAAGGTGAACCAAATCGGCTCCCTCACCGAGACCTTCGATGCTGTCGAAATGGCCAAGGAAGCCAACTACACCGCCGTCATCAGCCACCGTTCCGGCGAGACCGAGGACGTGACAATTGCCGACATCGCAGTCGCCACCAATGCCGGCCAGATCAAGACCGGCTCCTTGTGCCGCACCGATCGCGTCGCCAAGTACAACCAGCTGCTCCGCATCGAGGAAGAACTGGGCGCCAGCGCTATTTACGGCGGCAAGCTCAAGGGCCTGTAACC
>JBBQEG010000329.1:0-6194 GCA_038320495.1 Opitutales bacterium | reverse complement strand
GCGGTGAGCACCACGGCCGTCAGCCCAATATAAAACGGAATGTGCGAGACCGTCCAGCCGTGCGCCGCGTGCAGAATCGCCTCTTTGCTCCAGAAGCCGGAGAACACGAACGGCACGCCGGCGAGTGCCATCATGCCGATGGCGAAGGAGACAAATGTCACCCGCATCGGTCCGCGCAGGCCACCCAGACGCCGGATGTCCTGCTCGTGGTGCGCTGCGTGAATCACGGATCCGGCGCCGAGGAAGAGCAGGGCTTTGAAGAACGCGTGCGTGAGGAGGTGAAAGATCGCCGCGACCCACGAGCCGACGCCGAGTGCGAGCATCATATAGCCGAGCTGCGAGACGGTCGAAAAGGCGAGCACGCGCTTGATATCATTCTGCCCGACCGCAATCACGGCGCCGAGCAGCGCGGTGATTGCTCCAATCGTCGCGACCACACTGAGCGCGTGCACCGGTAAATCATGCGGCAATGCCATCTGATCCGCCGCCATCAGCGGGAACACGCGGGCGATGAGAAACACGCCGGCTGCGACCATCGTCGCCGCGTGAATTAAGGCCGACACGGGTGTCGGTCCTTCCATCGCGTCCGGCAACCAGACGTGCAACGGGAACTGACCGGACTTTCCAATCGCGCCGCAGAAGATGAGTAACCCAATCGCGGTGGAGAGCGCGAGCCCACCGATCGTTACCTGGGTGGCGAGGGCGAGCGTCGTACTGGCTTCCAAGACGCCCTGACCGCCATCGTAAAACAGCATCGAACCCGTCGCATCATAGAGCCAGAGGATCCCCAACAATAACCCAAGGTCGCCGATGCGGGTGGTGATAAACGCCTTCTTGGCGGCGGCCGCGGCAGCCGGACGATGAAACCAGAATCCAATTAGCAAATACGAAGCGAGCCCGACGATTTCCCAGCAAATGAAGAGGAGCAGCAGACTATTCGCAACCAGCAGTCCGAGCATCGCGGAGGCGAAGAGACTGAGGAAACAGAAGAACCGCGTGGCGTTCGGGTCGGCCTTCATATAGCCGGTGCTGAAGATGAAAATCAGCAGGCTGACGAACGATACCATCACGCACATCAGCGCGCTGAGGGGATCGAGCAGCAACCCGAGTTGGAGGGAACCGTTACCGAGATCGAACCAGGCGAAGTTGAACGTGTGATGAATGGCCGGATCGGCCAGCGCCGTCAGCAGGGCGGCACAGGAAAGGGCAAAAGCCCCGACCATGCCGCCGATGGCTGCGCCGGAGCTGAGAGTGCGGCCGGAGCGCGGCGTGAGTGCGCCGATGGCGGCGGCTAGCAGCGGGAGGGCGGGGATGAGCCAGAGAAGCTGGACGGGGAGGCTCATGGGTGAAATGCCCGGGTTCCAACGCAGCTGAGGTGGGAGCAGGGTACCAGCATGATGGCTACAAGGATCATCCCTTGAGCGTATTGGCTTCCTGCAGTCGGATGTTTTTCTTGTGCCGGTAAATCGCGATGACCAAGGCGAGTCCGACCGCGGCTTCCGCGGCGGCGACGGCGATGGCGAAGAGGACAAACATGACACCCGTCGCTGGTTCGGGGGTGGGACCGAAACGCCAGAACGCGATGAAATTGATGTTAGCCGCGTTGAGCATCAACTCTACGCCGAGCAGTACGAGGATGGTGTTGCTGCGCGCCAGGACGCCGATCAGGCCGACGCAAAAAAGAGCACTCGAGAACAGCAAGCAAAGGTGCAGATCGGAGAAGCTCATGGCTCCTCCTTTCGATCTGCCGGGCGATCCGGCGATGCGATCACCACCGCGCCGATTAGTGCCACCGTCAATACGACGCCTACCACCAGGAGGGCCGCGGCGTGCGGCCCCATCAGTTGCAATCCCAGCGAGCGCACTTGAACTGCGGCCGGGACTTCGGTGGCCGACTTGAGTGGCGTGCTGAGCACGGCTCCGACGAGGACGCCGAGCACGGTGCCGCCTACGATCAGCGCAGAAACGGCGCGTCCGATGGAGTCTGGTTCAAAGCCCGAATCGTCGCGCGAATGCCGCGTCAACAACACCGCAAACAACACCACCATCGAGACCGCGCCGACGTAAACGAGCACCTGCCCGAAGGCGACGAACTCGGCACCGGCCCACAAATAGAAGGCCGCGATGCCCGCCCAGCTTCCAATCAGCAGCAGCGCGCTGTGAATGAGGTTGCGCAGGGACATCGCCACCGCAGCGGTGGCAAGGGTGCCGAGGGCGATGATGAAAAAGGCGACGTTCACAAAGGTAGGTTCGGCGCGCGAGGGGAGTTCTCAGATGAGGCGTATCCGCGGAACGAGCACACCACGGGGGCGCATCCGGGAGATTCGGCTGAAACGTAATGGAGTCATGCGTAGCGATAGGTGCGGGGAGCGATGCCGCGGGTGAGCGTGCGTCCGATGAGGACAAACGGCGCGATGACCAGGGCGATCGCGATGGCCCAGCGGACGAGTTGGAGCGCGCCGGACCAGTCGCGGGTGAGTGACCAGAACGCTGCGGTGGCGAGATTGATCAAGGCCAGCGGCACGAGAAATTTCCAGGCAAGGCGCGTGAGCTGGTCGATGCGGAGACGTGGCAAGGTGGCGCGGATCCACATGAAGCCGAAGAGCAGGGTGAGGAGTTTGACCGCGAACCACACGTACGACGGAATGATTTCCAGGAGAGGAAGGGGCGCCTGCCAGCCGCCGAGGAACAGGGTGACGCCGAGGCCGCTCAAGGCGCACATGCCGAAATATTCGGCCATGAAAAAGATCGCGTACTTGAAGCCCGAATACTCGGTAAGATGGCCGGCGATGAGTTCGCTTTCAGCTTCCGGCAAATCGAAGGGAGAGCGATTGGACTCTGCGAGGGCGGAGATAAAGAAGATGATGAATCCGGCGAAGCCCCAAGGTGTGAGTACATGCCACTGCGGCACGAAGCCCCAGGCCCAGCCGCCTTGTGCTTCCACAATTCCAACGGTCGAGAGCGTGCCGGCGAGCATCACGACCGGCACCACGGAAAGTAGCAGCGGCAGCTCGTAGCTGATGAGCTGGGCGAGCGCGCGCATGCCGGAGAGCAGCGCGTATTTGTTGCGGCTGGCCCATCCGGCCATGAAGACGGCGAGTTCGGTGGCGGCACCGGCGGCGAAGAAATAGAGCACCGCGGCATCGAGCTCGATCGGCACCAGGTTTCGACCAAACGGGATGACCGCGAGGGTCAGGATCGAAAAGGCCAGCAACGCGATGGGAGCGAGGGTGTGCAACAGGCGGTCGGCGGTGCGCGGAACGATGTCCTCCTTCGTCAGCATCTTGATGCCATCGGCGAGGGGCTGCAGCAAACCGAACGGGCCGGTGCGATTCGGGCCGGGCCGGTTCTGGACCCGCGCCAGGACTTTGCGTTCGAGGAGGGTCAGCACGGCAAACAGACTGGCGAAAACGATGATGATCGCGGCGATCGCGAGTAGGCTGTTGGCGAGCCAGCGCCAGGGCTCGGGAAGTCCGCTGGTGAGGAAATCCCGCGCGATGATCGGCCATCGCTCGAGGGTAGAAGCGGCGTGCGCGGAAGGGGCGGCGCTCATCCGAGTGAGGATTGAATCCCGGCGGGCGTTCCGCGCGCACAACGGCCGAGCGAGCGTTTCCGCTCGTTCACGCTGGCATGCCGCGGACAAGGATGCCGGCTCATGCGTCGGAGCGCGGGGGCTGGGGGGCCTCCGCGCTGGGCGCGGCTGGCAGTTGGGAAGCGGACGTGGACGGCGGGGAGGTTGGAGGAGAGCTGGACGGAGGCGCGGCGGGCGCGGTACCAGGAGGAGTTGAAGCGGACGCTAGTGAAGAGGACGTTGAAGAAGGAGGAGAAAGGGGACGTGCGGCCGGCGCGGTGCTTGCGACGGCGGGATTGGGCGCGGCGGCCTTGGGAGGGGTCGCAGACTCTGGAGTTGAGGCCTTCGGCGCTGGGTTTGCCACGGTCGAGGAAGCGGTGGTGGCTGCTGGCGGCGCTGCGGCTTTGGCGGCAGCAGCGGCGGCCTTTGCGGCGGCGGCGGCCTTGGCCTTTTCCTCGGCGGCTTTGCGCTCGGCGGCGAGGCGGGTATCCACTTCGTTGGCGTCCGTCGGGTGGATCTGATGGAAGTACGTGTTGGGTTTGGCCAGTTGCTCGCGGCGCAGTAGAAGGGGCTCGAAGCGGTCGGCGGTCGCGATTTCGTAGACCTGATCCATCTTGATCGCGTCAAAGGGGCAGACCTCGACACAGATCTGGCAGCTCATGCACACCGAGGTATCGATGTCGAAGATTGCTGGATACAGCTGCTGCTTGCCGGTGGCGTCGGGTTTCTTGTCCTTGCTTTTAACAATATAGATGCATTGCGGCGGACATTCTTTTTCGCAGATCTGGCAGGCGACGCAGCGGAGCGTGCCCATCGGATCCGTGGCGTTTTCCGTGACCAGAAACGGGAAATTTCGATAGTTCTCCGGGAGCGTGGTTCTTTGTTCGGGATACTCGGTCGTCACCAGTCGCGCCGGATCATGGAAACTCCCCACGAGATTTTTCGCGGTGACGCCGAGACCTTTGAGTAAACCGGAGCCGAGCATGGGGCGTTGATTTGAGATCTGAAATTAGCTTCGCGGTGGGTGCCTAGCGGTCGACTTCGCCGAGGACGATATCGATGCTGCCGAGGATGATCACGGCATCGGCGACCGTCTGGCCGAGGCACATATCTTCCAGGATGGTAAGGTTGACAAAGGAAGGCGGGCGGATGCGGTAGCGATAAGGATTCGGGCTGCCGTCACTGATGACATAAAAACCGATTTCGCCTTTCGGGCCCTCGATGCGGCCGTAGGATTCGCCGGGTTTGGGGCGGAAACCGCGGAGCTTGGATTTGGGATCCATGACGGGGCCGCCGGGAAGATCGCGGAAGGCCTGCTCCAGAATCCTGATGGATTCGCGCATCTCGAGCACGCGAATCATATAGCGATCATACGTGTCGCCGTGATCGCCGAGCGGGATGCGAAATTCGAAACGCGGATAGATGCCGTAGCCGTCGACTTTGCGCAGGTCGTAATCGACGCCGGTCGCGCGTAACATCGGTCCGGTGATTCCCGCGCTGACGGCGAGTTCGGGGGAGAGGATGCCGACATCTTGGGTGCGGGCCATCAGGATTTCGTTACCGGTGATGAGCGCCTCGTACTCGTCGAGAAATTCGCCGTAGTTGGCCACGACCTGCTGCGCGGCTTTGATCCATTCGGGGGAGGCATCCACGCGGCAGCCGCCGAAGCGCTGGTAATTACACATCATGCGCGAGCCACTGAGCGACTCGAACAGATCGAGGATTTTTTCGCGCTCGCGAAACGCGTACATCAGGGGGGTGCCGCTCGCGCCGGTGTCCTGCAGCAGAAATCCGGCGAGACACGTGTGATTGAGGAGCCGCGTGAGTTCGGCGAGGATGACGCGCAGGTATTCGGCGCGTTCGGGCACGGTCTGGCCGACGAGTTTTTCGACGGTCAGGGCGTAGGCCCAGTTGTTCGTCATCGAACAGAAATAATCGAGCCGGTCGGTGTACGGCATGGACCCGAGATAGGTGGTGTTCTCGCCGATCTTCTCGTGATTGCGGTGAAGGTATCCGAAAACCGGTTTCAACTTCAAGATGCGTTCGCCGTCCAGCGTCACCATCATCCGGAACACACCGTGGGTGGACGGATGATGTGGCCCCATCGAGACCTCGAGCAGATCGCCGTGGAGGGGATCGTGAACCGGCCGCACGGTGGGACCGGGCGCGGAGACGAGGGGTGAAAAGGACGCCGGGCCGGAAACGCTCATGGCTGAGGAGGCGTGGGCGGTGCGGCCGTGGCTGCGGCGGAGGACGTGGGGCCGGCCGCGGCGGTGGCGGAAGCGGCATCGGCCGGGGCGACGGCGGGATAGTGCTGTCGTGCTTTTTCCAATACAGCGCCGTGCGGAGTGGGTTCCCACTCGTAGTCGTCCGGCTCGACGTAGTCCTTGCGCATCGGATGATCCTTGAATTCATCCCACATCAGGATGCGGCGCAGATCGGGGTGGCCGGCAAACACGACTCCGAACAGATCGAAGACTTCGCGTTCCTGAAACTCGCATGACCGCCAGACCGGAGTGAGCGAAGGTACGGTGACCTGATTGGTGCGATCGCCGGTGTGCATCCGGATGATCACGGGGCCCTGTTTCAGGGCGATGGAGAAGAGGTGATAAACCACCTCCAG
>JBBQEG010000328.1:0-6205 GCA_038320495.1 Opitutales bacterium | reverse complement strand
CGGGTGGTCGGAGTGGTGTTTGCAGCAGTTGTGTTCCGGAGTCATGGAGTGGTGTGCAAGAGGCTCAGGAAAACGAAAGAAGGGTTCGGAAAACGGCCGGAGCCAACCAGCCGTTTCCCTGCCCCTAGGTTATAAGTTCCCGGCTGCCTTGACCATGGCGGTGTATTTCTCGGGATCCGCTTCAAACTTCTTGATGCAGGATTTGCAGCAGAGCTTCACGGTGGTGCCTTCGTGGACGACGATGACGGGATCGCCCATGGAGCCGAGTGCCTCGCCGGAGACCGGGCAGGTTTTCATCGGATAGGTGTCGGCGGTGGTGGCGGCGGCGGTTGTCTCCACTGCGGGCGCTTCCACGGTGGTTTCTGTTTTCTCCCCGCAGGAAGCGGTGAGGAGGACGATGGATGCGATGGCCAGGATGTTTGGTATTGTTTTCATGGATTGATGGTTGGTTGGGAAACGGCTGGTTCGAGACCGGGAAATTTCCAAACGGTTCGCTGATAGAACTCGTGCAGGAAATGCATGCGATCAATCATGAAATCCCACAAACAGGTTAGCAGGTGCACAGTCCTGTCGCGTGCCGGTTGCTGACGCAAAACGGATTCTACGCTCGCAATTTGACGGGCGCATGAGCGAGTCGAACCACCTGTTCCCTGTGAATGCCAACCGATCCCTGCCCCTGCCATGAACACAGACTCCCACGGCGCCGCTCAGCCACCTCAGCGCGATCAGGATGAGCCCGATCACGATCATGGTTTTGCCCCGTCGTTTCTGCCGCACTGGGTGCAGGAACGCTGGACCGTGTTGACGGTCGCTGTGGCCGGCGTGGCGCTCGGCATCGGATTTTTCGGGGAGAAATTTCTTGGCCTACCCCCGTCCGTTGCCCTTGCATTCTACCTTCTGGCCTACATGGCGGGAGGCTACGATGTCGCCCGCGCGGCTCTACCCGCGCTCTTCCGTGGGAAGTTAGACATCGACCTGCTGATGATCGCAGCGGCGGCAGGAGCGGCGGTGCTCGGGGAATGGGCGGAGGGCGCTTTCCTGCTGTTTCTGTTTTCACTGGGTCATGCCGGGGAGCACTACGCGATGGACCGGGCACGGAATGCCGTCGGCGTTCTCGGCAAACTCATGCCCCGCACGGCCTTTACGAAGCGTGGCGACCGGCTGGAAGAAGTGCCGGTGGAACAACTCGCCGTGGATGAGATCGTGGTCGTCAAACCCGGCGAGCGCGTGCCCGTGGATGGCGTCGTCACGGCGGGCGAAAGCAGCATCGATCAAAGCGCGATCACCGGCGAGAGCGTGCCGGTGAATCGAAAGCCCGGCGACGAAGTCTTTGCGGGCACGATCAACCAGGACAACGCGCTCGACGTGCGCATGACCCGGCTGGCCCGCGACAACACACTTGCCCGCGTGATGCAACTCGTCGCCGAAGCGCAGGAGCAAAAGAGTCCGACCCAGCGGTTCACCGAAACATTCGCGCGTCGCTTCGTGCCCGCGGTGCTCATTGGCACGCTTCTCGTCATCGTGCTCCTGCCGCTCGTGTTTGACTGGACGTGGAGCGCGAGTTTCTACCGGGGCATGTTGTTGCTCGTGGCCGCGTCGCCTTGCGCGCTGGCCATCGGCACGCCGGCGGCAGTGCTCGCCGGCATCGCCCAGGCGGCCCGTCGTGGCGTGCTCATCAAGGGCGGGATCCATTTGGAAAGCCTCGGACGTCTGAACACCGTGGCGCTCGACAAAACCGGCACGCTCACCACCGGCAAGTTCGCGGTCTCGCAGGTCATCGGCCTGGATGGCACGTCCGAGGACGAAGTCCTGCGCATCGCCGCCGCCGTCGAGGAGCAGTCCAGCCATCCGCTGGCTGCCGCCATCTTGAAGATGGCCCGCGAGCGAAACCTCAGTTTTCCCTCGGCCACCGATATCGAAAACCTCGCGGGCAAAGGCATTCAAGCGCGCGTGGAGGATGCGGAAATTCTGGTCGGAGCCCTCCGCGCCTTTTCCGCAGATGGCGCGGCGGAGAGAGGGAAACCGCTGGCGGAAACCATCGCCCGGCTGGAAGCCTCGGGGCAGACCACGGTGATCATTCGTCGCGCGGGGAAATTCATCGGCGTCATCGCCCTCGCCGACGAGCCGCGGCCCCTGGCCGGAGAGGTGATGAAACGGCTGCGGGCCTTGGGCATCGAACGCCTCGTGATGCTCACCGGCGACAACACCTCCGTTGCCCTCCGGATCGCCGAAAAGATCGGCATCACCGATGTCCGCGCGGAGTTGCTGCCCGGACAAAAGCTAACAGTCGTTCGTGAACTGGAACAGGATCGCGGCGTCACCGCGATGATCGGCGATGGTGTGAACGACGCGCCCGCACTGGCTGCGGCCACGGTGGGCGTGGCGATGGGCGCTGGCGGCACCGCGGTCGCCTTGGAGACCGCCGATGTCGTGTTGATGGGCGACGATCTCGGGAAATTGTCCTTTGCCATCGGCCTGAGCCGGGCAAGCGCGCGCATCATCCGCCAGAATCTCGTGATCGCGCTCGGCGTCATCGCCGTGCTCCTGATCGCCTCGGGGTTTGGCGTCATTCCGCTGAGCGTCGCCGTGGTCCTGCACGAGGGGAGCACCATCGTCGTCGTCTTGAACGCCCTGTGGCTCCTCGCCTGGCACGAGCCCGCCTAATGTGGCTTCACCACTGCCGCGGAACCCCTCCGCACCGGCCAGCCCGCTGCCGCGATTCCGAAAAAATGCGCACTAATGGGGGAGTCATGCGTAGCGTGGGTAAGGTATGCGGGGTAACTTGCATTTCCCTGAATCCAAAAAACTAACATTTCAAATAAACAAAAGATGAAGACACTAACAAATATCATCGTCCTCAGTCTCGCACTGGGCTTTGCCACCACCCTGTCCGCCCAGCGGGCCAATCAGCCGATCCCGAACAAGACCTATCAAAAAGCGGATTCCGAGGAAGCGATCAAGGCCATGAAGGCTGGCGACCGCTACGCCCTCGTCTGCAAGATGTGCGACTCGGTCACGATCAAGGAGGTCGGCGATGAGAAGGAAACCGAAGCGCTCTGTCACGACGGCGGGTCGGTCCACTGCGATTCCTGCAAAAAGGATTTCACCGTCAAAAGCGTGGGGAATCGGCCGGGTAATCGCACGGTTTCGATCGTCAATGCCGAGGGCAAGGAATGCATGGTTGTCGTTCCACTCAAAGGTTGAGCCCACAAGATACCTCGAAACTTCCATGGCAGCAGGGATCAATCCCTGCTGCCATTTTCGTGAGGGGTTCAGATGGTGGAGACGCCATCAAGGACGGATGACGATGGGGAAGGGGTTGCGGATGGTGAAATCTCTCCGGCAAGGACCGTGAGATGCCTGCCGTGCAGTCCCGCGGTGGCGTTCTTCAGGTCGAAGGTTTTGAAGACCGACCCGCACCTGAGGGTAATCGTTGATCGCTGAAGCATGCTCATGTAGGTGTTGCCGGCAGGGATCAGAAGCACCGTTCCGTCATCGGTTCGCATCTCCACGGATGAAGAGTCGCCGATGAAAACCGGCCCATGCTCGGTGTGTATCTCGACCGCGATATCCTTGGGTTCCATGAGTTCGGTTGGGGATGCTCCCGGACTTTGATCGTTGAGAGGCACTGGGATTTGAGGTTACAATGACAGGTGAATACTCACTCCAGCTTCATCATCGCGCTACGCGTTCGTTCCGAATCATCCCGCACTTCTTCGGGACATTTGCATCGAAAGAGTTGCTCCCGATGACTTGAATCTTCCCAGCCGTTTTGGCAATCGCGCTTGAGTGGTCCGGCGTTAGTGAAGCGCGAGCTTCGCACGATGGCTTCGCGGCGATTCACCCACAACTTGCCGAAAGGTCCGGTTGAACTGGGAAAGCGATTGGAAGCCGACTTCGAAGGCGATTTCGTTGATGCGCAGATTGGGATTCTGCAGCAGGTTGCAGGTCTTTTCGATCCGGGTGCGGGCCACAAATTCAACGAAATTGATCGAGGTGGCTTCCTTGAATTTCTCGCTGAAGTAAGTCGCGCTCATGTTCACCACCTGAGCGACGGTGGACAGGGATAGCTCTTCGTCGGAATGATCCGCAATGAATGTCTGCGCCCGCGCCATCGCGGGAGATGCATTCTGCGGAGCATTCAAGACGAGCGCGTGGCTGCACGAGGCGAGGTGCTTGGCAAAGGTGTCTAGCAGCCGGATGAGTGCATCGTATCGCTTGGCCGTGAGAACCCGGGTGTTGAAATAGGCGTCTTCCAATCTCTTCAGATCCACCTCGCTGCCCCACTTCACCAGAGTGGCAGCCACCCGGTTGAATCCAGCTTGGTCAGGCTGCTGTAGGAATATTTGTCCGGTATGAAGGAATCCGATCAGGTTATCGCCGACTCTCACCGGCACTGCCGTCTCGCAAAGGCCGGCGAAACACTTCGTAGTCTTTGGCACGAACCGGGCTTCCTGCTCAAGCTTGCACTGCGCTGCATAATTAAAGGCGCATGCTTCCTTGATTTCGGAAATCAATGCGCTGAAGGGGTTCTCCTGTTTTTTCGGATAGTGGACGACCACCAGCATGTCAGGCTGATGAAAACTGAGTGGCAGCCCGGTCCCATCCGTGAAAGCCCGCTCATAGTCTTGGTACATGTCAGACTCCAGAAGCGTTTGCAGCGTTCTTTCGTTTCGAGTTGGTTTCGAGTTCATTGGAAGCGGCTGGTTTGTTCCTTGCGAGGGTTGCCGGGTGCCGAGACTTTGCCATGGGGTCTATCCCTACCGCCCCTTTGCAGATTTTGGCACCTTGGGACGTAGCAAGCTGGAAATCATACCCCAAATGACGGGCGTGGCCAGCGGTTTCAAGATCTCCGCGCCCTGGCGGTGGCTCCACCCGATCGGCAGAGATCGGTCCAGTAATCGAAAATCTGGTCATTGTGGCACACCAGGTTTTTCCCATGGGTTTTCATCTCGATGAGCAAGCGCTCCGATCAGAGTGTGCCGACGTAGGTGACGCAGTCGGCAGGCGCGGCGGCGGAATCGGGCATGGGGGACGTTAGAGAATGGGTCTCCTAGGACGTAAGTCATGGTTCCTGCACGAGCGAGGCATGGAGCGTGCCTTTCTTAAACTCCCGCCCGCGGAGCCAGAGGAAAATTACGGGCGTGACGATGAGGATGTGCAGCAGGCTGGATAACATGCCGCCGATGACGGGCGTGGCTAACGGTTTCATGATTTCCGCGCCTTGGCGGTGGCTCCACATGATGGGGAGCAGGCTGGCGACGATGGTGGCCACGGTCATGACCTTAGGCCGGAGGCGGAGGCGGGCACCGTCCTTCACGGCCTGGACGAGGTCTTCGTAGGTGAAGGCCGTGCCTTTTTCGCGCAGCCGGTCCTTCACGGTTTCCTCCAGATAAACGACCATGACCACGCCGGTTTGCACGGCAGTGCCGAACAGTGCGATATAACCGACCCAGACGGCGCCGTTGAAGTTATAGCCTAGCAGTTTCTGTAATAGCACGCCGCCGCTGAGGGCGAAGGGGACGGCGAGCATGACATGCGCGGCCTCCGCCGCGCTGTGATAGACGAAGTAAAGCAAGACGAAGATCACCAACATCACCATCGGTAAAACGAGCAGCATGGTCTTGGTGAAGCGTCGTTGGTTCTCGAACTCGCCGGTCATCTTGTAAGTCATGCCTTCCATGTCGATGGTCTTGAGCTTTTGCTCGATCTCCTCGACGAAGCCGCCGAGGTCCCGGTCCTGGACGTTCGCCTGGACGTAGGATCGCAGCAGGCCGTTCTCCGAGGCGATTTCGTTCGCGCCGACCTCGCGGGTGATCTTCGCGACCATGCCGAGCGGGATGTAAGGCACCGTTTCCCCACCGCCACCGGCAGTCGCCATTCCGGCGGCGGGAGCGGCGGCCCCTCCGCCACCCATACCGGCCATGCCACCGCCCGGTGCCGCGGGGGCGGCGCTCATGCCGGGCCTCGCGGCGACGAGAATGCGACCGAGCTCCTCGATGTCGTCCCGCTCGCTGCGCTCGACGCGGATCTGGATGGGGAAACGCTCGCGGCCCTCGATGGTGGTGCTGACATTCTTGCCGCCGATGGAAATTTCCACCGCGTCCAGCACGTCTTTCGCGCTGAGGCCGTAGCGGGCCATGGCCACGCGATCGACCTTGATGTTCAGATAGGGTTTCCCCTGGACCCGCGAAGCGGAAACGCC
>JBBQEG010000327.1:0-6207 GCA_038320495.1 Opitutales bacterium | reverse complement strand
GCGCGCGACATGCTGGAACGGGTCGGGCTCGGACATCGTTTGCATCATTTCCCGCCACAGCTTTCGACCGGCCAACAGCAGCGGGTCGCCGTGGCGCGTGCGCTGGCGAACCGTCCGAAGCTGGTCCTCGCTGACGAACCGACGGGAAATCTCGATCACAAAAGCGGTCGCGAAGCGCTCGCGCTCATTCGTGAGGTGTGTCGCGAACATCAAGCGGCCTTGCTGCTGGTGAGCCATGATGAGGACGTGCTGGCGCAATTTGAAACACGGCGGGATTTCAGTGACATCAACCGCGCGGTTCAGGAGACCACCCGATGACCCTGCCGCTGATCATTTATCGTTCGCTTCGGCAGCATGCGTTATCGACGCTCGTCACGGCCGGAGGCATTGCGCTCGCGAGCGGGCTGCTCATGTGCGTGTGGATGGTGAAGACGCAGGCGCAGGCCACGTTCACGCAAACGACCACCGGTTTTGATGCAGTGCTTGGGGCGCGGGGTTCGAAGCTGCAGCTCGTGTTAAACGCGATTTTTCACATGGAGGCTTCGGCGGGGAATGTCGCTGCGGCCGATTACGAAATGGTGCGCCGGCACCCGTTGATCAAAACCGCGATTCCGATCGCCGTGGGCGACAATCTTCGCGGTTTCCGCCTCGTCGGAACCGTGCCGGAGTTGTTCAAGGTGCAGTATGCGCCGGAGAAGACGTTCGCGTTGGAAAAAGGCGGGCGAATGTTCACGGCTGACGCCAAGGAAGCGGTCGCAGGTAGCTTTGCAGCGCAGCGGCTCAGGCTCAAAGTGGGCGATACGTTTCGGCCCTTTCACGGGCTGGCTTTCGACCCGAAAGCGGAACATGCGGACGACTTTGTGATCACGGGCATTCTCGAGCCTACGAATACGCCGGTGGATCGGGTGATTTGGATTCCGCTGCGCGGCTTGCAGACGATGAGCGGACACGATCCGAAGGCGGCGACGGATGTAAGTGCGGTGTTGTTGCAACTGCGCTCGCCGATGGCGGGCCTGCAGATGGACATGATGTATAACAAGCAGGGCAACCGGTTGACGTTCGCGTATCCGGTGGGCGCGATCATCGCGGAGCTTTTCGGGAAGATCGCCTGGTTCGATCAAGTCCTCGCGCTCGTGGCGTATCTCGTGGCGTTGGTGGCCGCGGGCTCCGTGCTGGCGAGCATCTACAATTCCATGAGCGCGCGGCGCCGCGACCTGGCGATTCTGCGGGCATTGGGCGCCAAACGCCGGACCATTTTCGGCGCGGTGCTGGCCGAGGCCGCGTGCATTGGCGTGCTCGGAGCGATCGTGGGCTATGCGGTTTACTTCGGTTTATTTACGGGCGTGGCTCAAGTGATTCGGGCACAGACCGGCGTGGTCTTGGACGTGACCGCGTTCCACCACGTCCTGTGGATTAGTCCGCTGGCGATGATCGGACTTTGTGCGCTGGGTGGTGTGGTTCCGGCGTTCAAAGCTTACCGTACGCCGGTGGCGGAGACGCTCGCGCCGGCTTCCTGACGCCGTCCTTCGCGATCAACTTAGCTCACTGCTCGGCGGAGAACGTGTAAGTCATCGACCACGTGGCGGACTCGCCGGGTCGCAGGGTGACGCGGTGAAACAGCTCCGGCGAAATCGCCTGGGCGTTCGCCCAAGAGGCGAAACGGGCGAGGGGAAAATCGCCGCGGAAGGCTACGCGATGCGGGAGCACGGAGTGTTCGAGGGTCGCGGCAGCGGGTCCGGTAACGTCGTCCCAGGCCCAATGAATTCCGCCGCGCGCCGGCAAGGGGGCGGAGGGATGGAGGCGGCCGTGGGCAAACGTCCAGGTTGAGCTCTCCGTCGTGGGACCGGAGAATTCCGGGCGAATCCGGTAGGCCGGACCGCTGGGCTCACTCGAAAACGAAAACCAGTGGTGGTTGTAGTGCTCAAACGAGTACGTCTCCGTGCCGGTGTTCGCGAGCGTGTAGCGAAGGGTCAACCGGCCTTCCGGCGAGAGGTGATAAACCTTGGTGTAGGCGTACGACCAGCGTTCGCCGACCGGCGCCTGCTGCCGCGTGGTCACGGTTGAAGTCGTGGCTGTGACCTCGGTGGGAAAGGCTTCCGCGAGCGGATAACGTTCGGAGAAGCGGTACGTTTCGCCGGTGCCACGGATGAGCCGGCCGACGCCGATTTTGAGAAATGTTTCTGTCGGTCCCGCTTCGGTAAACCCGAGCACCCCCGTTCCCAGCAGACCGAATTCGTCACACAAACCCGGGCGATCAAGAAAGGTGTGCGTTCCGAGCGTCACTTGCCGCACATACGCGGTGCGGTCGAAGCGCGGTCCGAAGTCCGCGTGGAGCGCATCGGTCGCGGCCGCGATTTCAACCGTGAGATTTCCGGCGCGAAGACGATAAACGGATTCTGCGATGGTTGACGGGATGAGAATCAACACGAGCAAAGGAGCGATGAGGCGCAGCATGGTAATGAGTGGGACTTCAGGCCCGGAGGAGCAGGCGTCGCACGCCTTCGATCGGCGTGCCTTGGACGGGTTTCAAGGCGAGAGAGGAGCGAAAGCGGAGTGCTTCCATGACGACCTGATGCGTCAAAATCGGGCCACTGAGGCCAGCCGGCAGGGTGTCGAGCGGGGTCTCGGGAAAGAGGGTCGTGGCAACACGGATGGCGAGGGCGAGGAGTTCCCCGGTGGATTCGCTGACCAATTCCCGGGCGGAGGGATCGCCTTCCTGGGCGAGTTGAAGCAGTGCGGGGGCCAGGGCGGCGACGTGGCGGTTAGCCTCTGAATGCTGATAAAAGTGGTGGGTGACCGCGCCGCTGTCCGCGGCATCGCCCAATTGGGTGTGGTCGCGGACGATGGGGCCGAGCCGGGACGGGGGTGCCCAGCCTTGAAGCTCGAGCAGGGCGCGGCCGACGGCGCGCCGGCCGAGATCGTATCCACTTCCTGGATCGCCGAACCGCCAGCCGACGCCGCCCGCGTAGTGGACGGATCCATCGGGTGCTTGGGCGGCGACAAAGGAACCGGTGCCCGCGTGAAGCACGAGCCCGGGTTGGCCGTTGGTGGCGAGCTCCAGTACCGGCAGGGAATCATCGGCCGTGATGACCTGGCCGAAACCAGTGAGCTGAAGGGAGGATTCGCGCCAGAAAGTGCGGTTTCCGGCCATGTACAGATGCGTGGCGGTGATCGTTTCGCGATCCTCCCCGAAGGCGATTTGCAGCAGGCTGGCCAGTGCGTCCGCGATGATGCGTCGGGCTTGCTCCGGACCTACGACATTGGGGTTGCAGCCGGGCGCGAGATGGCGGGCGCGGATGTTGCCGGCAGCATCGATCACGATGCATTCGGTTTTTGAGCCGCCGCCATCAACCCCGATTTTGTATCCAGGCATAAGTTACAGGTCGCCCCGTTCGGGAGTGGGTCGGGCCGAGGGCTACGCGAGTTGCTTGCTGAGCCGGTGGTGATATTTCGCACCGACGGCGCGATTGTGTTCGATGGCGCCGGGAATATTTTGACTGCGGAGAACGGGGAGTTCGTGACCATTTGCTTTCAGCCATTCCATGGTGCCGAGCATGAGCCAATTGAGGAGCGAGCAGCCGACGAAAGTGCTCGTGGGGCCGGTGGAAATCTCGTCGGTCAATCGAAGGATGGTGTCGCCCGGCACACCGCCGTTATCGAGCACATGATCGCAGATTTCATGAAGTTTGCGACCACCGGGGTGCACGGTCGCGGCGGTGGACGACATGGCGACGGAGGTCAGGGCGACGACGATGCAGCCCTTCTTTTTGGCATGCAGGGCGACCTCGATGGGCGAGGCGTTTTTGCCGGAGTTGGAGATCACGATGACGACCTCGCCGGGCCGCAGCTGGTATTGGCGGTCGTAACGTTCCACGAGTTTGGTGCCGTAGCCGACCAGGTTTTCGATAAAGCCGGCGGTGGGGTCGGGGATCCCGGTGATGCAGACGAGGCCGCCGGCGCGGCCGACGATCTCGCGGGCGATGATCTCGCTATGACCACTGCCAAACGTGTGGATCACGCCGCCTTGGGCGACGCACGCGCCGAGAATGGGCGCCAAGGTTGCGAGGACGGCGGCGTTTTTTTCCCAAGCCGTGGCAATCATTCCATTGGCTTGGGAGTAATAGTCGGCGGCGAGCGATGACATGGAGGCGAGCTGACAAGGGGTCGGAGGGAGAGTCGAAACTTGAATTTGCCGATCCGGGTCCAAACGCGAAATTCCCGGCTCGCCTGTCGTGCCGGCGCACGTCCGAATCGCGGTCGATGATTCGCGGTATCGATCACATCAATCTAGTCGTAACGGACCTTGAGCGCTCGGTGCGCTTTTATACGGAAGTCCTTGGGTTCACCAAGACGCGGGATGTAGTGATGGAAGGCGAATGGATCGACACCATCGTGGGCCTGCGCGGGGTGAAAGGGCGCGTGGCCTTTGTGGTTTCTCCGGGAGGCGAGCCGCGGCTCGAGTTACTGTGTTATGATCGGCCGGCCGGGGTGGAGCTGGTGGAAAACTCCCTCCCGAACACCGTTGGGATCCGCCATTTGGCACTGCGGGTCGACGATATGGACGCGATGATTGGGCGGCTGCGCGCGGCCGGGGTGACGCTCTTCAGTGAGCCGGTGCGCGTGCCGGGCGGAGTCGTCAAACACGACTCGGGCGACAAGACACTGGTGTACTTCCTCGATCCCGACGGCGTGATTCTGGAGCTGGCGGAGTATCGGTGAAGCGGTCGTTGCTGGAGTGACACAGGCATTCCTGCCTGTTCGGAGGTTCCGGATGACAGACAGGAATGTCTGTGTTACTCCGCTCACATCCGCGATTCCCAACGCCCGTAGATTCCGCACGGGAGGACTTTGCCATCGCGTTGAATGGGAAGGCCGACTTCGCCCGCGGTGATGAAGCCACCGCGGTCGTGAAGTAATTCTGCGAGCAGATTCGCCACCACGGTCGGGGAGAGCCGGGCGGTGTAAGCGTTGATCAGGAAGAAAAGGGGGCGCTCGACGAGTAGGGCGCGGCACTCGACCAGGAGTTCCCACAGGTGGTCTTCGAGGCGCCACATTTCACCGGTGCTGCCCCGACCGTAGGTGGGCGGGTCCATGATGATGGCGTCGTATTTCTTGCCCCGCTTAAGTTCGCGTCGGGCAAATTTGAGGCAGTCGTCCACGATGTAGCGGATGGGAGCTTCGGTTAATCCGCTGAGGGAAGCGTTTTCCTTGCTCCACTTCACCATGCCCTCGGCGGCGTCGACGTGGCAGACGCTGGCGCCGGCCTTGGCGGCGGCGACTGTAGCAGCACCCGTGTAGCCGAAAAGGTTAAGGACGTTCACGGGGCGGCCGGTTTCACGGGCGCTGGCGATCTTGCCGCTGAACCAATCCCAATTTACCGCCTGTTCGGGGAAAAGCCCGGTGTGCTTGAAGGACGTCGGGTGAATCTTGAAAGTAAGGCCGAGCGGCTGATATGCGATGCGCCATGAGTCAGGCAGCTTGCGGCGGAACTCCCATTTGCCGCCGCCCTGTTCGCTGCGATGGTAGAAGCCGTCCCAGTCCTTCCATTTGGTCTCACCTTTTGCGTCCGGTGTGACGCCGTGGCGTGGCCAGATGATCTGGGGGTCCGGCCGCACGAGGGTGAACTCGCCCCAGCGTTCCTGCTTCAGACCGTTGCCACAGTCGATCAGCTGATAATCGCGCCAGCGGTCTGCAACAATCAGAGCGGGGCGTTGGATAGGCGTGGCGGACATCGTGTGCGGCAGGCAATGCCGCTGCTCCACAGGTGTCGAGCTGGGTTTGCCAGATTCAAAATGGGTGTTTGTTGCCGCTTAGGTCCGTCTGGAAGGGGCGAAAATCAGCGTTAAGGACCGACAGCACGAGAGTTTGACTTGGTTTCTTTCGTTTGAGAACGTGCCTTTTCCTATGCAAATGAACAGAAATCAATTCGGACGTGCGGTCCTCATGTCCCTCGTGGCTGCGGCTTTGGCTACGCCGCTCCCAGCAGATGTTGTCGAGACAAAGAACGGCGCTCGCATTGTCGGCAAGGTGGTGCGGATCGCTGACGGTTCCGTGGCCGTCGAAACGGATTTCGCGGGTTTGATCGCGATCAAGCAGAGCGAGGTGACGAGTGTCACGACGGATTCCCCGGTGGCGGTGCGTCTCGCGAGCGGCACACGGATGGAAGGCCGGGTCACGGGCGGCTCCAATGGGGCCCTGCAAATCGCC
>JBBQEG010000326.1:0-6212 GCA_038320495.1 Opitutales bacterium | reverse complement strand
CGTCAATTTTGCCCTGCATGTCGCCGTGGTGGGAGGCAGTCGTTTCTCAGCGGACTACCCGCACACCCTGGCTGAAGTGCTGTCCCGCGTGAAAGGCGACGCGATGCTGACGCTGTTTATAAATGGCATGTCGGGAAATATTAATCATATCGATTGGTCGCGCTCGCATCAATTGAGTGGGGAAGCGGAAGCCGCGCGAATCGGCGCCATCCTCGCCGCCGCGGTGTTGAAGACTTATCCGAACTTGCAGCCGATCGCACCCGCAACCCTGCGCGCCGCCTCGCGGCCTGTGGCGGTTCCGGCCCGGCCTCTGCCTTCGGTCGAACAAGTAAACCAAGCGCGGGCGACTCTCGCGCGGCACGGGAGCGGGGCGACCTTTCCGCAGGTGATTCAGGCCTGGCGCACCATCGACCTGGCTGACTACGCCGCGACCGGCATGTGGCCGGGCGAAGTGCAAGCGATCGCCTTCGGTCGCGATGTCGCACTGGTCGGATACCCGGGAGACTCCTTTGTCGAACTCGGGCTCGCGATGAAACAGAACTCACCCTTCGGCTATACATTCATCGCGGAGCAATCCGGGAACGGTTCAATTAGTTATATCCCCAACGAAAAAGCATTTCCGGAAGGCAGCTATGAAGTCGACAGCGCCCGCATTGCCCCGGGCGGCGGTGAGACTCTGGCAACCGCGGCCACCCGGCTGTTGACCGAATTGTTTCCCCGGCCGTAAGGCGGGCCCGTAGACCGATGCGGCCCAGGTCCGCTTCCCCGCAAAATCAAGCGCACGGCCACCTGCCTTTCAAATGAATTCACCCCGGGCGAATCCTATCTGAACCACCACCTTTCAGCAGGTTGGACTTTGAGGATTGACGAACTTCAGTCAGGTAACGGAATAGTTACTAAACGCCGGCACCTCCGTTCCCACCTCAGCCCGTTCTGACTCGATGAAGACCATCCGCTTTTTTGCCCGTGTCATCACTTTGCTGACACTCGCGTCCTTCACTGCTGCCGCCCCAGCCCCAGCCAAATCACCTCTCCGCGTGGTCTTCGTTTCGGGCGCCGAGAGTTATAACACCGACCAGGGATTCGCCGACCTCGCGGACTACTTGCGCCGGGAACACGGGATGGAATGCGAAGTCCTGCGCATGAGCGCCGATCAAACGGAGATCGTGGGGATCGAGCGTCTCCTGCAAGCGGATACAGCGGTGTTTCACGTGCGCCGCAAAACGCTTAACCCGCAGAACCTGGCCATCCTCAAGCGGTTCTTCGCCTCTGGAAAAGGCTTTGTGGCCCTGCGTTCGACCTCCCACGGCTGGGAAAACTGGCGCGAGTTCGACACCGAGGTACTCGGCGCGAAATACGGCGGACCCGGTGGCGGAAACTTCGGCGTGGCCACCAAGCTCCACTTCAAAGACCACCCCATCTGGCGCGGGGTCGAGGGACTGGATACGAAAAAGGATCTCTACCGCGTCACCGAAGTGGCGCCCGACGTCACGGTCATTCTCGAAGGAGAAACCAAGAATGGCACCGTGCCGGTGGGCTGGACCCGCCCCCATCATTCTTCCCGCCTCTTCTATCTCGCGCTTGGCTATCAGCAGGACATGGAGCAGCCGGGATTCCGCGGGGCGATTGCCAACGCCTTGTACTGGGTCACCGCGCCGGCGTCCGCCCCCGGTGCGGCAAAAAAGAAGCAGCGCTGAAAGAGTGCAACGGGGCGCTCACCAAAATGACCTCCCTTCAACGCGGAGCCCCCTTTTCACCGAAATGATTCACTCCTTCTGCGCTCCGCCGCTGTTTCCGCTCGGTCGCGCGGGATGGCGCACCCTCGCAGCGCTGCTTCTGGTTGTCGGCAGCGTGAGCGGAAGCGCCTTGCCCGCAGCAGCCGCCCAGCCGTTGCGCGTGGCGATCGTCGCGGCGGACCGCTCGCCGGCGGA
Source organism: Opitutales bacterium (assembly GCA_038320495.1). Taxonomy (GTDB): domain Bacteria; phylum Verrucomicrobiota; class Verrucomicrobiia; order Opitutales; family Opitutaceae; genus ER46. Next base: position 4,281 of record JBBQEG010000326.1, on the reverse strand, counting down.
TGGATTGGACGCACTGTCGGCCGCGCTCACGCAAAACTTTGGGTTCAATCTCAGCCCCGCTCCGCGTGCCCTCTACACCGCGGACGCGGTTATCGTCCATCGCGCGCCAGGCGCGCTCTCCGCCGCGGATGCCGCCGAGTGGCGTGCGTATTTGCGCTCCGGAAAACCCTTGGTTTTAATCGCCGCGACTCCGGACGCTTGGCCCACGGAACCCACGTTTGCCACCGACGTGTTGGGGGCGAAGCCGGGCGCAATCTTCGCCCACGGTGCACCTCTCACGGTCATCAACCTGTTTCCCCATCCGATCCTTTCCGGCATTCGCCACTTCGAAACCAAGCAGACGTTTCCGCTGTATTCACAACTCGGTGACGACGCCCAGATGATCATGGAGGGCACCGCCGGCGAGGCCACTGCACCTTTGGCTTGGGTGCGACGCCGGGCCGAAGGACGCATGGCGCACATTGTCTTCAGTCATCCTTCACTCTTCGCCGATCCCGCGTATCAGCGGATGATCGGTCAGGCCGTCCTCTGGGCGGCGCAACGCCCCATCCCCGGCGCGGAAACGGTCGTGCAACGCACCTTCATGCCCGAGTCGTATCCCGGTGCGTTTGCGATCACCTTGCCCAACGGCCCGAGCCTCTGCCTCGATCCGGTCCGCGGCGGCATCAACTATATTTGGGACGGCGATTTCGTCGACTTGCGCCCCCGCTGGATTACTAAACAGGGCGAGCCAGCCCGCTTCTTCGGCGAGATCTTTTATCAGGAAAAGGAATGGCAACCTTTCCGCGCCGCCGCTCCGAATGCCGCGTCCCACTTGCGCTTTCGCGGCTACACGCTGCGCGCCGGCATCCCGGAGTTTCACTATCAAATTGGCGGACGCGACGTCTTTGAAACGTTCAGCGCCGGAAGCACCCCCGGCTCCCTGCTCCGCACCTTTCGCGTCGGCCCCGGCAGGACGCCGCTCTGGCTCAACCTCGAGCCCCAAACGAAGTCCGAGGTCATCGTACGCGGCCTCGAACGCGACGGCCCGCTGGCCAGCTTCAATTCCCCCGCCGGCGGAGAATTCACCATCGAAATCCGCCGCAAGGCGTTGCTCACGCCATGAGCCACTCCCGTCCTCCTCCGGTCGCGGCCTTATTCCTGCGTCGCTGGTTCACTCTCCGCTGCCTGATAGCGGGCGCCAGCGCCCTCTCGTTTCTCGCTTTAAACCCGACGGCGCTGGCTCAGATGGTCAGCGTCTCCGGAGCTCTCCTGCATGCCGAAACCGGCGCCCCGGTCAGCGGCGCCCAGGTGAAGCTCGAAGGCCCCGCGCTCGCGTCGCGCGAAAATAGCCAGGTGATCGGGCGCGCCAACGCCGAGGGGCTTTATCAACTCTCCGTGCCGCCCGGCGACTATCTACTCTGGGTGCTCGCGGATGATTTCGAGGACACTAAGATCACGCTCAACGTCACGGCTGGCGCAAACGTCGAGCGCAATTTCAGCCTGCGGCCGATGCAGCGTTCGAACGCCTATCGGGTCGAGACGCTTTCCCTCCCCCAACAAATGATTCCGGAAATCTCCGGCATCGCGTTCACCCCCAAGGGCAGCCTGGTCGTCACAAATCGCCGCGGTGAAGTGTGGATCCGAGATGTGCCCGGTGACGCTTGGCGGCGCTTCGCCTCCGGCCTGTATGAAGGCTTCGGGGTCGTGGCCAACAGCGAATCGGACGTCGTCGTGATCCAGCGCCCCGAGCTGACGCGGCTGCGCGACACCACCGGCAACGGCGTAGCGGATGTCTACGAAACGCTGGCCGACGACTGGGGCATCACTGGCAACTACCACGAGTTTACTTACGGACTCGATCGTGACCGCGCCGGAAACTTCTATTTCGGGTCGGGCATGGTGTCCTTCGGCCAGGGCCGCGAACTGCCGTGGGTCCGCGGTCCCCTGCAGGCGGAGATGTACATGCCTTGGACGGGCAAAGGGCCGATCCCAGACGGGCACCGGTCGGTCGCGCGCTATCAGGGCTGGGTATTCCGGGTGTCACCTGACGGCACGTTCACGCCTTTCGCCACCGGTTTCCGCCAGCCGCTGGGCATTGGCGTGAGCCCGGACAACGAGCTCTTCGTCAGTGACGTATCCGGAGCCTGGGTACCGACGTCGACCTTGATGCACGTCGAGCAGGATGGGTTTTATGGTCATCCGGATCCGCTCAAGTGGCATCCCGATTTCAAGGACCGGAACCTCACGGTTGCGCAACTCGCAGAAATGCGCCGGCCGCCCACGGTCTATTTGCCGCGCGGTTTGATGGGCACCTCGCCGGGCCAGCCGGTCTGGGATACGACCCAAGGGACATTCGGTCCCTTCAAGGGCCAGATCTTTCTTGGCGATGTCTCCAATTTGGTTATGCGCGTCGATCTCGAGAAGGTCGCCGGCGCTTACCAGGGCGCCACATTCCCTTTCCTCCGCGGCCAGGGCCTGCGCCTCGGCGGCATGCACAACGCCTTTGGCCCCGATGGCGCACTTTATATTGCCCAGACCGTCCGCGGATGGATGTCCACTCAAGGCAATGAAGGCATCCAGCGGGTCGTGTGGACAGGAGAAACACCGGTGGAGATCCAAACCCTCCGCCTCACGGAAAAGGGTTTCGCGCTGCGCTTCACCACTTCGATGACCGCGTCGGCGGCAAATCCGGCTCATTATAACGTGCGACGCTTTCAATATAATTACCACCCGCTGGATGGTTCGCTGCGAATGGTTGAAGCCGACGTGCCGGTGTCGAATGCCCGGCTCACGCCGGATGGGCATCTGCTGGAACTCGAGCTCCTCGAAGTTCAACCCGGCTTCATCTACGAGTTCACGATCAGCAACCAAGTGATAAGCCAAACCGGCCGGGCATTGTCGAACACGTCCGCCTATTACACCCTCAACCGCCTGCACTCGGGCGACACCAAGCCAGGCCCCACCAAGCTCGTCGCCGCGACGGCAGCGGCTCTACGACCGGCGGACGCAACCCGGGGCGCGGAGATTTACCGGTTGAACTGTATGGTATGTCACCAAGCCGACGGCAAAGGCTCCCCTCAAGTCGGCACGCCCGACTACACCGCGGTGGATAGCCCGCTGAAGAAGCCGGACGCAGAACTCCTCGCCATCATTGGCAACGGCAAGGTGCAGGCCGACGGAAAGATGATGCCGCCGTTCGGCAACGTCCTGCCGCCGCAGGCAATTCACGATGTGCTCGCGTACCTGAGGGAGACATTCCTGAAAGGGCCGACGCCCGCGGTCGCTCCCTGAAGCCACGCCCGGTTTCCTGGCCTCTGTCCCATCGGGAACGCTCCCTGAGTACACGCGCGAGCGCGGACCTACGGGTGACGGGTGAACGGAAGGCCCGAGCTGGTTCGCAGCCATCCTTGGTTGCCTTGGGTTATCCAATTTTCCGCTTTCCCCATTTCCCAATTTTCTTCTGGTAACTGACCAGTGCAAAGATTTCGCTCCTCTGCTGTGATTTCCCTCAGCGGAAGCTTGTGTCGCGAGGCCTAAACGGGAAGAAATACCGGCGCTCCGGGCGTTCGAGCGCTCGCATTACCCCTCCTTTCTCGCCATGAAACGATTGTTCTTTGCCCTCGTCCTCCTGCTCAGCGTCACCGGGCTCCGCGCGGCGGAACCGCCGGCGGGTTTCTCAGCTTTATTCAATGGTCGCGACCTCGCTGGTTGGCGCGGCGGCACGACGTTTGATCATCGAAAGCTACTGGAGATGAGCGAGGCCGATCGCGCGGCGCAGATCGCCAAATGGACCGCCACCATGTCCGCGATCAGCGAAAAGACCGGCAAGCCGCACTGGTACGTGGAAGGCAACGAACTGGTCAACGATGGCTTCGGATCCTACGCGACCACGATCAAGGACTACGGCAATTTCGAACTCCTCCTTGATTATAAGACCGTCGCCGGCGCCGACTCCGGAATCTATCTCCGCGGTGTTCCGCAGATTCAGATTTGGGACATCAACCAGCCGAACCAGGCGAAGCGGCCCGATCGCACTCCGAACAAGGGTTCCGGCGGGCTTTTCAACAACTCGGTCGGTGCGCCCGGACGCGATCCCTTGGTCGTCGCGGACAAACCATTCGGCGAATGGAATCAGGTGCGCGTCCTCATGGTCGGCAGCCGCGTGAGCGTGTGGCTGAACAATAGACACGTCGTCGATCACGCCATCCTGGAAAACCACTATGATATCAAGCTCCCCGCCGCGCAGCGTCGCCCGATCCCGCCGCAAGGTCCGATTCAGCTGCAAACCCACGGGGGCGA
>JBBQEG010000325.1:0-6215 GCA_038320495.1 Opitutales bacterium | reverse complement strand
CATCGTCTCCTTGATGTCCGCATGCCCCGTATCGTGCCAATAGCCCACCGGAACACCGGGCGCAAACTCGCCCAGCCAGCTCGCAAAGTCGGAATCGAGGGGCAGTTCCTCGAAGCGTTCCCGGTTCTCGAAACCGAGCTTAACCCCTTTTTCCGCCGCGTAAGCGATGATTTCGGCGACGTTCGCTCGCACTCGCGCCCAGAACGGCGGCAACCGGTGTCGCAGCCGGGCGACTGATTTCGCGAGCACCGCGCGGAAACGAAGATCAGCAGGATTGCGACCGGCGCCCGGATGATCGCGCAGATAGCGATCGACGGCGCGAGCGGGGTGAAACCACAAAAACTCGACGCGACCGAGATGGCAAACCAGCACGCGGGCCTTCACCCGCGCCGCAAAATCGAGCGAACGTCGCGTGTGGATCTGCCACTGTTTCAGCTCCTGACGCCCCACCGCCGACGGTTGAAAAAGGTTTGGAGCCGCGCGATCGATCCCGGTGGGCAGCGGACAAAAATTATGCGTCGAAGAGATCGTGACGACGCCCGCGTCGACCGCCCGAAGGATCCCTGGGACCAGCGGAATCCGGATCCCATGGCTGAGCTCCACATGCTGAAACCCGAGCGAAGCCATCTCCTGAACCATCGCGTAACCATCCGAATGCCGGTGGGAGCACCAACAGGTGGACAGGGCCAGCGGCGGTTTCACAGGTGAAGGGAGCCAATCTTAACGACAAATGCTACGCGTATCACGGCAACGACAACCGGAAATCGCTCTCCGTCCCAGACGCGAAAAAGCCGCGCCCTGCACAATGCAGGGCGCGGCAAAAGTGATTCACCGTCAAAGCGACGGACTTATTCCGCGTAGCGGCGGCGCAGCATCTGGGTGAAGGCCTGCACCTTGTTCTTACGACGGCGCTTTTCGCACGGCTTCTCGTAGTAACGCTTCGCGCGGGTACCCTTGATGATGTTCTCGCGCTCGAGCTTCTTCTTCATGCGACGGAGCGCACGGTCGATGGGCTCGTTCTTGCGGATCTTAATTTCGATGGCCATGTGGACGGACGTAATCGGACGAGTGGTGAAAGGAAAAGTCGATCACTAGGCCACCCCCCGACGGATTCGTCAACGGCTTTTTTGGGAGAGTTTTCCCAGGCTGTTTTCACGCCCTTCAGTCCCCGCTGTCAGCCTCCAAATTCCTTCCCTTTGGAAATCGATCCATTCCGCCCTTGCACGCGCTTCGTGAGAAGCTTGTTTCAGCCCATCCGTGGCAACCGCAGACAAGAACTTCGTCCACCTTCACGTCCATACCGATTACAGTCTCCTCGATGGTTGCTGCCGGATCGATCGCCTGATGGACCGCGCACATGAACTGGGCATGAGCGCGATGGCCCTGACCGACCACGGTAATCTTTTTGGCGCCATTGACTTCTACAATCAGGCCAAGGCCAAAGGCATCAAGCCGCTGATCGGTTGCGAGCTCTATCTGGTGGAGACGTCCCGGCTCGAAAAACACGGTCGTTCCGACGAGGGAAAATCGATCTTCCATCTCGGCCTGCTGGCCAAGAATCTCACCGGTTATCAGAACCTCCTGAAGCTGGTTTCCGACGCCCATATCAAGGGCTTCTATTACAAGCCGCGCACCGATATCGAGACGCTCGCGAAGTATGCGAACGGCCTGATCGGGTTCACCGGCTGTCTTGCCTCGCTTGTGCCCCAACACCTGCTCTACGACCGCTATGCCGAGGCGCGGAAAGCATGCGCCCGGTTCGTCGAGATCTTTGGCCGCGAAAACTACTTCGTCGAAATCCAGGACCACGGCATCCCCGAGCAGATCAAGATCATCCCCGGGCTGCTCAAGCTCGCGGAGGAGTTCAACTTGAACGTGATCTGTTCAAACGACGTTCACTACGTGCGCAACGCCGACGCCGGCCCGCATGACGCGATGCTCTGCATCCAGACGGGATCAAAGATCCACGAGGAAAACCGGATGCGTTTCACGGGAAACCAGTTCTACCTGAAGTCCCGCGAGGAGATGGAGAAGCTGTTCGCGGAGGTCCCCGAGTCGGTGACGAACACGCAGCTCGTCGCCGAAATGTGCGAGCTCTCGATTCCGTTTCCCAAGGGCAGCGAACGTTACCCGCGTTACCCGCTCCCACCCGAAATCAAGAGCAGCTTCACGCCGCCGGAGTACCTGCACGACCTCTGCATCAAAGGCCTCAAGGTCCGGTACGGTTTCGATTACGTCGAGGTGGCGCAACGCCCTATCGTTGCCGAACGCCTCGCCATCGTCCGCGATCTCCCGCCCGGGCAGAAACCGCAGCCGCCCGACTATGGCAAACTCGCTCTCGAGGAAGAGCTGGCCGTGCGGATGGGCTATGAACTCGCGATCATCAACGTCACGGGCTTCGTCGACTACTTTCTCGTCGTGTGGGATTTTATCAATTGGGCCAAGGAACACGGCGTGCCCGTCGGCCCCGGTCGTGGTTCCGGCGCCGGTTGTCTGATCGCCTATCTCCTCGGTATCACCAATCTGGATCCGATTCGCTTCAAGCTCCTGTTCGAGCGCTTCCTCAATCCCGAGCGCGTTTCCCCGCCCGACTTCGATATCGATTTCTGCATGCGCCGGCGGGAAGAGGTCATCAACTACGTCCGCGAAAAATACGGCCGCGACTGCGTGGCCAATATCATCACCTACGGCACACTCGGAGCGAAGATGGTCATGCGTGATGTTTCGCGCGTGCATAATCTCGCGTTCGCCGACGCCGACCGGCTCGCCAAGATGATTCCCGACGAGCTTAACATCACGCTCGAGGACTCCGTCACCAAAAGCACCGAACTGCGCGATGAGGTGACGAAAAATCCGGTCGCGAAAAAAATCTACGAGCAGGCGCGCGTGCTCGAAGGCATGGTGCGCAACACCGGCAAACACGCCGCCGGTATCATCATCACCGACAAACCGCTCGACGAGTTCGTCCCACTCACGCTGCAGGAAGGCGATGTCACGGTGCAGTTCGACATGAACGCGGTCGGCAAACTGGGCCTGCTGAAGATGGATTTCCTCGGGCTGAAAACGCTCACGGTCATCGCTGACGCCGTCGACAATGTGCGCCGCACCGCTGATCCCGCGTTTGATATAGAAAAACTGACCCTCGACGACCCGAAGACTTATACAATCTTGAACGCCGGCAAGACAGTCGGCGTGTTCCAGTTGGAATCTCCCGGCATGCAGAACGCGTGCAAACTGGTGGGCGTATCCAATATTGATGACATCAATGCCATTGGCGCGCTCTACCGGCCGGGTCCGATGGCGTTTATACCGGATTATGCCCGCGGCAAAAAGGATCCGTCGACGGTCATCTATCCGCACCCGCTGCTCGAGCAGTCGTTGCAGGAAACCTACGGGATCATTGTTTATCAGGAACAGGTCATGGAGTGCGCGAAGATCATCGCCGGTTACTCGCTGGGCGGCGCCGACATGCTGCGACGCGCAATGGGCAAGAAGGATGCCGACGCCATGGCGAAGGAGCGGCTCAAGTTCGTCGAAGGCGCGAAGCGCGTGAATAATATCGGCGAGAAGCAGGCCAACGAGATCTTCGACCTCCTCAACAAGTTCGCGAGTTACGGCTTTAATAAATCCCATTCGGCCGCGTACGCGATGCTGAGTTACCAGACCGGGTATTTGAAAGCCAACTACCCCGTTCAGTTCATGGCCGCCGTGCTCACGGCCGAGCTCGGCAACGCGGAAAAGGTTTCGCATTTCGTCGCTGAAGCCGAAGCCATGGGTCTGAACGTGCTCGGCCCCGATGTAAACGAAAGCCGCGAGATGTTCACCCCGGTCTTTCGGCAGTCGGCGAAAGCCGGCCGCGCGGCGGCCGGCGGCTGGCAGTCCACCGGTCACGAATCAGGCGCCGCCTCCGCCGGCACATCCGGCGAAGCCGCGAGCGCGAGCGCGAGCGAGAGCGATGCCGCCATCCGCTTCGGGCTGGCCGGCATCAAGGGTGTCGGCGAACAGGCTGCCCAAAAAATCCTCGAGGAGCGCGAGAAGAACGGTCCCTATATTGATTTTGCCGACTTCATGATCCGCGCGGATTCGCGGGCGATCAACAAGCGCGTCCTGGAAAACCTCATCGCAACCGGCGCATTTGATTTCAGCGGCGCGCCGCGCGAAGACCTCTTCGCGCAGATCGATGACACGCTGACCGCACTTGGCGAGTTGCAGCGCAAATATCCCGCGCTTCGCAAAGATGTCCCCGCCCTCGCGAAGATCGAAGAGCCCGCGGAATCGATGCTCTTCGACATGAGCGAAACCCGTGCGCCCGCCACCCTGCCCGACCGGGAGGAATTGCTGGCCGAGTTTGGCAATCTGCTGAAACACACGCGTCGCGCGCCCACCGCTCCCAGCGTCCTTGCTACCACCAATGGGAAAAACAATATAGCGGGACAACCGCCAACCGATGATCACATGTTTGATCTCGGCGGGAGCAACACTCCCGCTGCACCCAAGATCGGCAAGGCCGCCTCCGCACCGGTTGAGCGCAAGGTACTGACCGCGGATAACCGGCTCCAGTTTGAGAAGGAGCTCCTCGGCTTTTACGTGACCGGCCATCCGATGAATGCGTATGAAGGTCTCGCGGAGTCCATCAACACGTACGCTATCGAGGATCTGTTGCTCCAAGGTGATCGCGTGGAGTTCCGCCTCTGCGGCATCGCGAGTAATATTATCAAGCGACTCTCCAAGAAGGATAATCGCCCGTGGGCGGCGTTCACCTTGGCGACGAAGAAAGGAACGGTCAGCCTGAACATGTTTGCCGACGGTTATGAGAACTACGGCAAGAGCCTGCAGGAAAACGCGACGGTCCTCGTGCAAGGCAACATCATCGTCAACCAGGAGGGCCCGCGCATCAACGTGAAGGAGCTCTATCCGCTCGACGGCCAGATCGCCGGGATCGTAAAAAAGGTGACGTGGCTGCTTCATCCGGAGCATCCGGAGATCTCCGCATTCCTGAAACAATTGCGCGATGTACTCAACCACCAGGCGGGCGAGACGCGCATGCAGTTCGGCTTTGTTTTTGAGGACCGGGTCACGACGATCGCGGAGGTGAGCTCCGCGTTGTCCTGGAAGGTGAACGCGGCGGCCTTCCAGCAATTGCGGGCGCATCCCGCAGTCGCTGGCGTACAGCTGGAAACGCGGCCAGTGGAATTGAAGGAAGATCGACGCTGGAAGAAACGCGGCTGAGATCGGAGTAACACGGGCATTCCTGCCTGTTCGGGCTCCCCGATTCCGTCGCCCAGGCGCAAACGACCCCAGGCGCAGTCAACCCAAGGCACAGACAGGAATGTCTGTGTCACCCCGGGCAATCCATTCGCGGACAGTCCATTCGCCGCTTTCCTTCCCTACGTTCCACGTATTACGTGAATTGGATCATGGTCGAATCCGCCGTCCTTAATCACGCCGCCCGCATCCTGACTGCTGTCGCCCAGGAGGGCGTTCCCGCGGATGGTGCCCTGCGTCATTACTTTCTGGAGACGCGGCATTTGGGGCCAAGCGATCGGCGCAGCATCAGCCGTGCGGTCTTCGCGTATTATCGGTGGCTGCAATGGCTGGATCACGATCTCTCACTGCAAAAAAAGCTCGTGAAGGCGACCGCACTGCAGACGCGTTTCAATGCGGACGAAACCTCAGTGAAGCCGGAAACGCTGGCAGCGCGCGCCATTCCGGCGTGGTTGCACGAGGAGATGGATGTCCCGCCCGAGTACCTTCGCCATCTTCAGCGCGAGCCGGCACTCTGGCTCCGGGCCCGCCCTGGAACGGCGCAGAAACTGGCCCGCGAACTCGGCCAGTGCGAGGTGTCGGACCGCGCGCCCGATGCTCTTCGTTTTACCGGCACGCAAGACCTTTTCACGACGCCGGCGTTTCATCGGGGCGCCTTCGAAATCCAGGATCTCGCCTCGCAACTCGTCGGTCATGCCTGCGTCCCGAATCCCGGGGAAACGTGGTGGGATGCCTGCGCGGGAGAAGGCGGCAAACTCCTCCACCTCGCCGATCTCATGGGCAACAAAGGCGTGATCTGGGGCAGCGACCGCAACGAGCGTCGCCTGCAAATCCTTAAGCGCCGCACTTCCCGCGCGCAGATTTTCAATTACCGCGTCGCTTCCTGGAACGGCTCCGCGCAACTCCCGACCAAAACGAAATTCGACGGCATTCTGGTGGATGCTCCCTGC
>JBBQEG010000324.1:0-6277 GCA_038320495.1 Opitutales bacterium | reverse complement strand
TCGTGCCGCGAGCGACTGGCTGGCCGCGACGCCCGATGTCGCCGTCCCGGCGCTTCCGTCTGGCCTGCCGGCGCACAATGTGGTCGATCATTTCATCGGCTCCCGCATCGCCGAAGTTGCTGCGCAGATTCGTCCCGCGAGCCAAGGCAGCGTCGATTACTTCCGCGACGTGCGGCCGATTCTCGAGAGCAAGTGCTACAGCTGTCATCAAGGCTCGAAGGTCAAAGGTGGACTCCGCCTCGACCTCGCCTCCGAAGCACTCCTCGGCGGCAACGCCGACGGCCCCGCCATTGTGCCGTATCGGCCGACCGAGAGTGCGCTCATTCAACGCGTCACCTCCACGGATCCCGACGACGTCATGCCGGCCAAGGGCGACCCGCTTTCAGCCAGGGAAATCGATCTGCTCTCGCGCTGGATTAAGGACGGCGCCGCCTGGCCGGAGTTTCAAGTCGACAGCTTCACCCCGACCGCACTCTCCGATGACTTCACGTTTCTCCGTCGTGTTACTTTGGATACAGTCGGCGTGGTGCCGACGGAATCGGAGCTGAAGGCGTTTCTCGTCGACCCCGCGCCCGACCGCCGGACCCGGGTCATCGACCGCCTGCTCGCCGATCCACGGTGGGCCGACCACAACATGGGTTACTGGCAGGACGTGCTCGCGGAGAATCCGAATATCATCAACTCGGTCCTGAACAATACCGGTCCATTTCGCTGGTGGATTTACGAGTCGCTGCTCGACGACAAGCCCCTCGATCTATTCGTCACCGAGCTACTCCGCCTCGAAGGTAGTGAACGTTACGGCGGCCCCGCGGGTTTCGGGGTCGCGCCGCAGAACGATTCTCCGCTCGCCGCCAAAGGCGTGATCGTCAGCTCCGCGTTTCTCGGCATCGAGATGAAATGCGCCCGCTGTCACGACGCGCCCGCCCATCGCTCGAAGCAGGAGGATCTCTTTCAGCTCGCCGCGATGTTGAATCGCTCGCCGCTTACCGTGCCAGCCACGAGCAGCGTTTCGTTGGAGCATCTCAGTCTCGGCGGACGCAAGCCGCTGATCGAGGTCACGCTCCCGCCAGGAACGGCCGTGAAACCGGATTGGCCCTTCCAGGAATTCTGCGACGAAGCCACTGCCACCGCGCTCGCCGAGCGTCGCGACGACAGCCGTGATCGCCTCGCCGCGCTGATCACCGCGCCGCAGAACGAACGCTTCGCGCAGGTCATGGTGAATCGGATTTGGGAACGCCTGATGGGTCGCGGACTCGTCGCCACCATCGGCGATTGGGAAAAGAGTGAGCCCACGCATCCCGAACTCCTGCGCTGGCTCTCCCGCGAATTTGTCCGCTCCGGTTACCAGCAGAAGCCGATCGCGCGCCTCATTCTCACCTCGCACGCTTATCAACGCGCGGTGGATCACACGCTCGTGACAACGAGTCCGTTGTTCATTTCACCCGCCACCCGGCGTCTCACGGCCGAGCAGGTCGTCGACTCTCTCTTCGCCGCCACGGGCAAGCCCTTCACCCTGGAAGAAGCTAGTCTCGATGTGGATGGCGCGCGCGCCCAGGCGAACTCCATCACGCTGGGGAAACCCCGCCGTGCCTGGATGCTGACCTCGACGTCCAACGAGCGCGATCGGCCCAGTCTGATGCTCCCGCGCATCCAGGCGGTCGTCGACGTGCTCGAAGCGTTCGGCTGGCGCAGTTCCCGGCAGGATGCGATTAACATGCGGGAAAACTCCCCCAACATCCTGCAGTCCGCATTGCTCGCCAACGGCGTCATGGCCAGCTGGCTCACGCGCCTGAGCGACGATCACGAGCTCACTCACCTGGTCGCTGAAATCCAAAGTTTGGATACGCTAATCGACCGGCTGTTTCTGCGCCTGCTCACGCGCCGGCCCTCGGCCGACGAACGCGCTTCATATCGCGCCATGCTCGCGCCCGGTTACGAACAGCGGCTCGTGCCACCGAGCGTCAACGCACTCGCTGAAACGAAACCACGGGTGCGCACTCCGTACGTCTCGTGGTACAACCATCTCGACATCGAGGCGAACGTCCTGCGCCTGAAGGAAGCCGAGGCTGCCGCGCGAGGTGATCCGCCCACCGAGCGCCTCAACGCCGACTGGCGCGCCCGGTTTGAAGATGTCGTTTGGGCCCTGATCAACGCCCCCGAGTGGACAACCATTCTATGATCCACAACCTACTCTGGACGGACGACCTCCGCCCATTCGCGCTCCAACCGGGAGCCCCCCGTGGCCGCCTGGCAAACCCACTCTAAATTTTCCCCCGCCCGGTCACCGATCAGCCCCACCCTTCCCCATGAATCGTCGCCGTTTTCTCGCTCAAACCGCCGCCCTCGCGGCCGCCTCCACGCTTCCCCGCTCGCTGCTCGCCAGCCCTAGTCGCCAGCCCGTGACGGCTCCACTGCGCGGCAAGGCCGATCACTGTATTTTCATGTGGCTCGGCGGCGGGATGTCGCAGGTCGACACCTTCGACCCGAAGACCCGGGGCAATCCCAAGAGCACACCGAAAATTCCCGGCACCGACTACGATGTCATCGATACCGCGGTGCCCGGGGTGCGCTTCACCGAGCATCTCGCCCGCACCGCGCGCCTCGCCGACCGGCTGACGGCCATTCGCACGGTCAATCATCACGTCATCGACGAACACGCCTTTGCCACGAATCTCGTGCACACCGGTCGGCTGACCAGCGGCAGCACGGTGTATCCATCGATTGGATCCGTCGTCGCCCACGAACGCGGCGCCGCGAGTGACACCGTGCCGCCGTACATGCTCATTGGTTCGCCGAATATCAGTCGCGGACCCGGCTTCCTCGGCAGCCGGCATGGCTATATCTACACTTTGGATACGGAGTCCGGTCCGGCGGGGTTTGCCCGGCCCCACGGCATCGATGCCGATCGCGCCGCACGGCGGCGGCAGCTGCTCGCACCGCTGCAATCGAGTGGCGAGGATCGCCCCGCCTTGGTCGATCATGAACTGGCGCAAAGCGAGGCGTTGCGGCTCACTGGCACCGATTTCATGCGACACTTTAAGTTGTCCGAGGAGCCGGCCTCCGTCCGGCAACGCTACGGCAGCGAGTTCGGCCAGCGCTGCCTTCTCGCCCGACGCCTCATCGAGTCCGGCGTGCGTTTCATCGAAGTCTCGCACAATTTGAATTTCATCAACGGCACAGGCTGGGACACGCATCTTTCCGGACAACTCAAACAGCACATCCTGATTCAGGAACTCGACTCCGCCCTCGCTTCGTTGATGGAGGATTTGGAGGAGAGAAAGATGCTCGACCGCACGTTGATTGTAGTCGCGACCGAGTTTGGCCGGCCTTGGGATTTTGATGGCGGCGGTGGTCGTGGTCACCAGGGCAGCGTCTTCACGATGGTGCTTGCAGGCGGTGGCTTGCTGCATCGCGGCGCGTACGGCACCAGCGACGAGAAGTCGGCGAAGGTGTTGGAGGATTCCGTTTCAATTCCGGATTTCCACGCGACCATTCACGCGGCACTCGGCATCGATCCCGCGAAGGAACTGCTCAACGCGGATCGTCCGGTCCCGATCACCGACGGCGGCAAGCCCATCGCCGCGTTGTTCGGTTAATGGCCTATAAGTCCTCGGCGCACTTCCCGGTATACCCCCCTTCATTCCAGCATTGCCTACGCCCAGCCCGGCGACGTCCATCGCTCCATGAAGCGTCGAACCCCGCGATTCACAGCAGCGACTGCCTCCGTGTTGGTGGCAGCCTGGCTGCTGGGCGGGAGCCCATTGGCCGGCGCAGAGGTGCTCACCAAAGCCATCGAGGTCCGCTCGTTGTCCGTGGCCGAAGCCCAAAAAGGACTGACGGCGAAGCTTCGCGGTACGGTGATCTTTATCGAGCCCAGCGCAGTTTTTCTGCAGGACGAGACGTCGAGTGCATTCTTTAAACCGAAGGATATCGATGTGCTCCGGCTTGGCGATGAAATCGAGGTCGAGGGCATCACGCGGATGGGGCTCTACCTCCCCGGCCTCGGAGAGTCTTCGTATCGCATCCTGCGATCGGGCAAACTTCCGCCCGGGATTCCCGCCAACTACGATGACCTTGTCTCCGCCCGGTACCATTACCAGCGGGTAGCGGTGGAAGGGGTCGTCCGTTCGGTCACCGCGACGGACGAAGGGCGCAGCTTGGTGCGGCTTGCGATGGGCTCGCGCGTGATCGATGCGCGCGTCGAAATGCCGCTGGAGCGCGATCGTTCCCTCGTGGATTGCCGGGTGCAAATCCGAGGTCTCGCTGCCGGTTACCACAATGAGCGCCGCCAACTCGTGGAAGCCCATGTGCGTTCGAGCGACTGGAGCGAAATCACCATCCTCGAAGCCGCCCCCGCGTTGGCGCAGGTGCCGCTCATTTCCGCGGCGGAGCTGCTCGCTTTTCACCTGACCGGCCGGGGCGAACGTCGCGTGCGTATCCAAGGCGTGGTGACAGCGGAGTTTCCCGGTGGACCCGTCTTTTTACGGCAGGCGGAGACGGCTTTTGGCGTGCGGATGAATACTGTGACCGCACTGAACCTCGGCGATCGGGTGGAGATCATCGGGTTTCCCGAGATGGACCGGTTCAGCGCCTCGGTTGTAAACGCAGAGTTGGTCCGACAGGAAGCAGGTTCCCCGCTCCCTCCCATCGATGTCGGCACGCTCGATCGCCTGACCGGTCTCCACGACGGACAACTCGTGACGGTCACCGCCGCACTCGCCGATGCGTTCAAGACCGAAGACGGCAACAAGCTGGTGCTCCAAGGGCCGAATCGCGTGGTGCAGGCCCGATTGCCGTCGACCGCCACGACCATCCCCGAAGTTGGCTCACGCGTGCGGGTGACTGGTATTTGTTTAGTGGAGACGACCCGACCGGGAAGCGGATTCGCCAGCCGGCCCGGAGTCGTGAGTCTGCGCCTGCGCTCGCCCGAGGATCTGGTGGTGGTGGAATCTCCCCCGTGGTGGACGGTGCGGCGGCTCGGCGCGATCCTCGCCGTGCTCGCGGCCGTGACAATGGTCGCGGGACTTTGGATCGCGATTCTTCGCCGGCAAGTAAGCCGGCAGACGGCGGCGTTGCGCCACCGCATCGAGGCCGAAGCGGCCCTCGAGGAACGTCAGCGGATCGCCCGCGAATTTCACGATACTCTGGAACAGGAACTCGCCGGCGTCAGCCTGCGCCTCGACGCGCTCGCCACCCGCGTGGCGGATGACAAAGGCAAAGGCCTGATCGCGGCCTCGCGAAATCTGGTGTCGCGAATCCAAACCGAAACGCGGGATCTCATTTCCGATTTGCGCGACCCGGCGGAGACCGCGGGCGATTTGACGGCCGCCCTCACCGCCCTGGCTTCGCGCACGAACAACGAGCGCGGCGCGGATGTGCGTCTCGAAGTGTCAGGCTCCATTCCGACCGTCAGCGCCACCATCGTGCACGACTTGCGGATGATTGCCCGCGAGTCCCTCAACAACGCCCTCAACCACGGGCGCGCCACGGAGTTGGTGCTGCGCCTCACTGCCGATGCAACGTGCCTCACCCTTCAGATCATCGATGACGGGTGCGGCTTCGATGTCACCGACGCGACGCTGGGGAAACGCGGCCATTTCGGATGCGCCGGGATCCGGGAACGCGGCCGGAAGATCGGCAGCGCGGTGAGGTGGAGCAGCGCCCCGCAACAAGGCACGACGGTCGAGGTGGTCCTTCCGCTTCCGAGTCCGCTGCGTAAGCACCGGCAAACCGTCGTGGCCGCGCCCACCCGGCCGACGGCGTCTCCGAGCGGCTACGAAGAAAAGCCCGCCATTATTTGATGACGCCGGAACCAGCCTCCGCTCTCCCGACGCCGCTCACCGTCCAAATCGTCGATGACCATTTTGTGGTGCGCAGTGGACTTGCGGCCTCGCTCGAACTCGACGAAATAATTAAAGTAGTCGCCGAATCCGAGCGTGGGGAAGATGTAATTCCGGCGTACCGACAATGTCGTCCGCGAGTCGTTTTGATGGATCTGCAGCTCCCGGGGATGGGAGGCATTGAGGCCACTGCGGCGCTGCTGGCGCACGACTCGGCGGCACGCGTATTGATTTTTTCCACGTTTGCCCGGGACGACGAAATTCAGGCGGCACTCGACGCCGGCGCACTCGGTTATCTGCAGAAATCTGCGTCGCGCGAAGAACTGTTGGGTGCACTCCGCGCGGTCGCGCAAGGTCGACGGTCGCTTCCGCCCGAAATCGCGCGCCGGCTTAACGCCATTCGCCTCGGCCCTGCCATCACGCCGCGGGAACGCGAG
>JBBQEG010000323.1:0-6279 GCA_038320495.1 Opitutales bacterium | reverse complement strand
CGTGACGCCCCTTCCAGGGAAACCCCTCACCGCGAAACCGTTAAAAGCGCGCAAGTCCAAGCCCACCGATGGCGATCGCACTCGATGAGTTTCCCGCTGACGTCATGACCGCTGGCCATCAACCCGTGTTGCTGCGTGAGGTCATGGAATTCCTCGCGCCGCGTCCGGGTGGACGCTATCTCGATTGCACCTTCGGCGGTGGTGGCCATACGGGTGCCCTCCTCGAAGCTGCGCCTCAGGTCAACGTCGTCGCGCTGGATCGTGATCCCGCGGCAACGGACCGCGCCGCGCGGCTGCGCGAAGCCTTTCCAGGCCAGTTCGACTTGGTGGATCTGGACTTCGGCCGGCTCGTCGAACTTCCCGGAGAAGGCTTCGATGGTATTCTTTTCGATCTCGGCGTTTCGTCGTTTCAACTCGATGCGACCGAGCGCGGGTTCTCCTTTCGAAATGACGCTCCCGCCGACATGCGGATGGATCCGCGGGTGGGGGAGCCCGCCAGTCAATGGCTCGAGACTGCCACTGAAGCCATGCTGGTGCATGCGATCCGGAATTTCGGTGAAGAACAGAACTGGCGTCGCGTCGTCCGCGCGATCCTCGCCGCTCGCGGCACGGGCGCGCTCGCTCGCACGGCGTCGCTCGCCGAGGTGATCGCTGCTGCGATTCCGCCGCGTGATCGCCGCCTGTCCCGCATTCATCCGGCGACCCGTGCGTTCCAAGGCATCCGCATTGCGGTCAACGATGAACTCGGCGCGATCGATCGCGCGCTGCCCGCGGCCTTTGCCAAGCTCGCGTCGCCCACCGCCACTGCGCCCGGTGGCGTGCTGTGCGTCATCAGCTTCCATTCGCTGGAGGATCGTCCGGTGAAACAGTTTTTCCGTCGCATGTGCGGCCAGCCCGAAAGCGCGCGCGACAGTTTGCCTCAGGATTATCGTATCAAGTTGGCCGAACCGCTCACCCGGAAACCGGTGACGCCGGACGAGGCTGAACTTTCCGTCAACCCTCGCAGCCGTTCGGCCCGACTTCGCGCCCTGCGCAAGCTCTGAGCCGATCAGCGTCGTCACCCGTATCGCCACCCCTCGTTTCCTTTCGCCATGAAAAAGAATTCCCAAGCCTTCGTAAACCAGATCGTCGTGTGCCTCCTGGTCACCATCTGTTTCGGCGGCACCGTCGGACTCGGTACGGTCCTGATGCGTCACCAGATTTCAACTACGGCCAACCTCAATCGTCAGCTCGCCGCCGAGCTCACGGAAATGCGTCGGCTGATCAGCGAGAAGACCGCCGCGATCGAGAGCGAACAGCATCCCGAACTGCTCCGCGGCCTGAACACGCGGATGCAGCTCGGTCTGGTGCCGATGAACGACGTGCCGTTATATAATGTCACCGAGGATCCGGTGCGTCGCATGGTCGAGCGCGCCAACGCGGGCGTTTTCACCGACGGCCCTTCGTCGATCCGCTTCGATCTCGCGCAGCATTGATGCCATGTCCAAGGGGTTCGCCTCGAGCTACCGCATCGTCCTTCTCGGCACCGGACTTCTCCTGTGCCTGGGCGGGCTCGCCGCGCGCCTCGTTTGGCTGCATGTCGTCAACCGCGACGAACTCCTGGGAACGATTACGAAAATCCGTCATCAGCTGATCACGGAGACGGCGCGACGCGGTGATATCTTTGATGCGCGCGGGGCGATTCTCGCCACCAGTCGCGCGACGAGCAACATTGTGGTCGATCCGAGTTTTCTCCGGCCCCAGGACGAGCCGAAGTGGCCGGAACTCGCGCGGCTGATCGGCCTGCCGGAAACGGAACTGCGGCGAATCATGACCACGAAATACCGGACGCCGGCTCCCGCCAAGCCTGCGGCTTCGCTCGTGTTCGGTGTGTCCGGCGTAGACCCGGTCGCGGAGGCGGACGAAATCCCGGTGGAGGCTGTCTCCGACGAGGAGAGGCATGATGGCGCTGCTGATGCAACCGGCCGGCGACCGATCCAGTGGGCGAAGTTGCACGAGGATGTTTCGGAGGAGCTCTACCGTGAAATCGAGAAACTCGGGATCCGCGGCGTTTATCGCGAGATCGGCTATCGCCGCGCGTATCCCAGCAACCAGCTCGCGTCGCATATTATCGGATACGTGAATCGTGCCGGTGATCCCGGCGCGGGAATTGAGGCGTACGCCGACTTTTATCTGCGTGGACAAAATGGCTGGCGGGTGGGGGAGCGCGACGGCCGTAACCGCGAACTCGCCCAGTTTCGTTCCCGCGAAGTGCCGCGCGTCGATGGCTATAATGTTACGCTCTCACTCGATTTGATCGTGCAGGACATCGTCGAGCAGGAACTCGCCGCCATCGCGGAGAAATTCCGGCCGCTCAAGGCGACCATCATCGTCAGCGATCCGCGCACCGGCTTCATCCTCGGGATGGGAAACTATCCCTCCTTCAATCTCAACGAGTACAACAAGGTGCCGAAGGACGAGCAGGCGCGGATGAAGAATGTCGCTGTTGCCGATGTGTACGAACCTGGCTCGGTGTTTAAGATTGTCGCGGCCGCCGCAGCGCTCGAGGAGCGCCTCGTCACGCCGTTGCACGTCTTCGACTGCAATCTGGAAATGGCTCTGAATCGGGACCGGGGCCGCATGGTCTCGCTGCCGTCGGAAGATCACCGGATGGGCGAGTTGACCGTGTCCGAAATCATCAGCCATTCCAGTAACAAAGGCGCCGCGCAGCTCGGGCTCCTGCTGGGTGAAGCCCGTGTCTACGATTACACGCGGAAATTTGGTTTTGGTCGCACCCTCGGGTTTCCGGTCGGCGGAGAAGTGCCTGGCTTATTCGCTCACTATAAGAAGTGGGCGCCAATCGACATTACTCGAATCACGATGGGGCATTCGATCGCGTCCACCGTGCTGCAGATGCATCAAGCGATGACGGTGATCGCGAACGACGGCGTGTTGCTCCGGCCCCAGGTGATCAAGTCGATCACTAACGCCTCGGGGGCGATCGTTTACCGGTACGGTGCGTCGGAGTTGAACCAGGTCATTTCAAAGGAATCCGCGCGACAGGTGGCCGCGATGTTGATGGGGGTTGCCACCGAAGATGGCACGGCGAAGGAAGCGGCGATCGCCGGTTTCGACGTCGCGGGTAAAACCGGCACCACGCAGAAACTGATCGAAGAAATCCGTGCGGACGGCAGCATGCGTCTGGTCTATTCGCGCAAGGCGCACGTCGCGTCATTTGTCGGATTCTTTCCCGCCGGGAATCCGCAAGTTGCGATCTCGGTCATCGTGGACGAAGCTAAAATGTCGACGCCAAGTGGCGTGGCCTATGGACGCCTGGTCGCGGCGCCTTCGTTCAAGCGCATTGGCGAACGCCTCATTCCTATTCTCGACATCAAATCCCATCATTCTGCGCCCGTGCAACCCGGCTTCTTCGCCACTCACAAAGGAGGCCGGCTGTGATCGGTTACCTGACCTCCAATTATCCGCTGATCCACGCGTTCCAGCCTGCGCCCGCCCGGCGGACGCGTCGTGAATCGCTCGCCATCAACCGCGTCTTCAAAATGGCTCCGAAACTCTCCGACTATTTCAACGACGGCGAGATTCTCGCGGTCAAAGGTGCTCTCGACCGGCCGATCTCGGGACTCGTGATCGACAGCCGTCGCGTGGTGCCGGGCACCCTGTTTTTTGCGCTGCCGGGTCTGCGGACCGATGGCGCCAGCTTTATTGATGAAGCGGTGAGCCGCGGCGCGGTGGCCGTGGTCACCCAGACGATGCCCGCCCTGCCGCCGGCGCGGGTCACCTTTATCCAAGTGGCCGACGCGCGCGCGACCCTTGCACGCGTTGCGCAGCGGTATTACAAGTTTCCCGATCGTGAGATGACGGTTGTGGGTGTCACTGGCACGAACGGCAAAACGACCCTCACCCATCTGTTGAAGCATCTGCTCAACGGCGACCAGCGCGTGGGCTTGCTGGGCACGATCAGTTACGATCTCGGTGCACGGACGGTGCCGTCGTTTCGGACCACGCCCGAGGCGCTCGACCTTTATGGCATGATGGCGCAAATGCGCGACGCCGGCTGTCGCCAGGCGGTGATGGAAATCAGCTCGCACGGGATTGACCAGCAGCGCGTTCGCGGGCTGCAGCTCGGGGCCGCTGTATTCACGAACTTGACGCGCGATCACCTCGATTATCACGGTGACCTTGAGAGTTATTTTGCCGTGAAGTCGCGGCTGTTCACGGGCGAGACCGGCAGCGTGCCCAAAGTGTCGGTCATCAACCTCGATGATCCGTACGGCGAACGACTCGCCGCCCGCCTCCGTGCTGACGTTCCGGATACAAAGGTCGTGACGTTCGGCGAAAGCCCCGACGCTCAGGTGCGAGCGGAGAACATCGGCCTCATGTTCAAGAACACCACGTGTCGCCTGGTGTGGCCCGGTGGCAGCATGGAAATCGATTCGCCGCTGATCGGCCGTTATAATGTCAGTAATCTGCTCGGCGCGATCGCGACGGCCTGGGGCCTCGGGCGCGATCCTTCGGTGATTCTTTCGCGTCTGCGCGGATTCAAAGGCGTGCCTGGCCGCATGGAGCGGATCGAGGAGGGCCAGCCGTTCAACGTCCTGGTTGATTATGCGCACACCGATGATGCCTTGCGCAATGCGCTGGGCATGCTCCGGGCCATCACGCCGGGCCGGGTGTTGGTGGTCTTTGGCTGCGGGGGTAATCGCGACCGCTCGAAGCGGCCGCTCATGACCCGCGCCGTGCAGGAAGTCGCGGACTTTGCTTTCGCCACGGCGGATAATCCGCGCACGGAAGCCATTGCGCAGATCTTTGATGATATGCGCACGGGAGTGACGGCGCCGGAAAAGATTACGTGGATCGATGATCGCCGCCGCGCCATCAGCCTGGCGCTGGACATCGCGAAGCCCGGCGACTGTCTGCTGATTGCCGGCAAGGGGCATGAGAGTTATCAGGAGTTCGCCGATACGGTGTTCCCCTTCGACGATCGGCAGGTCGTGCGTGAGTTGCTCGCCATTAAAGCTCTAAAACCCCGCGCGGAAAACGCCGGCTAGCATGCCCACGTTTCTCCCTGACCAACTCGCAGCGTGGACCGGCGGCCAATGGACGGCATCGCCGGGCTCGCCGCTGACGGCGTTTCAGATCGACACGCGCATGCTGCGTGCTGGCGACGTGTTCGTGGCGATCCGCACGGAGAAGCGCGATGGTCATGCGTTTCTCGCGGAGGCTCGCGAAGCCGGAGCGGCGGCCGCGCTGGTGGCGGAGGCGAACCCGGACGTGGATTTGCCGCAACTCGTCGTCCGCGATCCCCTGATCGCGTTTCAGACGATTGCGCGCGAACATCGCCGCGCGTTTCGCGGCAAGGTTGTGGGAATTTCTGGAAGTGCCGGCAAGACTTCGACGAAGGACTTGCTGGCGATCCTCCTCGGTGGCGGAAGCGGCGTGCTCGCCACCGAGGGTAATCTCAACAATCACCTCGGCGTGCCGCTCACGCTCACGCGTTTGGATTTGGAGCGCCATCATTTCGCGGTAATCGAGGCAGGGATCAGTGGGCCGGGGGACATGGAGCCGCTCGCGGACATGATCGAGCCCGACGTGGTGCTGATCACGCTCATCGCCGCGGCGCACACGGAGGAGCTCGGTGGCATCGAAGGTGTCGCGCGCGAGAAGGCGATTCTACCTGCGGCCACCAATACGGCAGGCGTGGCAATCTTTGCCCGCGATACGGCGGAGCACGCGCCATTTCGGGCGTTGGGCGTGCGGACCATGGTGGTCGAACGCGCCGAAGTTGTGCGGCCAGCCGAGCCGCTCAACGACACCATCTACTTTGCGGTGTCGCATCGGTCCGGGCAAACGGCTCTCGCTCTCGCCTATGGCCCGGGTGCACCGCTGACGTTTACGATGCGCCGCGTGTCGGACGGCCAGGCGCAAAACGCCGCGCTCGCGATCTGTGCGGCCCTGTGGCTGGGCGTGTCGGCGGAGGTCACGCAGTCACGCCTCACGAGCTGGCAGGCGGCGAAACTGCGCGGCGAAATTCGATGGGACAACGGGCGCCTGTTGTATCTCGACTGTTACAACGCCAATCCGGCGTCGATGGCGGACGCGCTGGTTACGTTTAATCTCATCGCTCCGGCGGCTGAGCCGCGGCTCTACGTGATCGGGGGCATGGAGGAACTCGGCCCCGAAGCGGCGGCGTATCATCATGCGTTGGGACGCCTGCTGACGCTGCGGCCGAATGACTATTTGTTCGTGATTGGGACGCATGCCCACGCGGTGTGCGCGGGT
>JBBQEG010000322.1:0-6315 GCA_038320495.1 Opitutales bacterium | reverse complement strand
CCGGCTGCTCCCCACCCCGTCTTGCGACGACGCAGTTGCCTTCGACTGCCCCACGCTCTCTGTCTGCGCGAGGGTAATGACTTTCACATTCTGAGTTCATGGTTTCATGGACGCACTGACACAGACATTCCTGTCTGTCCGTTCTCGCGGCCTTCCCATGTGATCCTCCCATTCCCGCCCAGCACGGCGCTTCCCAGAACAGACAGGAATGTCTGTATCACGCCTACCGCACAAACCACCACGCCCCGGCCAGCACGAGCGCGCCGCCAATCACGCCCACCAGTGCCCCCACCCGCACCATATCCGCCACCGCCAAATCACCGCGGGCAAACGCCATCGCATTCGGCGGTGTGCTGATCGGCAGCGCCATCGTGAGCGACGCCGTCAGCGCGATCGCCATCCCGACCGCCTGCTGCGCCGTGGCCACCGCCGCCGCGATGCCTATCGGCAACAACAAATTCGCCACGGCGGTATTCGAAAGAAACGTCCCCAAGGTGAGCGTGGCCACCACGAGCGCCGTCACCAGCAGTCCGCTTCCACTTTCCCCGCCCGGCAGCCATGCGACAATCCGTTGATCCAGTTGCGTCACACTCATCCCCCAGCCCAGCGCAAACCCGCCGGCAATCAACAGCAGCACGTCCCAATCGAGTTCGTTGATGTCGAGCCGGCCGATGACGCCAGCCACGAGCAGGACCGTCAACGGCACCAGTGCTACCACCGACGACGACACGCCGTGAAACGCCTCGGTGATCCACAAGAGGACCGTCACCACGAAGACCACCACGGTTATGATTCCGCGCGCCGACAGCCGTTCGACTTTTCTCATCGCAAAACCGCGGGTCTCCCCGGGTGGAAACGCTTTCAACAGCACCAGTCCCAACACCGTGAGCAACACGAGCACGAGCGGCACGGCAAAGAGCATCCATTCGCCGAAGCTCACGTGATGCCCTGCCCGATTGAGATATCCAAGGGCGATCGCGTTCGGCGGCGAGGCGATGGGCGTGCCCATGCCTCCGATGTTACAGGCAAACGGAACCGCGAGCAGCAGTGCCTTCCGGAATGTCGCCTCCGCGGGCAACTGCGCGATGAGCGGCGCCACAAGCGTGAGCATGAAGGCCGCCGTTGCCGTGTTGCTCATCCACATCGAGAACAGCGCCGCTACTCCGATAATGCCAAAGAGCATGCGAACCGGTCCGCTGGAAAACGGATGCAGCAGCCATCCGCCGAACAGCACATCCACCCGCTCCTTTACCGCCGCACGCGCCAGGACGAAACCACTGAAAAATAAGACCAGCACCGGATCTGCAATTGCGCCCAACACCGTGCGAAGGGACGGCGTGGCCCCAGTCGAAAAATTCCAGGCCGGCGACTCCAGGGGATTCGTCAAAAGAAAAACTTCCGCTGCGATCACGAGCAAGGCGGTCGCAAAGATCGGCAGCGCCTCCGTCACCCACAGCACCGCCGCCAGCACGACAATGGCCGCCATCGACGCCTGCTCCCGCGGCCAACCGACCCGCACGCAGGCCCACGCCGCGGCTAGCGCCAACGGCAGCGCCAGAACTCGCCCAACTACCGCCACCGAAATCCGTTTCATGCCTCACGTTCGCTTCCGTTCTCTCCTGGCGCGAGCCGGAAGCATCGCCCGGCGTGAGACAGACATTCCTGTCTTTTCCGGGGCTGCTCGGTGCTCTGCGGCAATAGGAGGATGGAACGGAACAGGCCGGAACAGACAGGAATGTCTGTATCACTCCTGCCGTCCCCCGCCTGGCGCTCCGCTGCCTTACCGTGCCGTCGATCCCGACCCCACCGCCGGCCGCTCCATTCCGTAGGTCTTCACCAAATAATCCGCAATCGGCTCAATCGCCGCGTCCGGAATCGGCGCCCCAAAAACCTTCTGCATTTTCACGGTCGCCGCCCGCCAGTAGGCCCGGTTCGCCTTGGGTTGATACTGCACGTACTCCGCCGAGTGACAGGTCGAGCACAACCCAATGGCCAACGCGTATCCAGGTAATGGAGACTCCGCTAATCGCGCGGTCTCCACCGGCAGCGTGATCTCAACCGGTTTGTCGGACGCGGCCCGGCTGGGCACGAGGACCAGCACCCCCAGCAACACGGCAGCAGAAATCGTTTGCAGCATCATATAACCTCCACCGGTACGCGTTCCACCACATTGCGCAGGTAACCCGCCGGGTTCCACAGAGGCTCCAGCGGCTGCGTCTCCCCAATCCGATTCACCGCCCGGGCCATCAGCACATGCGTCCCCGCCTTCGACGGCGTAAAACCAATTCGCCATTCCCGAAAACTATAGCGACCCAGATCCGTGCCGAGTTGCGCCACCCGCCACGTCTGCCCACCATCGCTCGAAAAGGCCACTTCCCGAATTCCCTGACCACTGTCGAACGCGATGCCCCGCACCACGCGTTCACGGCCGACCGGCAGGGTCGATCCTGAGATCACGGACGTAATAAAAGAACGTATTGTATAGCGACTAATCGGCACGGTCTTCTTCGGCGCGGTCCCCGGCTCGACCGCCTTCGCCGGATTGTCTGGCACCCGATATGCCGTCGCCATCCAGAACCCGGTATAAACCGTATCCAATACTTCAATATCGTGCACGTGTTTGACCCAATACGTGCCGTAATATCCTGGAACCACGAGGCGCAGCGGATAACCGTTCAACATCGGCAGATCCTCTCCGTTCATCGCCCACGCCAGCATGACCTCACCATCCAGGGCGTGATCGATATCCAGCGCCTTGATATAATCCGGCGTTCCCGGCAGCGGGGCGCGATCCAGCCCGTCAAACGTCACCTGGCGCGCGTCCTTCCCCAAGCCCGCCTTCTCTAAGAGCGTCCGCAACGGTATTCCCGTCCAGCGCGCATTGCCCATCGCTCCATGCGACAATTGCCCTCCTGCTACCCGCGGCGTGAAATGCCCGCGACTGTTGCCTGAACACTGATTCACCGCCACCAGCTCCACCGGATCCGCCAGTTTCTTCAACTCCTCGAGCGACAATTCGAGCGAAGTCGTCACCGCTCCCCGCACCCGCAGGCGAAACGTCGCCGGATCGATCCGCGTTGGAATGTCGCTCAGGTGATAACGGACAAAAAAAGCGTCGTTCGGCGTGAGCACCCCTTCGTTAAAAACCGAGAACGGTGTCTCCAATTGCGGCGGGCGCGCCGTCAATCGAATCAGCGGACGCTTCTGCGGATACGCCACCAGTTCCCGTTCGCCGTTCTCGAATGGAAGCATCACGCGGCCATCGGCGGTCGCGGCCCGCCCCAATGAGCCGCCAGCCGCTGCGCCCGCGGCCATCACACTCGCGGTCCGCAGGAACTCCCGGCGCTCCATAGCTATAAATGAGCTCAGACGGGTTTGCATCATCAGTGGGCAAGGCTGGGTAATCGCGAGCGAAGCGCAAGCGCCCTTCTGATCCCTCTTGGGCGATGCTGCCAGGCCGCGGGTACCTCAACGATCATCGCGGTAAAAACGCACCAGGTTGAATCGTTCGCGGCGTTTCAGCGAATCGGGAATTGATCCTCGCCGGCTGATCGATTGAAAACTAATTTCGTTCTGACGCGGTTTTACGGCCGTCTGTCCTGAACGGCCCTCCCCTTCAGCAACCCTGAACCGAACGTTCCGCTTTTTGCCCCTCCCTCCTGCACTCATGAATCCCATCACGACCCGCCGCACCTTTCTCAAAACCACGACGGCCGCGAGCGCCCTGGCATTTCCCGCCATCCTCCGCGCGCAGTCCGGAACTGCTGGCAACTTGTCGCCCAATAACCGGCTCAATGTCGCCGTCATTGGCGCAGGCGGTCGCGGCGGCGCGGCCCTGACCGGAGTGAAGGACGAAAATATCGTCGCGATCTGCGATGTGGACGAGGAACGCGCCAGCGCTTCGATCAAGTCCGTGGCGGAAAAATTCCCCAGCGAAGGCGATCGCCTCCTGGCCGCACCCCGGTTCATGGACTACCGCCGGATGTTTGAGCAACTCGGGAGCAAGATCGACGCGGTCACGATCTCCACGCCGGATCATACGCATTTTCCCGCGGCCATGACCGCACTCGCCCTCGGCAAACACTTGTATGTCGAGAAACCGCTTTCTCACACGGTCTGGGAAGCCCGTGAGCTCACCCGCATCGCGCGCGAAAAGAAAGTCGTTTCCCAAATGGGAAATCAGGGACATGCGGGCGAAGGCTGTCGCGTCCTCAAAGAATGGGTCGAGGCGGGCGTGCTCGGTGATGTTCGGGAGGTCGTGAGCTGGACCAATCGGCCGTTCTTCCCTTCCTGGCGCCAACCCGTCGGAGCCTATAAAAAGCCTGATCACTCCGCTTTCATTCCCGTTCCGCCCACGACATTGAACTGGGACGGCTGGCTCAGCGTGGCCGCCAACCGTCCCTTCGATCCCGCCTATATGCCGGGATTGAAATGGCGTGGCTGGTGGGACTTCGGCACCGGGGCATTCGGTGACGTCGCGTGTCACATCATGGATGGTGCGTATTGGGCCCTTAACCTCGGAGCCCCGACGGCCGTCGAGGCAATGTCCACCGGCGCGACCGATCTGGCAACGCCGCATGCCGCGATCGTGACGAACTACTTCCCGGCCCGGGGCTCGATGCCTCCGGTCAAGTACACCTGGTCCGATGGCGGCCTGATTCCACCGCTGCCACCACAGCTCGACTTCGGCCGCGATCTGCCCGCCGAAGCCGGCACCCTGCTCTTCGGCAGCAAGGCCACCGTGCTCTGTAGCTTCTATTATGATTCGGTCCGCATCATTCCCGAAACGAAAATGCGGGAACTGGCGCCGAGTCTACCGACCAAAACAATACCCCGCGTGCAAGGCGGACCGTTCGCGGAATGGATTCGCGGCTGCAAAGGCGGACCCAAGCCCGGTTCCAACTTCGACTACTCCGGTCCGTTCACCGAAGCCGTCCTCCTCGCCAACGTCGCGATCCGCTCGCGCCGCCGGATCGAATGGGACGCCGCCGCGATGAAGGTCACGAATATCCCCGACGCGAATCAGTTCATCACGAAAGAATATCGTCCCGGCTGGATGTAATTGGGAGCGGGAGAGACGGCATTGCCGCCTCTGGCATCCGCTTGGTCCACCGCTCATGATCCGCAGGCTCCGCCGGCTGCCGCCCGCCGGGTCGGAGCCCGGTCAACCAGGATCAGGGTCGTTCTTGCAGGAGTTCAGCTTTCCGACCAGGCGGGATCAACGCTTGGTCGAGCAGAGCCTCGGCAGCAGCCGGGTTGGTCGGTAACAACCGCCGCGCCGTGCGCTCGACCGCCGCGCGGTCCTGCTCCGAACGCGGCAAGCTGCGAAGAAAATCCGCCGCATGCTCCGGCGCCGTGTTTACCAGGTTCTGCACATGGAGATCGATCGCCTGCTGGCGGACTGTTCCGCCCGGGAGCGAACTCAACATCCGCCCCACCGCGAAGGGCTGCGCCGCACCCTGCTGGCGTACAAACTCGATAATCGCCTCCTCGCGCGACATCCCGGGTGGCTGAGTCGCGAGCCAGAGCTTAAAGGTGGGCTCCTCACTTGCGCGTGCCGCCACAATTGTTGCCGTTCCGCCCCGGGTGCGAGACGCGCCCCCGCGCATACCCGGCACCGACGCCACGCGTCGCGTGGACGGCACTCCCGATCCCGTATCAATACCCGCCAGCGCCGCGTGCCGCGCCTCCCCTTCCGGCAACTCCTGCGCCCAGGAAAACGCGGCCTTTGGATCCATTGCGACCCAGGTCTGACCGATCGCACTCACCAACAGCCAGCGGTCCCGTCCCGCCGGCAATCGCTCCGCCAGACTCATCGCCCGCCGCGGATCGGTCTGCGCGATCTCAAACCCAACACTTGAGGTCAGGCGCTGGCGGCGTTCGCCTTCGGGCAACGAATCCAGCCAGGCCAGAGCGTCGTCCGCGTTCAGCCGAGCCCACGCCCCGGCCGCGAGGACAAGCGTATCGTCACGGGCCTGACTTGTCGGTAAAGAATGGATACAGTCGAGCACCGCGCGCGGCTCTGTTCGCACGAGTTCGGATGTAATCGCCCGGCGGGCCGCCCGGGCCGCATTCACGTCCTGAAGATTCATCGCCCATGCCAGCGCCGCGTCTGGATTGGCCTGCACCCACGCGCGACCCGCGAGCTCGAGAGCGGAGGTTTGCGCCAAACCCGGCGGCAGGGCTTCCGCCGTCGCGGCGGCGAGTGAAACGTTTTCCGCGGCGAGCAATGAAACCAGCTGAAGTCCCAGCTGGGACCGTGCCTCAGCATCCCTCCCGGAATGGAGCGTACGGACCGCTCCGGCAAAATCCTGG
>JBBQEG010000321.1:0-6339 GCA_038320495.1 Opitutales bacterium | reverse complement strand
CGACGACTAATCCCACCAACGCAACGCCCAGCCATACCGAAGCGCCGCCGTCCCGCAACGCGAAGAATGGGTGATCCTCGCCGCCAAAAGGCGGGTCTCCTTCTATCGGAGATTGGCCGTAATCGGCCACGGGAAAGAGCGTCACTGGCCCGCCCACGGCCCGGGAAGAAATACGGGATTCCTCTACGACACTTCCCCGTGGTTTCGCTTACCATGAGGACGTCACGGGAGGAAATCGTGATCATCGCGGCGGGCGTCGGCCGGGGACTATCCAGTCCGCCGGCAACGGACATCGCACAACCTATAAACTCTATGAAAACTCGACAAATTAAACTGACAACGACCGCCTTCACCCTCGCGGCCTTCACCCTCGTGCCAGTAGGACTCATGGGAGCCGAACGGGATGCGAAGCGTTCAAACACGCGCTCCGAGGTGCGTGCCGGTACTTCAGGTACTTTAGGTACTTCAATGACTCACGGAAAATTGCAGCTCGCGCCGGATGATATCGAGGATCGTTCCGTGCAAAAGATCGATGGCCAAAAGGTGCGCGGAGCTGGGGGCGAGGACCTCGGAAACGTGAAGGATTTTTTGATCGAGCCGAAATCGGGTAAAGTCGCCTTCGCCGTGGTCGCCAGTGGCGGTCTGCTTGGCATGGGTGAAACGCTTCGGCTGGTACCGTTCGCTTCCTTGCAGCGGACCACTGATGAGAAAGGGTTCACGATGTCGGTCACTCAAGATCAGTGGAAGGAGATGCCCGTTGTCGATCGGGGCGACTATGATAAAGGACGTTTCTCCGTCAGTGCGGCGGATCAACGGCAGGTAAGACAGCAGCAGTCCACTGGTGAAGTGGTGAGCACGCCGCGTGGGACTGAAGTGCGTCCTGCCCCTATCTACACCGATGGTTCAAAGCAACCTGACCAGGTCGTGAACCGCCGCGACCGTATGGACCGTACGACTGACCGCGTGGGTTCGGCCACGGCCGTTCAAACCGGTAATCTGGAAAATGTCATTCGTGCCAGTACCCTGCGTGGTAAAGATATCCAGGCCGGAGATCGCGAAGTAGGTGAAATTGAAGCGATCGTGCTCGATTGGCAGACCGGCGTCGCCACTGCGGTGCTTGAACTCGACCGTGAGTTCACGGGCACCAATCGCAAGTTCATGGTCCCCGTCAGCCAACTCACGGTGCGCGGTGAAAACCAGGACGTGATCGTAAGCAACCTCACCCGTGCGGACTTTCAGCCCTTTGCGCAGCGTGAAGACGACGCTCGACTGACCCCTACGGGTCGGGCGGAAAATGATCGCCCGGCTCGTCGCTCAGTGGAGACGGATCGTTCCGACTCACGGCGGGCAGACGCAACGACCGCTGACCCACGGTTTACGCCGATGCCGCAGTCGAACGCCAGCTCCACCCTGCAATCCGCGGTCCGTTCCGCTCGGCAGAATATCACCAATCACCCGTCGCTGAAGAGTGCGGAAGTCGAAGTCATGGCCTATAATGACAAGGTGCTATTGCGTGGTTTTGCCGATTCGGACGAGCAGAAGGAACGCATTAAAGACGTCGCGGAAGAGGCCGCTCCCGGCATAGAAATGATGAACCATGTCCTGGTTCGCCCGTCGCAACCCCGACGTTAATTATGCTGAGAAGCCGCAGCGTACGTCTGTTCGGATACGTGGTCATTTGAATCGAAAATTCGACCTAACGGGCCCGACCTTCAAGCGAAGGTCGGGTCTTTTTATGCGTGGCGTTGTCCTGTGGTGGAACGGCCACACGACGGCACGGGGCGATCCCGATTCGAATTTCAGCCTGATTCGGATAGTGTGGCGCGAAGCAATCGCCTATAGTCGGTGAGCATAGTTTCGGTGACGCAGCGTTCCCTTGTTTTATAGAGCACAGAGCAGGGGCTCGAGCGATGCCGCCATCTCAGCGAATCTCGAAGGACTTTTATGATCATTACAGCGAAGACTCTTGAAGACTGTGAACTACATGCCCGTGATGGCGAGATCGGGCGCGTAAAGGATGTGTATTTCGACGACGAACACTGGCATATTCGCTATCTGGTGGTCGAAACGGGAAGCTGGCTGACAGGCCGCAGCGTCCTGATCTCCGCTGCCGCGCTGGGAAACCGGGAGTGGAGTCTCCGCACGATTGTCGTTGATCTGACAAAGGAGCAGGTGCGGAACAGCCCTGGGATCGACACCGCCCGGACCGTCTCGCGGCAGGAACAGGAGGCGCTGCACCGATATTATGCCTGGCCTTATTATTGGGCGGGTCCTTTTCCTACGTCCGCGTTTTCTGCGCCCCTTGATCCCGCCGGGGGCGGATGGTCGGCGGCTGCCCTGCGCGACGGCTATGGAACGGGTGACCCCGGGTTTAGTGCCACAGGAGCGGCCGCCCGCGAACAGAATGATCCCCGGAAGCCGTCGCCCGAGTCGCGGCGCTCGGACGACGACTCGCGTTTGCGCAGCGTGAACGCGGTCCGCGGTTACGATATTCGCGCCGTCGACGGCTCCATCGGCCATGTCGAGGATTTCGTTCTTGATGATGAGACCGGGGCAGTGCGTTACCTGCTGGCGAACACGAGAAATTGGTGGCCCGGACGAAAAGTGCTCGTGGGATTAACGCACATCCGCGACATCAGCTGGCAAGAGCGTGGCGTCTTCGTTGATCTCAATCGTGACGAGATCAAGGCGAGTCCCGAATTTGATGAGGCTCGGCCCTTGACCAGCGACTATGTGGACCGGCTGGATGCGCATTATCGCAGACCGCGGGCGGGCTCGCCTGCACCATCGTCGACTACGCCTGATCCAACGGACGTAAGTCCCCACTGAGGGCCGAGGCGTTCCGGGCGGTCCCGGCGGGGCCGTTCGAACGCGGGCGTCGCGGCCGGCAGGACGATAGTGACCCCAAGCTTATGGGTTCCGTGCCATGAACGCGGGCTCGACGCTCGCGAATCCGTCGCAACACTGCGAGGCCATGTCTCCCGCCGAGGCTCAGCAACGCATCAGTGAACTGCGCACGATTGTCGCCCACCACGACGAGCTTTATCACCGTAAGGCTACGCCGGAGATCACCGACTTCGATTACGACAAACTCAAGCAAGAGCTCGCCGGGTTGGAGAAACTGTACCCGGAAGCCGTGGCTGCGCTCGGTGTGGAAACGCCCTTGCAGCGGGTGGGCGATGATCGCACGGAAGGCTTCGCGCGGGTGAAGCATCGTCAGGCGATGACCACCCTCGATAACACGTATGATGAAGCCGAGCTGCGCGAGTTTCACGCCCGGCTCGTTCGCGTGTTGGGCATCGATGACCTGGCTTATACGGTCGAGCCGAAGATCGACGGGGTGGCGGTGAGCCTCACGTTCGAACGCGGCCGGTTGACGCGTGCCGTGACGCGCGGCAACGGCGAGGAGGGCGATGATGTGACCAATAATGTTCGGACGATCCGCGGTCTGCCGCACGTCTTGAAAGGCGCGCCGGTGCCGGATGTGATCGAGATTCGCGGGGAGATTTATCTGCGCGAGGAGGAGTTTCGCCGCATCAACCAGTTGCAGGAAGAGGCGGGCGACCCGCCGTACGCGAATCCGCGTAATCTCGCCGCGGGTACGCTCAAGCAGTTGGATTCAAAATTTGTCGCGACCCGGAAGCTCGAGATCGCGCTGTATGGGCTCGGCCATTGTGAGCCGGAGGTTGTCGCCTCCCAAACCGCTTATCATCGGCAGCTAAAAAGCTGGGGTCTGCCCGTGGCGGATACGTTTTGGAGCGTGCGGGGAATTGATGCGGTTTGGGCTGCCATTCAGGAACTGGATCGCGAACGCCGCGGACTGCCCTTTGGCACGGACGGCGCGGTGGTGAAGCTCGATGACTTCGCGCAGCAACGGCACAAGGCGATTGGATACCGCGGCATGGGATCGGATGGTCGCGCGGAGGCGGCCCGCAAGCTCTCTCCGCGTTGGGCGTGCGCGTACAAGTTTGCGCCGGATCGGGGTGAAACGCGCATTCGGGACATCACGATTCAGGTCGGCCGCACCGGTGCGTTGACGCCCGTGGCAGAGCTCGAGCCTTTGGTTCTCGCCGGCACGACGGTGAAGCGGGCGACGTTACACAACGCCGATGAAATTGCGCGCAAGGACATCCGGGTCGGCGATGCCGTGCTGGTCGAGAAAGCGGGCGAAATCATTCCTGCCGTAGTGGCGGTGCTGGTCGAGCAGCGACCGGCTCACAGCGTGCCGTATAAATTTCCGCGGGCCTGTCCGGTCTGCCACACCGAGGCGAAACGGGGCGAAGGTGAAGTGGTGTGGCGTTGCCCCAATCCCTCGTGTCCGGAAAAGGTCCGCCGTCGCATCGAGCATTTCGCGTCCAAAGGGAGTCTCGACATTGAGGGCTTGGGCGAGGAGATGGTCGCGTTGTTACTGGAGCAGGGATTGATTCATGACGTCGCCGATATTTTCCGGCTGCGCAAGGAGCAGATCCTGCCGCTGAAAAAATCGGGTGAAGTGTGGGCGGGAAACCTGATTGCTGGAATCGAGGCGCGCCGGACGGCGGACTTGTGGCGCGTCATCAACGGACTCGGAATTCCGCAGGTCGGATCGGCGTCGGCGAAGGAACTGGCGCGCACGTTTCGCTCGTTGGAGGCATTGTTGGATGCGACCGAGGACGAGTTGTTGCGGGTCGAGGGCTTTGGCGAAAAAACCGCACTGGCCATGCGGGCATGGTTGGCGGAGCCGACCCATCGCGCCCGCGTGCACGATCTGATTGCGGCGGGGCTTACGCCGACACCGCCGATCGCCGCCAGCAGTGCGCTCGCGGGAAAAACGTTTGTCCTTACGGGCACGTTACCGACGCTGACGCGCGAGGAAGCAGGAGCGCGAATCGAGGCTGCTGGCGGGAAAGTGAGCAGCAGCGTGAGCAAGAAAACACATTACGTGATCGCCGGTGAAGATGCCGGTTCGAAACTCGAGAAGGCGAAGGCCCTCGGTGTCGCCGTGCTGGATGAGGCCGCGTTGTTGCAGCTGCTGGGCGGAAACTGAATGAGGCGACGTCGCGGTCTGTCTCCGCGGCGTGCTGCGGTGATCACGCTTTCGAGCCCGCCAACCAGGAGGCAAACGCCGCGTCATCCTGGATCGGCATGCCTTGTTGGTACTCGGTGGCGAGCAGGCTCGCGTACGACGTATCAAGAAAACGGCGACAGTGTAACACGACGCGGGCGCGGTGCCCCGGGGCGCGGACCAGGCGGCCGAGCGCCTGGTTCACCTTGGTCATGCCGGGAATTTGATAAACCCGGCGGAAGGCAGCGTCGCGTCCCAAGCCGGCTCGCGCGGCCTCAGCGAGGCGCGCGCGTTGCACGGCGTTCACTTCCGGAAGCGCGGGTCCGACAACGATGGCATGGCTGACGCGCCCACCGAGGACGTCGATGCTCTCGGCAAAACTCGATCCGAGCACGAGCAAAAGGGCGTCGCAGTTGAGCAGCGAATCGTCGACCCAGGCCGATTGCGCGGCGAGGTCGCGGACCTTGGGCTGCAACGCCGCGCGCAGCGAAGGCGCGATTTGGGCGAGCTCCCGCGCGATCGCATCTGCGTACGCATAGCTCGGGAAGAAAACCGCCACGGCCGCAGTGGGTGAGTTGAGCGTGGCGGATTGGTTGTTCAAGGCGCGGGCCGCGGCCTCGTGGACCGCGGCGATGGTCGCCGCCGTGGTGGCGTAATGGTGCGAGCGCTGTTGGAAGGTCGTGTCCACGCGCGCATCAAACGCGATGTCATAGCTGCCATCGCGCCAGGGCGTGTGCGCTCGCAACAAGGCGGGCGTGGCGGCGTCGCGGGCTTCCTCGACCCGCAGCAGTTCGGCCGCGCTGGTGAGCTGGCGATAGAGTTTCTTGGTGACGCGCTTGTTGAGCACGCCGAGCCGTTCAGGTGCGGGCGGCGGCGCGAGCGGGCCGACATCGGGAGGCGCGTCGAGTCCGCAGGCCATCGCAAAACCATCAATCGGGGTCAGGGTGGCACTGGCAAGGACCACGCCGCCAAACTCGCGCAAGGTCGCACCAATCGCGAGCGCGGCATCGAGGCAGGTGAAGAGCAGCTCACCGGGTCGCGGGCACCACCACAGCCGGGGCAACGTGGACGTGGCCAGGTCATCGACGAGCGAGGGAACAGCCCAGAGCGCCTCGGCCGCGTGCGGCCCCAGTGCGGCCAGATCGAGAGGAATCGTGGGGATGAGTTTCGCGAGTTCACCCAGTAAATGGCGGGCGTCGTCCTCGTCGCTCAACGGCAACGCGTCGACCGGCCGCAGTTGCTGAAGGAAGTGACACCAATGATCCCACGCCGTGACGAGCGAGGCGAGCGGGCGC
>JBBQEG010000320.1:0-6343 GCA_038320495.1 Opitutales bacterium | reverse complement strand
GTCATGCCGACCCTGCTCGATGCCGCGGGCGTCGCGAAGCCCGCGGGAACGACGTTCGACGGACGCAGCTTCCTCCCGCTGCTGGAAAGCAAACCAGTCGATTGGCCCGACCGCCATCTCGTGCTGCAAACCCATCGCGGCGACACCCCGCTTCCGTTTCACCACGCGGCGATCCGCAACCAACGCTGGAAATTACTCCACCCGTCCGGCTCCGGCCGGGAAACGATGCCGTCAAATATCCCGTATGAGCTCTACGACATGGAGTCGGATCCGGGCGAGCGCGAGAATCGCGCGGACACTCACCCGGAGGTTGTAAACCAACTCCAGCAAGCCTACGCTGCGTGGTACAAAAACGTTGCGACGACCCGCCCCGAAAATTTTGCGCCACCGCTCATTGTGGTGGGCACACCTCACGAAAAGGAGACCGTGCTCACCAGTCAGGACAAACGCACCGTTGAAAACGCGTGGCTGCTGCGCTTCGCCGACTCCGGAACTTACGACGTGGAACTGCGTTGGAAAGACCCCTCTCCGGCCGCCACCGTGGAAGTGCGAATTGGCGGCGCAGCCCGCCAATTGCCCGTCGCGGCGAGATCCACCTCCGCGCGGATCGAGAGCTGGAAAATCCCGGCCGGAAACGCCGCGCTCTCCACCGCCGTCATCACGGGATCCAAAGCCGCCGAGCCCTATCACGTAATCCTCCATCAGGCCTCGCGATGAAATTATAATCCGCAGCCATCCCCCTCGCTGAACGTCAACCAACCCCTCCCATTTCATTTGTGATCGCACTCCACTCCCTCCCCCCTTCTTCGTCTAACCGCCAGACGTCCTTTAAATGCAGCATAGTCGGGGCTCTGCTTGCCGGCGTCATAGTCCTGCTGGGAACGCTTAACGCCAGCGCTGCCACCCCGGCAGCCCCCGCGGCCAACCGCCCGAACATTGTCATCATCCTCGCCGACGATCTCGGCTACGGCGATCTCGGCAGCTACGGCGCCACCAAGGTCAAAACGCCGCACCTCGACCGCCTCGCCGCCGAGGGCATGCGTTTCACGGATGCGCATGCCGCCGCGGGAGTCTGCGTGCCCTCGCGTTACGCGCTCATGACCGGGCGGTATCCGTTTCGCAATGACAGGGACTGGAGGCAGGGAACGGTGATCGAAGACGGCCGCACCACGATTGCGTCTCTGTTAAAGAGCCGCGGTTACGCCACCGGCATGGTCGGGAAATGGCATCTTGGTTTCGAGAACGGCATCGCCTTCAACTATGCCCAGCCATTGCGCGGCGGTCCCGTCGATCGCGGCTTCGATTCGTTCTTCGGCATCCACGCGTCGACCGACATTCCTCCGTATTTCTATATAAGGAACGACCGCGTCGTCGCCGCGCCCACCGATAAAATCGAGGCCAACAGTTCCCCCGGCTGGAGTCCGATCCAGGGCGCTTTCTGGCGGGAGGGACCTATTTCCCCCGATCTGAAGCTCGAAGCCGTCATGCCTCGCTTCACCCAGGAAGCGGTGAACTGGTTGGCGCAGCGTCCGTCCGGCGCGACAAACACCTCACAGCCTTTCCTCCTCTACGTGGCGTTCACGGCACCGCACACGCCGTGGCTACCGACGGAAAAATTCGCGGGCACCAGCGAGGCGAGTATGTATGGTGATTTTGTCGCTCAGGTGGATGACTCCGTCGGACAAATTCTCGCGGCCGTCGAGCGGGCAGGAGCGAAGGAAAATACCCTCGTATTTTTCACCAGTGACAACGGCCCGGTCTGGTATCCCGAGGACGCCAAGCGGCTCGGCCATGCTTCAACCGGATCCCTGCGCGGGATGAAAGGCGATGCCTGGGAAGGCGGGCATCGCCTGCCGTTTCTCGCCCGCTGGCCCGGGCGAATCAAAGCAGGGAGTGTGAACGCCACCACGATCTCGTTTGTCGATTTGCTGGCGACCTTTGCTGAAATCACCGGAGCGCAACTCCCGGCCGATGCAGGCGAAGACAGCTTCAGTATCCTGCCTGCGTTGCTCGGGCAACCTGCCACTGCCCGACCCGGAATCATGACCCTTTCGTCGCGGGGCGCCCTGACGCTCCGCGAGGGCGACTGGAAATTCATCTCCGCGCTCGGCAGTGGCGGATTCAGCCCGCCCAACAAGCAAGCGCCCACGCCCGGCGGGCCGACCGGCCAGCTCTATCATCTCGGCCGCGATCCCGGCGAACAAAACAACCTTTGGCAACAGGAGCCCGAAGTCGTCGCGCGGCTCTCCGCCCGGCTGAAAGCGGCTCAAACAGCGGGCCGCACCCGCCCCTAAAACGATTCGCTCGGGGCATCGGTCGTCTGCCTCCAGGCGTCGGTTTAGAGTTCAATTCATCCCATTTCCGCCCGTCGCGTCTTTATATAATGAAATCCCCTGCACTCGCCCTAATGGGCATTTTGGTCGCCACCGGTCTGATGGCGCCAATGGCGTCCGCTGCCACCTCGTCGCGTCCACCCAATATCGTCGTGATCCTCACCGACGACCAGGGATACGCTGATATCAGCTTCAATCTGCACCACCCGAAGGAGGTCGCAACGCCCCACATGGACGCGCTGGCCCGCGACGGGGTGTTTTTCTCCCAAGGCTATATCACGGGCAACGTCTGCTCCCCTACCCGCGCCGGACTCCTGACAGGACGCTATCAACAACGCGCCGGAGTCTACACGGCAGGTGAAGGCGGCTCGGGCATGGCTCAATCGGAAAAAACTCTTCCCCGATTCCTGAAGCCATCCGGTTATATCACGGGAGCCTTCGGCAAGTGGCATCTTGGGCTCACGATCGAACAGAGCCCCGTCGGCCGCGGGTTTGATGAGTGGTATGGTTTCCTCGGTCGCGGTGGGCACGACTACTTCGATCTCGCGAACAAGGATCCGGACGGCCACCCGATGTATCGCAACGGAAAAGAGATCAAGGACGAGGGCTACCTCACCACCCGTCTGACCGACGAAGCCGTGAGTTTCATCCGCCAGCACAAGGCGCAACCTTTCGCAGTCTACCTGGCCTATAATGCAGTCCACGCACCCGCTCAAGCGCCCGCCGGGGACATTGCGCGAATCCGTCGGCAGTTTCCCGATCTGCCGGAAAATCGCGTCATCCTGATGGCGATGCTATATCATCTCGACCTCGGCATCGGCCGCGTCGTCAACACCCTGAAACAGGAAGGCGTTTGGGAAAATACCCTCCTGTTTTTCCTCACGGATAACGGTGGCTCCAGAGCGATGGCCGCCGACAACACGCCGTTACGCGGCTTCAAGCAGCAAAACTATGAAGGCGGCATTCGCACGCCCTTTATTGTGTCATGGCCGAATCGGTTCAAAGGTGGCCGCATCCTTGATACGCCGATCACCTCGCTCGACATTCTACCGACCGCCTTGGATGCGGCCGGAATTCCACTGCCGACGGACAAACCGTTTGATGGAAAAAGTCTACTGCCGTTGCTCGCGGGCGAGACAAAACAACTTCATCAAACCCTCTATTGGAGCGAAGGCGGCGAAGGCGGCTGGGCCATTCGCTCCGGAGATTGGAAGATCGCGGTGGAGCGCCAGCAGACCAAACGATCGCTCTTCAATCTCGCGGCCGATCCCGCTGAAACGAACGACCTCTCCGGCCAACAACCCGAGAAACTCGCGGAGTTGACCAAGCTTTATAACACGTGGCTCGACCAGATGGCCGATCCCCTCAGCGGCGCACCCAAGCGCTGGACCGGCGAAGCCGGCGCGGCGACGAAGAAATCAAAGGAAAAGAAATCAGGTGCGAAGAAAAAAAGAGAGGGCGAGTGAATCCTCGCGGAGGCACGTCTCGAGTGAGCGGATGAAGCCATCCGCTCACCCCGCGACCTAACCTTCTCCTTCAGCCCATGATCGCGCGCCGCACGTTTATCCTCTGCACCACGCTGGTGCTCGCCAGCCTGCTCGCGAGTTGCGTCACATCGACGGCGCCCTCACGAGTCGATGCCTCGACGCTCACCGGCAAGGTGATGTGCGGCTATCAAGGCTGGTTCAACGCGGAGGGCGATGGCGCCAATCGAGGCTATAATCATTGGGCACGAGGGGGCGCGAAGCCCGGCCCTGGACGCGTCACCGTCGATCTTTGGCCGGACCTCCGTGATTACGGCCCGGACGAACGCTTCCCCACCGATTTCGTGCACGCGGATGGGACGCCCGCCGAGGTCTTTAGTTCGTACCGCCGGCCGACCGTACTGCGCCATTTTCAGTGGATGCAGGAACACGGCATCGACGGTGTTTTCGTTCAACGCTTCATCAACTCGCTCCAACGTCCGGCGTCACTCGAGCACAACAACACGGTCCTCGAACACTGTCGGGAAGGCGCACGGCAATCCGGCCGCACTTACGCGCTGATGTATGATCTCAGCAGCCTGCCCGTCGGCCAGGCGGATCGCCTGATTGAGGATTGGAAGAAACTGCGGCGCGACACGCAACTCACCGCTGATCCCGCCTACCTGCGTCATCGCGGGAAACCCTTGATCGCCCTCTGGGGCTGCGGCTTCAAAGACGCCGACAAACCCCGTCCCTCGCTCGAAGACTGGCGCAAAATTCTCACGTTCCTCAAAGACGATCCCGAAAGCGGCGGGCTTGCCATCATGCTCGGCGTCCCGAGTTTCTGGCGTGAGCAGCGGCGCGATTCGATCGAAGATCCCGCTTTGCACGAGATCCTCCAGCTGGCCGATGTAATTTCTCCGTGGACGCCCGGGCGATACCGCACTCCTGAGGCCGCGGCACAACATGCGGTCGAGGCTTGGCAGCCTGACCTCAGCTGGTGTCGGGAACGCGGCCTCGACTATCTGCCCGTCGCATTTCCCGGATTCAGCTGGCACAACTTGAAGGGCGATCCGCTCGATGCGATCCCGCGGATGCAAGGGCGGTTCTTCTGGTCGCAAATCGCCGCAGCAAAGCGCGCCGGTGCCAACATGCTGTATGTTGCGATGTTCGATGAAGTCGACGAAGCCACCGCAATTTTCAAGGCCACCAATCAACCACCCGTCGGACCCGGCGTGAGTTTCCTGACCTATGAAGGTCTGCCCAGTGACCATTATCTCCACCTCACCGGCCTCGCCGGGAAAGTGATGCGCGGCGAGCTGCCCGCCACCGACGTCCCTCCATTTCGACTATAACATCCGTGATCCGATCCATCCGTCCCCGCCTTCCTCTTCGCGTCGTTTTCGTCGCCGCGTGCGCCACGCTCTGCCTCGCCCGGGCGACCGCTGCCACCGCCGCCGGGCGCGCGCCGGCACCTGAGCCCACGAAACTGAATGTTCTCTTCATCGCGGTCGATGACCTGCGCGACACCCTGGGCTGTTACGGCAATCGCGCCGTCAAAACCCCGAACGTCGACCGACTCGCTGCGCGTGGCGTCCGCTTCGAGCGCGCCTATGTGCAATACCCCGTCTGCAACGCGAGTCGCTCGTCCTTCCTGAGCGGGCTGCGTCCGGATGCCACCGGCATCATCGATAACCGTACGCTGCTGCGGGCCCGCCTGCCTGACGTGGTGACGTTTCCCCAACTTTTGAAAGAGCATGGCTGGCACTCCGCCGCCTTCGGGAAAATCTTTCATCTCGGCGGCGGCCGCGATCCCGCGGAACGCGATCGGTGGATGGACGTGCCGAAGTCCTGGCACACCGCGCAATCATTTGAAGCCACGCCGACTGGACGCAGGAAACTCGAGGGCCGCAACCTCACGCCCCATGAGGCCGTGAGCTGGTGCCACTGGGGCGCGATGGACGGCACCGACGACGACCAGCCCGACGGCCAGATCGCGCGCGCCGTCATCGAACGCATCGAAAGCCTCGGTGACCAACCCTGGATCATCGGGGCCGGTTTCATGAAGCCGCATGATCCGTTTCTTGCGCCAAAAAAATACTTCGACCTGTATCCAGAAAGCTCACTCACGCTCTACCGCGATCCGGCGGGCACTACTTCCGCGCCGCCCCTGGCGGTCGGCTTCGGCGAACTCGGGAACGCGTTTCGCGGTTTCACGGATCGGGAGCGACAAGAATTCCTCCGCGCCTATTATGCGTGCACGTCGTTCATGGACGCGCAGGTGGGCCGCGTGCTCGACGCCCTCGATCGGCTGAAGCTCTGGGACCGCACGCTCGTGATCTTCGTCGGCGACCATGGTTATCATCTCGGTGAACGCGAGTGGTGGAACAAGAACACGCTCTTCGAGCGTAGCGCACGCGCGCCTCTCATCATGGCCGCGCCAGGAGTGCCGCCGGGCGTCGCCCGCGGACTGGCCGAGTTTGTCGACTTGTATCCAACAATTACGGACGCATGCCAGGTTCCGGCGCCCGCGGGACTCGCGGGCCG
>JBBQEG010000319.1:0-6345 GCA_038320495.1 Opitutales bacterium | reverse complement strand
CTCGCATTACAGTCCGAATTGGAGAACCAGAAGCGGGCCGAAGAAAACAACCGTCGGCTCGCCGCCATCGTCGAATGTTCGGTCGACGCCATCATCGGTAAGAATCTCGACGGAACCATCACCAGTTGGAATCAAGGCGCCGAGGCGCTGTTTGGTCACCGCGCCGACGAGATCATCGGCCGGCCGCTCACGTCGCTACTCCCCCCGGATCGCCTCGACAATAAACTGACCATCCACCACGCCATCGCGCGCCACGAAACCATTACCGGCTGGGAAACAGTCTGGCAGCGGAAGGATGGCAACCCGATTGATCTTTCGCTCACCGTTTCTCCCGTGATCAGTCACGAGGGCCAAGCCATCGGCGCTTCCACGATCGCGCGCGACATCACAGAACGAAAACGCACGGAGTCCCGTCAACAGGCGCTTTACCATCTGGTCGCCACCGTCAATCGCGCCGCCGCATTGCCGGCCGTTTACGATGCTGCGCTCGAGGCCATTAGCCACTGCCACCAACCCGATCGGGCCGCGATTCTTCTGTGCGACGAGGGTGATTCGATCCAGCTCACGGCAGCCCGCGGACTCTCTCCCGACGTCGATTCAGCCATCGCGCGATTGTGCCCGTGGTCCTGCAAAGATGGCACCGCGTTCACGCCGGTCTGGATCGACGACATCGTCGAAGGCGGCACGGAGGCAGTTGTCCGACAAACCGTACTCGAAGAAGGAATACGCGCGATTGCGTTTGTCCCCTTGACCTTCGAGTGCCGCCTGGTGGGGGTATTTGTCCTGTGCCACGATCGGCCGCGCCAGTTCACGATGGATGAATTGCGCCCGGTCGAGGCCATCGCCAGTCAGGTGGCGTTTGCGATCTCCCGGCAACGAAGCGCCGAAGCGTTGGAGTCCCTGGTCGACCAACGCACGGCTTCACTCCGCGAGGTCGTCGCACAGATGGAAGAGTTTTCCTACAGCGTTTCGCACGACCTGCGATCACCGGTCCGGTCGATGCGAGGATACGCTCAAGCCGTGCTCGAGGACCACGGCGATAAACTCGATGACCACGGCCGTGAACTGCTGGGCCGTATCCTGCGGAACGGTGAGCGCATGGACCGGCTGATTCAAGACTTGCTCACGTACAGCCGAATAAGTCGCCGGGACATGCCGCTCGAGCCCGTCTCGGTGCAGAAACTCGTGGCCGAAATCATCCAGCAGTATCCGGCGATCCACCCGGACCGCGCGGATATCCACATCGACGAACCTCTCCCCGACGTGCTGGGTCACGAGCCTTCACTCACGCAGGTGCTTTCCAACTTGCTGAGTAATTCGGCGAAATTCGTCGCTCCCGGAATTCGCCCGCGGATCAAGATTGCCGCTGAATTGCGGGAGAACGTCGTCCGCCTCTGGTTCGAAGACAACGGCATCGGAATCAAGCCCGAAAACCAGTCACGGCTCTTCGGCATGTTCGAACGCGTTCATAGTAATCGCAGCTACGAGGGCACAGGGATTGGCCTCGCAATCGTTCGCAAAGCCATCGAGCGCATGAACGGTACCGCCGGCGTTGTCTCGGATGGCACCTCCGGCAGCCGCTTCTGGGTCGAGCTCCCGCTCGCTCGGCCCGCGTCTGCGCAGCACGTTTCTACGTGCCCCGTGAAGCAAGACCCAACCTTGGGCTGAGTTTCCGACCGGCGTTACCCGGTGGCCTCACGATCCTACAGCTTGAGATCCCCCGCATAGCCGGTGAGCTCCA
Organism: Opitutales bacterium; assembly: GCA_038320495.1. Classification (GTDB taxonomy): domain Bacteria; phylum Verrucomicrobiota; class Verrucomicrobiia; order Opitutales; family Opitutaceae; genus ER46. The sequence continues at coordinate 4,604 of JBBQEG010000319.1, read as the reverse complement.
TATAAGCCGATCCCACCTCCCGCCCGGCCGCATTAAGGACGCGACACGCCCCTTCCCAGTAAGCAACTCCGCCCAGCGTACCCGGAAGTTCCTGGGCCGCGACCAACGGTTCGACCGACAACGTCACCGTTGCGTTCGTCGCCGGATCAGTCGTGGTTATCCGGATACGCTGGGGATAGATCGCGCCCGTGGCCGGACTTGTCCACCGCGTCAGGACTTCCCACGTAAACGGACTGCGCTGTGTGCGTCCCGCCGCATCGATCCAGGTCAGCGTGGACGCCGGATCGGCGGTACCGTCCCGCAGCCGCAAACGGTAAAGCATGAGTTCGCGCTGGTCGGTGAACTGGATGCTCACCCAGTCCCAACCAATCTGGCCCGCGCCGAGTTGGCTGCTGCTGATTTCATGGTCCATCCAGGCTTCGCCGGTCACCCGGAATTTTTCGCTGCCGCGTTCACCCTGCAGCGTGAGTTCCCCATCCGCCATGAGTCGCGTGAACGTAAGATAATAACTCGCCGCCGTGGGCGCCGCTCCTTTGCGCGAGACTCCGTCCTCGCCGAAGACCACCAGTGGCTTGGCCGCGCGAAGGGTGATTGCAAACGCCGCCTCCGCATGGATTCCCCCCTGCAACGCCAGCGTCGGCTGAGCGGAAGCATCCGTGGGATCAACCAGTCGCAGCGACCAATCGCCGTTGCGCACCGCCAGTGTGCCAGTCGCGGCCGCGGCATCCCAGCCTTCCCGGTTAAGCCGCTCCTGATGCAGAAACCGGCCCGTCTGCACGTCAACCAACGCCATGTGCGCCAAATAAAGCTGCGCGCTGCCAAACTCCGGATTGGCGTCGGTTCCGCCGCGCGGCCCCGCCTGCCGGAAGAACGTGGCTTGAAACCCGAAACGCCGGGATGGTGTATCCACAGTGTGGAGATGCCCGGTGAGATACCACCACTCGATTTTGAATTCCGGATGACTGCCGTGGTCGCGCGGAAACGCGAAGGGATAACCCGGCTGCGGCACCGCGAAGCCATCCGGGGTGAGCGTCACGGACGTTTGCGCGTGGGCCGCACCGAGGGCGGCAAAACACCCAATATAAATCCTCAGCGCAAGCGCGCCTAGATAGCGCCGGCCCGTCTGGAAAACGCCACCCGTGGTGGGGAAATTATTCTTCATGGTCAGCGGGAAGATTGGCGCCCCAGCGGCCGACCAGATAACTGACGGCAGCCCCGGTCGCGATGACCGTGACACCGAGCGCCGCGAGTTGTCCCCACGGCAGGGCAAACCCAAGGGTCCAGCCGAAGGATTGTTTATTGATGACGTGAATCAGCAGCCAGCCGAGCGCGAGGCTCACGACGAGACCGCCGACGACACCGCACGCCGACACCACCGTCCCTTCGATCGCGGCAACGCGGGCCATTTCGGCGCGCGTGAAACCCAGGGCACGCAAGGTCGTGAGTTCATCGCGCCGATCGAGCAACACACTGATCAGCGTGAGCGCGAGACCGATCACAGCCACAGCCACGCCGATCACTTCCAACGCATAAGTGATCGAAAACGTCTGCCGGAAAATCCGCAGAATTTCCGCCCGCAACGAGGCGTTGGTAAAGATCGCAAGCCCCGGATACCGCGCCAGCAATTCCGCGCGAAGGGCTTCAGCTTCGATGCCGGGGCGCAGGTACAGCGAAAGGCTCGCCGCCTGATCGTCGGCAAACCATGCAACGAGATGTACGCGCTCGACCATGAGGGAGCCGCGCTCGTTGCCGTAATCGGCATAGATGCCCGCCAGCGTCAGCACCTGCGGGCCGGCAGGGGTGGAGATGCGAATCACGTCACCGCGTTGCTTGCGAAAGCGTTCCGCGAAACTCTCGCTCGCCAGGGCCAGGGTCGCGTTGCGCGCCGGATCGAAGATCGCGTCATCGACGGGCGGCTGCACCCACGGGAGGTCGGCGCGCGCGCGGACCAGCTCGAGGCCGGTGCCCGTGAGCATCGTCGACGTGCCGTCAAGCTGGAGTGGATACGCCGAGAGCACGCTCGCCGCCTCGACCGCGGGATGAGCCGCGATTGCGCGCCACGTCGCGGGTGCCAGACGATTCTGCGAAGAGGCGCTCTGCGCGCCATTACTGGAAAGAAACAGATCCGCCTGCAGCGAGCGGCGCACCCACGTTTGCACCGTCTGCTCGAAACTCGCGACGAGGATTGCCATGCCTGCTGTCATCCCGATGGCACAGAGCAGCGCGGCGACCGCGAGCCGGTGTCGGCCTGACGGCGCCGCAAGGTGACTAAGCGCGATGCGGGCGGTCGCGAAATGCTCGCGTGACCCGCGCGCGAGTTGGGCAAAACGCGGCAGGAGAAAACCCGCGAGAATTCCTCCGCCGAAAATCCACAGGAACGCCGCAATATATCCCGCCAGTGGAAACCGGCTGCCGCCGGCAAAGCGGAGCGGCGGAAGTTGCGCGGCCACGATACCCACGATCACCAACCCAAAGCCAAGCCACGCGTGTCGCAGCACGACGTGGCCGGGAGCGGCGGACGCATGACGGACGAGCACCTGAGCCGGAGGCGTGCGCGCGGCTTCCCGTGCCGGCCACCAGCCCGCCAGCAGACTCGCGACCAGACCGACCGCGAGGCCAATGAAAACGTCGGCGGCACTCGGCGTGGCCGACGCCACCGTAGTCGCGTAATAAAGTGCATTGATGGTCTGGCCGACTGCTCGGACGGAAAACTGCGCACCGCCCCATCCGAGCAGAACGCCGCACGCGCCACCGACCAAGCCGAGCAGCGCGGCCTCCGCCAGCCAGGCGCGACGCATGGCACTCTCCTCCACCCCCAGCGAGCGCAGAATCGCGATCTCCCCGCGACGGCGAACCACGGCGCCGTCCAGCGCTTGGAAGATTAAATATAGCCCGACGAGCAGCGCGATGAGCGAGAGTACAGTGAGGTTAAGCCGAAATGCGCGGGTCATCGTCTCGGCCGACTCGCGCTTGCCGCCGGGCGACGTCACCAGCCAGCGCTCGCCGTCGGCCCCGAGCGCGACCAGCACGTTGCGCAGGGCTTCGCGGCGTTCGTCGGACCGCGGACCGGATTCCACGATAAACTCCACCCGATCGATGCGTCCAATTTTCTCCGCGAGTTGCTGCAGGTGGGGAAGATCGAGCAGGATCAGCGAAGCCGGCGCGCGCGGCGCATCCGGCACGACGGGAATCGTGCCTGCGATGGGCAGCATGTGCGTCGCATCGTTGATCACCAAATCAAGCGTGCGAACGTCACCCAGTTCGGAGGCGAGCGTGGCATTGATCCACAACTGCGGACCCGCCCGGAAGTTTTCCCAAAACGAGGCGGAAGGGTCGGCGGCGCGCGCATTCGGACTCGCAGCGGGGCTCGTCCGCGCCGCAAAGAAACTCTGTCCGGCCGCTTGCTGACCCGCGAGATTTGCGAGCCCGATGAGATCGACTCCGAGCAGGGTGAACGTGGTCCGTCCGAACGCAGCCGTCTCAGTCGACTGCTGGGGACGGGCGGCCGTGGTTTCCACCACGGGAATGATGATCGTCGGATGCGCCGCGAGCGCGGTGCGCAATTCCGGGAGGACGCTCTCCGGCAAGGTGCCCGCGGGCGCCTGGATGATCCAATCGCTCTGCCCGGTGAGTGTATCCGTAAAGTGGTTAAAGCTCGAGACCGCGGCTCGATTGGCGAGTCGGACGGAAACAAAAACCGCCACGCCTAATGCGAGAATTCCGCACAACAGGGCGGTTCGCCGGGGCTCGAGGCGCGCATGACGCAGGGCAAAGCGGGAGAGCAACAGCGCGACGATGCGAGGCGCGACCCGCATAGGCTGGGCGGAACGTTGCGACATCAGGCGACAATCCGGCCGTCACGCAGGTGAACGCGTTCGTGGCAAATGGCCGCGGCGTCTTCGCTGTGCGTCACGAGCACGAGGGCGGTGTGCGTTTCGTCGGTCAGTTCGCGCAGGAGGCGAAGAATATTTTCGCCGCTGGCGGAATCCAGATTGCCCGTCGGTTCGTCCGCGAGAATGAGCGCGGGGCGGTGAATCAAGGCGCGGGCGATCGCAATGCGCTGTTGCTCGCCTCCGGAAAGTTGCGACGGCAGCGCGACAGCCCGGGCTTCGAGCCCGACGCGTTTGAGCAACGCATGAACTCGCTCGTGTCTTTCGGTTGGCGGAACTCCCAGGAGTTGAAGGGGAAGTTCGATGTTCTCCGCGGCGGAAAGCGTTGGTAGCAGATGGAAAAACTGAAAGACGGTCCCGACCTGTTCGCGACGCAGGCGGGCAAGCGCGTTACTGTCGAGCTGGTCAATGCGTTGTCCGCGAAGCGTCAGGCTGCCGGAATCCGGGCGGTCGATCCCGCCGAGGCAGTTGAGCAGCGTGGTTTTGCCACTGCCGGATGGTCCCGTGAGCGCGACGCGCTGGCCGGCCTGCACGCGGAACGAGACCGCATCGAGCACGCGGCGCGCACCGTAGTTCTTGGTCACCGCGGCCACGTCGAGGACGACGGCAGCCGGCACGGCCGGCTGGGGAGGGAAGGGATGGTTGGCGGAAGCGGGCGGCTGCATGGATTGGTAATGATACGCGCCAACGTCCCACTGGACGCAACAGGACGCG
>JBBQEG010000318.1:0-6347 GCA_038320495.1 Opitutales bacterium | reverse complement strand
CTCTGGGATCCGGACGACCCCCAGCTCTATGGCGTCACCTTCCGGCTGCTCGATGAAGACGACAAGGAACACGATACCGTGCGAAGCTATTTCGGCATGCGCAAGATCGGCACCGTCGCGGGCGCGGACGACCAGATGCCGTCAATGCTGAGCCTGAATAATAAGCCGATCTACCTCCGGGGCGCGCTGTACCAGTCCTATCACCCGGATGGCATTTATACAGCCACCGATGCGCGCACGCTGCGCAACGACATCGCCTTTGCGCGGGAAGCCGGCTTCGACTTTCTTCGCATTCACATCAAGCTCGATGACCCGGTGCTGCTCTATTATGCCGACACCCTTGGCATTCTCCTGATGCAGGATTTTCCGAATTTCGGTGAAGGCGGTGACACCCCGCTCGGCCGCAAACGCTTCGAGGAAATGATGAGACTCGGAATTCAGCGCGATTTCAACCATCCGTCCATCATCGCCTGGTGCTTGTTCAACGAAACCTGGGGCTTCGGGGGTCAAACTGAACTAATGAAGTTGATCGGACCGGAAGCGATGAAAGAGATGGGCCAGGACGCGAGCAAGCCCTCCTCTGAAGTCGCCGCGGAAAAACACGCCAACGTCTCTGCGTTCCAATGGGTCCACCGCATGTGGGAAATCGCCAAGACGATCGATGGCACGCGCCTCATCGAAGACATGAGCGTGGTCGTCTGGGAACACCTCAGCACCTATGGTCACGTCGATACGGATATTAATTCGTGGCACTTCTATATCGACGAGTACTACAGGGCCAAGGAACACATCGCGCATGTGGTTTCGAAGAGCTACAAGGGTTCCACCTACAATTTTGTCGAAGGGTATCAGCAGGGAAATGCGCCGCTGATCAACAGCGAATACGGTGGCATTGGCGCGCTTGACGGCAATCGTGACGCCAGCTGGTCATTTAAGTTCCTCACCAACGAGCTCCGCCGGCACCCGCAACTATCGGCCTATATCTACACCGAGCTGACCGATGTGGAATGGGAATATAACGGTCTTTTGAGCTATGATCGTTCGCGCAAGGAGTTCGGCTACCCCCCGGCCTTGATCAATCAAGGCGACGTGCTTCCGATCAACGCCCCGCCGATTGCGCGCCACGCACCTGGGACAGCCCTGGAAGTCGAAGTATTGTCGTCCCACTTCTCACGGCGCCGGCGGGATAACGTCGCGCTGCATTGGCTGTATTCGGGAATTGATACGCTCGGGACGCTTCATCCTTCGCTCGCGCGAGGGAGTCTCCCGATCGCGTTTACGCATCACCGGGTCGAGCTCGCCGAGCGGGTCGCGTTGAACCTGCCCCAAGAGCCGATGTTATGCACGCTCGCGGTCGCCGCGGTCACCCCCGAAGGCGAGACGGTTGCCGCCAACTTCATCCAGCACTGGGTCGCAGATGGGTCTCCGCCGGATCGGGACGATCGGGGCAGCACGCTCGTCCTGAGAAGACCAATCGATGCCTGGGTTCAGGACGGTTGGAGCGGCCCGTCGACGTCCCACGAAGAGGCGGACCAAGCCGGCTATTGCGCGGGATGGGGCAGCGGTTTTTTCGAATGGAGCTTCGCCGACGACGTGCTGCGAAACCTGGGCCGGGTGCAACGCATCCGCGCTCTCTGCGAAGTATCCTCGCGCCGTGAAGGCACACCCCAGACCAGCACGAACCGCCATCCCACCTCGTTTGATCTGCTGCTCAACGGACTTCGGGTCCATCAGCAGGTGCTACCGGATCATCCCCACGACACCCGCGGCGCGTTGAGCTACCTCCGAGATCCCAAAGGGGGAAGGGGCGCTTATGGATATCTCATGCGGGCGACAATCGAAGGAGGCCTGTTGGAGCGGGTGATCGCATCCTGTGGGGCCTCGGGTGACCTTCGTTTTCGCTGCGCGGTGCCGGAAAACGCCATGCCCACCGGCGGGCTCACTGTTTACGGCTATAATGCCGGCCGATATCCTATCGGGCCCACGATTATCATCGAATGGGAGCAGACCTGATTTTCGCGATAGCCGTGAAGCGCCCACTCCGCCTATGACTCTGCTTCGGCAATCGCAATTGTCCCGCCTCACGGAGCCGTCGACCTTTTTTTGGGCCACCGGAATCGAGGATACCTTCATCACAGCACCCTGGCCCAAGACGGGGCGCACCTTGGATGAATACGAACTTACCGATCACTACCGGCAGTACGCCAGCGATCTGGGTCTGATGCGCGAGCTCGGCGTAAACGCCGCCCGCTATGGAATTCCCTGGCATCGGATCCAGCCGCGCCCGAATACATGGGACTGGGACTTCACTGACCGGGCGCTCGGGCGCCTGCTCGAGCTCGGGATCGAACCCATCGTGGATCTGGTCCACTATGGTCTGCCTCCCTGGATTGAAAACGCCTATCTTCATCCGGATTTCGCTTGTTATATGACCGAGTACGCTGCCCGCGTGGCGGAACGTTTTCGTGGGCGGATCTTTGCCTACACCCCGCTGAATGAACCCCGCATCACCGCATGGTATTGTGGGCGACTCGGCTGGTGGCCACCGCATCGCCATGGCTGGCGCGGATTTCTCGCGGTGATGCTCGGTGCCTGTCGCGGAATTGTGGATACCGTACAGGCCCTGCGCGCCGTCGATCCGGAAATCGTGATTGCACATGTCGATGCCACCGACCTTTACCGGACGGAAGATCCATTTCTTCTTGATGATGTTCGCCACCGGCAGGAGATCGTGTTCCTCGCGCTCGACCTGATTAGTGGCCGGATCCAACCCGGACATCCCCTCTGGTCCTGGTTACTGCAGCATGGAGTCACCGCGGCGGACCTGGCATGGTTTCAAGAGCGAGCCGTCACGCTTTCACTGATTGGAATCAACCTCTACCCGATGTTCACGTTGAAGACCGGACAGAGGATGCGGAGCGGAGGCGTACGCTGGAAAATGACCTATGCGCCCGCGTCCATTATAGAGGAACTGGGGAGTTTATACTGGGAGCGTTATCACGTTCCGATCTTTGTGGCGGAAACCGCGTCCGTCGGTTCCGTGGCCCGCCGGCGCGATTGGCTCATAAACTCGACCGCTGCCGTGCGCCGCTTGCGTGAGAACGGAGTTCCGCTCGTCGGTTACACGTGGTGGCCGCTGTTTGCACTCGTGACTTGGGCCTACCGCCAGGGTACCCGACCAGCCGAGTTCTACCTCAAGCAAATGGGCCTCTGGGACCTCGACTCTACCCTAGGCCGCGTTCGGACTTCGCTGGTTGACGACTTTCGCGCCCTCACCGCGCCCGGTTCAGACGGCGTCGGCGACCTCGCACCGCACCGGGGGAAACGTCGTGCCGACGCAATGATGCCACCGTGATGAAATCCCGGCCCACTCGACCTTCCACTCCCGGCCCGGGCCGGGCTCGCCCTCAGGACAGCGGTCCCGACTCGCGTGCGCGCGGCGGTCGCCTCGCCATGTTCCGCAGCTTTTTCTTCGCCGGGTTCGAGGCCACCATGACCACGAATAAATACCGCCAGCGGATCGATCAAATCGCAGCGACGGAGCACGACCGCGAAGTGGACGCCGACTACCGGCGTCTCCGCGAGACAGGCTTACTCGCTGCGCGTGAAGCCATCCGCTGGCCCCTCGTCGATCGGCGCGGCAAACTCGATTTCAGTTCCGTGCGTCCTTTTCTCGAAGCGAGTGAGCGGCACGGAATCGATGTCATTTGGGATCTCTTTCACTATGGATATCCCGAGGATCTCAACCCGTTCAGCGATGAGTTTGTTGTCCGGTTCTCTCATTATTGTTTTAACGCCGCGAAACTGATTGGAGCGCATCGGAACGGGCGACCGTGTCACTTTACTCCGGTCAATGAGCCCTCGTTCCTGGCGTGGGCAGGCGGAGAAGTGGGTCGTTTTGCGCCGCATTGTCATGGCCGTGGGCCCGAGTTGAAAATCGCCCTGGTCCGGGCGGCAATTGCCGGTATCAACGCCATCCATGCCGTCCTGCCCGAAGCGCGGATCGTCAACGCGGATCCGCTCTGCCGCGTGGTTCCGCCCTCGGATCACAAAGGTCCTCACTTCGACGCCGAAGACTACAATTACCGTGCGGTTTACGAATCATGGGACATGCTTTGCGGCCGTACGCTGCCCGAACTGGGAGGCAGCCGCCGGCATCTCGATATCGTGGGAGTAAACTATTACTGGACCAACCAATGGGAGATTGGGTGTGAGGAACGCCCGCTGGGCTTTGATGACCCGCGCCGGTGGCCCCTCGCAAAGCTGTTACGACAGGTTTGGAAACGGTATGGCGGAGAGTTCCTGATCACGGAGACCTCCCACGTCGACGACATGCGTCCGATCTGGTTGCAAACCGTTGCGGATGAATGCGAGAAATTGATCGACGAAGGCGTGCCGATTCGCGGCGCTGCACTCTATCCGATCCTCGGCATGCCCGACTGGCACGACCCCGACGTGTGGGCCCGCATGGGACTCTGGGACCTGGTCCGCAAGGATGGCCGACTGGCCCGCGAACTGTATCCACCGATGTTGGACGCGTTGCGCGTTGCCCAACGGATTGAAAAGAAATTCGCGGAGTTCCGGGGCTCGGAGTACGATCAGGAGTCCGCGCCTAATGCCATTGTGGAACCAACGGGCGAATCGATCGAGCCAACCTAACCTCGCTGTCGCCGTGCACCCACGCAATCCAGTATGGCCCGGTTATTTCGCGGACCCTTTCGTCCTTCGCACACCCACCGGCTACTTTGCGTACGGCACGGGGGAAACGGTTGAACGCAATTCAACGGGAGAACTCCGCGCCTTCAAAATCCTCCGCTCCCCGGATCTAGTCACCTGGACGGTCGCAGGCGCCGCCCTGCCCGTCGCTTCGGAATCGGAGCAGCACGTATATTGGGCCCCGGAAGTGGCAGTCTATAAGGGCCGCTATCATCTTTATTACTCCAGCGCACCGGCGGGACAAGATGAGCGGCACCGACTCCGGGTTGCCGTCGCAAACGATCCGCTCGGTCCTTTTATCGAGCAGGGCTCCGTTCTTCCGGTCGCCGACGGATTCTCGATCGATGCACATCCGTTCTGTGATCCCCGGGATAACCGCTGGTATCTGTACTTCGCAAAAGACTATTTCGAAGCGCGCACGGGCACCGGCATTGCGGTGGTGCCGCTAACGCCTGACTTGTTACATGCGGCCGGACCCGCTACGGCCGTGCTCCGCGCCAATGCCGACTGGCAGATCTACGAACGCAACCGCGCCCTCTACGGCCGGCAGTGGACGGCTTGGCACACGGTGGAAGGCCCCTGCGTGGTCGTCCACGACGGTCGCTACTATTGTTTCTATTCCGGCGGAAACTGGCAAACGCACGAGTACGGGGTGAGTTACGCCGTCGCCGAACATCCCCTGGGCCCGTGGCAACACGCGCCCGAGACCGGTCCCGTCGTGCTCCGACAACGCGCGGGCGAAGTCTTGGGCCCGGGACACAACGCCTACACGGTCGCACCAGATGGGACCGAGATGCTCGTCTATCACGCGTGGGATCCCGCCCGGACCGCACGGCGGATGTTTATTGACGCACTCGAGTGGACACCGGTCGGGCCGCGCTGCATCGGACCGTCCCTCGCCCACTCGCCACTTTCTCCGTAGGCGAAAAAGATTCGGGACCTCCTGAGTGGGAGCTGCTTAGTGACGAACCTCAGAATTTGCTGAAACCGGAGCGCTGCGAGTCGCGTCATCGAAAAGACATGCCTCCGGAAAACTCTGACGCCCGGCCTCCCCTTCAAAAGGTTCTGCAAGAGCTGGCGGCAACTATTCGCACTCTCCCAGAAGAGCAGCAACTGGACGCGTTTCTTTCGTCCTGCGCGTCGCTGCTGGAGACCTTGACCACACCGACCATCACGTGCGCCCTGACGGAACTACGACTACGATTCCCGGACTCCGACAACGAAATTCTCACCCTGATCGAGGGGCACCTGGCCTTACGTGAGATTCGGAAGTGAAACGAGGCTCCAGTCGCGTCCAGCATTTCGACGACGTTTCCTTCCCGCCTGATTGAGCACGCCGTTATTTTACTGCGCGATGAGCCGCCCGAATCCAATCACCGCGGGTCGCGCGTCCATCCGCCTTGGGAAGGGAATCCTCCGGAACCCCCGCCTCCATGGCAAGGCTTAGCCAGCGTCGCGCGAGCGCCGGATCGAGAACCCGCGGTAAATCCGCGGTATGATTTTGCCAGGACTCAGAGTGCTGTCCCTGAATTCGCTGACCGAGTAATACCGCGGGTCGAGGCGCCAGGCCATGCAGGCCACCGAGCGTCCCCCACCACTGCACAGCCGCAAAATCCGCATGCCCGGGCAAT
>JBBQEG010000317.1:0-6347 GCA_038320495.1 Opitutales bacterium | reverse complement strand
CAGCAGATAGCTATAGAACCGATTGTGGCCTTCGTAATGATCGTCGAGGTAGTGCGTCGCGTAAAACGTCACGAGCACCCCAATCCCGCTCACCACCAAACCAAAAAAGAGCGACAAGCCATCGATCAGAAACGTGAGATTGAGCCCAAGGGAGGGAATCCACGGAATCTCCACCACCGCGCGAGCAAAAGGTTCGGCGCGGGGAAGAAAGGCAAAGAGCAAAATCGCCACCACTGCCACGGGCACGGCCAAAGCCAGCCACCCCGTTCGCGGACCAAGGCGCGGGCCCAGCAAGGCGACCAGCGGCACGGCAGCGAACGGCAGGAATATAGCAATGAGCAGAAGTGATCCCATGCGAATAAAATCAGGAGTCGCGCAGCGCACTCGGATCAGCCCGGGGGCGCACGCGAGTGGAATCCACGCCAACCGCGCGCCCTGTCAAATAATACCGGCCCCGCGAGATGCGAAATCGTACGCGCCCTGCTACGACCGCCTCCTGCTCCCACATCCGAGAAACGCGGGTTCTTCGGATTAGGGATGATCAAGGGCCGCTCAACGCCCGCTCCGGGCACCGGAATCGGTCTCTCCTCACTGCGCCGCCCAAACTGCAAGGACCACCAGGAAGAGAACCGTGATCGCCAGACCTGTACCCAACGGCAGCCGGTCTTCGTTCTCATCGTAATGAGGCGCAGCTGCCGGACGGAAGGGCCGCAGCGGATGCTGCGCCATATCCACTACGCGAGCGATGACGCGATCGCGTCCGCGAGCGGCAGCATCAAAGGTACCATTAACCACCGTGACGAGGAGCCTGGCCGGGCCCCGCAACCCGCGTCGATAAACCCAGTCGGTCTCAAGGACGATTAATGGCTCTCCCTTCAGCTTACGACGGAAGATCCAGAAACCAATGAACGTAAAGCCGAGCAATTGCACCGACTCCACCAGATGCGGAATGGTGTACGGGTGATACTCGGCCTCAAACGGCAGATACCGATAGAGGGCGGACGGATAACATCCATAGAAAATACACAGTGCCGCCACCACCACCATGGCGATGATCATATTCACCGGCGGCTTCGTCGGGCGCAGCCCCACATCCGGTCCCCAAAAGGTGAATACCGGTATTCTCAACCCAGTATGCAAAAAGCTTCCCACCGACGCCACAAAGAGCAACAGCATCATTCCTTCGCGATGCGCCTCTCCTGCCGAGCTGATGATCATCGACTTCGAGATGAAGCCGTTGAACAGGGGAACCCCGGAAATCGACAGGGCTCCAATCATGAAAAGCCATAAGGTAAGCGGCAGATACTTTCCCAATCCCCCCAGTTCGGACAATTTGCTCTTCCCCGTGGTGTGCAGCACCACCCCCGCGCCCATGAACAGCAGCGCCTTGTAGAGAATGTGACTATAGGCATGAGCGGCGGTGCCGTTGAGGGACAGTGCCGTCCCCAAGCCGATTCCAGTGACCATATAGCCCACCTGGCTAATGATGCTGTACGCGAGAATCCGGCGGATGTCGTTGGCGAGTACCGCGTAGATCAGGCCATAGATCGCCATGATGACCCCGGCCCAAACCAGAACTTCCCAACCAGGAAACAGCCGCATCAATACATAAACCGCCGACTTGGTCGTCAACGCGCCCATGAAAACCGTGCCGGTCACTGTGGCATTCGGATACGCATCGGGGAGCCACGGATGCAGCGGGGGAATGGCGGCATTCAACGCCACGCCAAACAAGATGAGCCAGGCCCCGCCGAAACTGGGATCCAAGGCACTGATCAGCAGGTGTCCGTACTCGGCGTAATGCCAGGCCACCCCGCCCAGCAGCACGCTCCCGCCCAAAAGATGCACCAGCAGATAACGCATCGCCGCTCCGCGGGATTCAGCGGTACCGCGCGCGTAAATGAGGGCCGTCGATGCAACCGCCATGATTTCCCACCAAATCAACAATGTAATAAAGTCGCCGGCAAACGTGACCCCGAGAGCGCCAGCCGCATATAACATCGCCGCCACCGGTTCCCCCCGGTTCCTCACGTGCCACGCGTAGATCCCGCCGATCAGCACGATCAAACTGAAGATCATTCCGAAGATCCGATTAACGGAATCGACGGAAAGCAGGATCAACTGAAACTCGGCGAAGTTACCGACCGCGGTCGTCCCAAGCGGCAACCGCATCACGTGTCCAAACCCAAGGGCGGCGAAGAGAACGAAGACGGCGGAACGCACGCGCGCGGGTACGCCCAGCAGCACAAAGGCTCCGAGCAGCAATATAAACGCCGGAGGCAGCGTCTCACTCGTCATAATAATCCTCCCGCTTTTCGAGCCATGCCTTACCGACCGCCTTGGAAACGAAAATAATTACGACACACGCCCCAAACCCAAAGAGCGCATAGAAGCCGGGAATCCGGTCCCACGCGTGAGGATGTGCGCTCTGGGGACCCCAAAGCTGCAATACGACTGAGGCGATCGTGATCACGGCCAAAATTATCCAATGCCAGGTCTTCATGAGGGAGCCAGTTGCATGATTTCGGCCGCGATGATTTCAGCCAAGGTAAAGATCGGGGCAATCAAGTCGGGGAAAATTCCAAACGCGACTGCAAGGGCCGCGGTCAAGCAAAGCGGCGCCACCACCCAGACGGACGCTTCCCCGTATTTTTCGTTCTTTAAATCCCGGATCAAAAATGCCCGAACTACGATGGGAAAGAAATACGAGGCATTCAGCAATCCGCTGATCAAATAAATGGCGAGGATTGTGGTCTGCCCGGCGTCCAAGGCGCCAAGGCACAGGTAAAACTTACTGACAAAGCCGTTCAGGGGCGGCAATCCCGCCAGTCCCAGCGCACCAATGCCGAACGCGCCAAAGGTCCACGGCATTGCCCGGCCGAGGCCGTCCAACTGGGAGATCTCCGTTTTGTGCGTATGTACATAGATCGCACCTGCGCAGAAGAAGAGCGTGATCTTCATCAGCGCATGCGCTGCCAGATGCAGCGTGCTGCCCATGAAACCCGTGGTCGTGAGCAATGCGGCGCCAAGCCCGATATACGACAAGTGTCCAACTGTTGAATACGCCAACCGGCGCTTCAGATTGTCCTGTCGCAAGGCGATGAGCGACGCCAGGAGGATGGTGCTGCCGCAGAAGATTGCCAGGATCAGGTCGAGCCGGGCCAGCGCCATGAGCTCGGGACCAAAGATAAAGCCCACGACCCGCAGAATCCCGAACACCCCCGACTTCACGACCGCGACGGCGTGCAACAGGGCACTCACAGGTGTCGGCGCCACCATCGCCGCCGGGAGCCAGCTATGCAGCGGCATGATGCCGGACTTCACGCCCACGCCGACCATGAAAAGACAGAACAACACCCGCAGGCTGTTCGCGTCGAGTCCACTACTCGCCAGCATCCCACCCGCTTTAAAGTCGAGAGTCCCCGTCGCCATATACACCCAACCGGTGCCAGCCAGAAAAACCAGACCCGCCGTTAACGCATAGGCGAGATACATCCGACCGGCACGCACGGCTGCCGGACTTTCCTTGTGAACGACCAGTGGATACGTGGCGAGGGTCAGCAGCTCGTAGAAAAGCAGAAACGTCAGCAGATTGGCGGAGAAAGCAATCCCGATGGTGGAGGCCAGGCTGAGGGCGAAACTCGCATAGAAGCGCGTCTGTTTCTTCTCCCCGTTACCCCGCATATAACCGATGGAGTACACCGAAGTGACGATCCAGAGCGCCGAAGCAATCAGCGCGAAAAACACACCCAAGGCATCCGCCTTAAGCGCCAGCGAGATACCAGGAGAGATCTCGAGCAGTTCGATCGCGGCCGCGCGCCCATTCAAGGCATCGGGCACGAGCGTGAGAACGATCGCCAGCTTCGCCACGGCGGCGATCAGCGTGCAGGCCTCGCGCAAATTCGGCACCCGCGTGCAGGCCAGGATGGCGGGCACGGCGAACAGCGAGGCCAAAACCGCCCAAAGGGGCGCAGACGAAGCATAAACCTGCGGCACATTCATCGTTCAGAATCCGGCTGGCAACATCGGTTGAATGAGCTGACGCACGACGACCACATTGCCAAGACCGAGTACAACCAGAAGGACGGCAAGGAAGACCACAGGTGCGACGAGGCTCAGACGGTTATCAGCCACAACCACCGGAGCTTCCTCCGTCGCGGCCTCGCCGCGCGGCAAATATAGGCGCTCAATGACCCGGAAGAAGTACACGGCGTTCAGCAGACTGCTGGCCACGATGACGAGCACGTAAATCCACGCACTGTTCTCGATGCTCCCCAGGAGCAGGTACCATTTGCTGAAAAAGCCCGCCGTCGGCGGCAGCCCGATCATGGAGAGCGCCGCGATGGTGAAAGACAGGGACGTCCATGGCATGGATTTGCGGAGCGAATGATCAAGCTCGTCGATCGACTGGCTGCGGCCGGCCGCCATGAGGTTGCCGGACACCAGGAAGAGGCACGCCTTCATACAAGCGTGATTGAGCGTATGCAGGACCGCACCAATGAAGCCGTAGGTGTTGCCCAAACCAATCCCGAGGGCAATATAGCCGATTTGCGCCACGCTGCTATACGCGAGCATCCGCTTCATGTCTTTCTGTGCGATCGCCATGATCGAGCCCCAGATGATCCCCGCGGCTCCGAGAATCCCCAACACCTGCGTAAACGGGAGCTGGAAGCGCGAGAGATCGGGATTGAGCACAAAATAGAGAATCCGGATCAAGATATAAGCCGCGACCTTGGTGCCGAGGGGCGCGATCAATGCCGTACTGGACGAGACGGCCGAAGCATAAACATCCGGCAACCAGAGGTGCAGAGGGAAAAGCGCCATTTTCAGGCCCACGCCCGTAATGATGAAGACAAATCCTATCACCAATAGCGGTTCCACGCCGGTCACCGCCATAATGGCGGAGAGATCCGCCATGTTCAAAGTCCCCGTTCCCAAGTAAATCAAGCCCACGCCCAGCAGGTAAAACGAGGCCCCCACCGTTCCAAAGATCAAGTAGCGAAAGGTCGCCACGGCGGCCCGGGCGCTGCCTCCGCCAAGCAGGGCGTACCCGGCCAGCGCGGCGATCTCGAGGAAAACATACAGATTGAACAAATCGCCCGTGAGCACGATGCCGGAAAACGCTCCCAGCATCAACAAGGTCGCACTATAAAAGGGGGCGGTGCGACCTGGGAGCTCGGCGGCCGCGGGGTAACGCGAATGCCATAATACAACCACCGCGATACCCGCGAGCAAAAGGACGAAGAAGGACGACAACGGATCGAGTACGAGCTCGATTCCGATGGGCGGCTGCCAGCCTCCCAGCGCGTAACGGATGGTGCCTTGGGAAAGGACGTAGCCGAGGTTCGTGGCGTTGATCACGAAGACAATCGCGCTCGTTGCCACGGCCACCGCATGCGGCACCCAGCCGCCCAACCGCGACACCAACGGGATGATCAGCGCCCCGAAAAAGAAAAAGACAATGGAGAGAACCGCGAGGTGTCCGAGGATCATTTCATCCTTTCCATGAGCGTGTCCTCATCGAGCGTCGCATACTTGCCGTAAATTCGAATGAGCAGCGCAAACGCCACCCCCAGAGTCGCCACCCCGACGACGATGGCCGTGAGCATCAGCGTGTGCGGGAGCGGATTGATATAGGCATCCGCATTCGTCACCTCAATCCGTGGATCGAGAATCGGGACCGTCGAGTTGTCCTTATAGGCGGCGATGATAAAAAAGAGAATAATCGCCGACTGGAAGATCGACAGGCCGATGACCTTCTTCACCAGGTTTCGCTTCACGATCACGCCGTAAAGCCCGATGGTGAGCAAAAGGAAGCAGAACCAGTAAGCGTAGTAGTCGTCGATCAGCTCAATCATCGTTCTGCCCTTCCATGAGTCGGTCGAAAATGGCGACAATCACTGACATGACGGCCAGCCCCACCCCGATTTCCACAATCAAGATGCCCCAATAGTGCATCTGCGCCGCGC
Source organism: Opitutales bacterium (assembly GCA_038320495.1). Lineage (GTDB taxonomy): Bacteria > Verrucomicrobiota > Verrucomicrobiia > Opitutales > Opitutaceae > ER46. The sequence goes on along the minus strand of JBBQEG010000317.1, from coordinate 378 downwards.
TCATTTCAGGCAAGGGTGTATACTCATATTGCAGAAAGTTCCCGCCCGCCAATAGATCCGCCATCCCCACGCCGGCATAGATCAACACCCCCAAGGCTCCCAATGGCATGGCCCATTCAGGATTGAACTCCCGCCGGCTGCGGCGGAGGCCTTCACCCAGCCGAAGCAAAATCACCGCAGTGGCGAGAAGAGCCCCACCCTGGAATCCGCCTCCCGGGCTATAGTGACCATGAAAAATCACATAGAGCGCGAAAATCTGAATGAGACGCGCCACAATGCGGCACGTCACCCGCACAATCAAACTGGAACCCGCGGATTCGTCGGGAATCATGGGCGGCTGCGAAGGATCACCAGGCAGGCGATTCCCGCCGTAAATAC
>JBBQEG010000316.1:0-6356 GCA_038320495.1 Opitutales bacterium | reverse complement strand
CGCGGCGGGTTTCATCATTACCCGCATCGGGGTCGTGCCGCTTTCTTGTTTATATAGCTGGAACATGTTTGCCATCATTCGACGGGCCAGACGCTATTCTCAATAGCGCAATCCGCCAGTTCGTGGCGCGAATCCAGGATGGTCGCCTTCCGTTCCTTCTGGGTCATGAACAGCTTGGACATTTTCCGGTAGGGCAACGCTGGATTTCGGCGGCAGGATCATGGATTCGGTCGAGCGTTATCACCGGGGTAATCCGCCACGCAAAGGAAGACATGCTTTATTGCCATAGCGGGACGCCCCCTTGATTGGACTCTTCAAACGTGTGGGCGTTTTCAATTCCCCCCGCGTCTGCCGCAGATAAATGGAACTCCGGAAAAGAGCAGTTTCGTGATCCGGAGCGGCCGAGTTTATGCACGATTGAGGCAAAAGGGTTCGTGCGAAATAGGTGTTTTCGACGTATTGGTTCAGATAGGGTTGGCCGACGCAAAATTATAGGCAATTGCCTGCGTGCCACTTACGCGGCTCCTGACGAGGGTGGCACAGGCATCGCTAACATCGAAAGCGCAATGAATACGCCCAACGCCTTCGGTTTTCTCTGCTTCGGTCTAGTCCTGGGTCTGGCGCCTTTAATCGCGCCGCATTATTTTCCGGCAACTGCGATCGATGGGACCAGTACGCGTGCCCTTTGGGTGCAGGTCATGGGGATCGTCCAAGGCACCTTGGGCGCGGGCTTCCTGCTGCGTGAGCTCTCGCGTCTAGGTCAGGAGTCGTTCGCGCAAGTCCTGTCGCAGCTCCGGCTTAAACAGCCGTCCCGCGTTCCAATTCCGTCGACAACCGGCACCGGTGCTGAATCAGGCCTGGTCCGGTCAGAGCAGCGAGCCTTGGTCGCTTACCGCGGGCTTGAGTCCGATCGCGCGGTAACCCTTGGCAGTCAGCACGCGGCCTTGTGGCGTGCGCTGCAGGTAGCCCTCCTGGATGAGGAACGGTTCATGCACCTCCTCCAACGTCTCCGCCTCCTCGCTCACCGCCACCGCGATGGTACTCATACCGACGGGACCGCCGCGGTAGTTTTCGGCCATCACGCGGAGCATGCGCTTGTCCATTTCATCAAGACCGGCCGCATCGATCTCGAGCAACTCAAGCGCAGCGGCAGCAACCGGCTGCGTGATCTCGCCCCGCGCGCGTTCCTGCGCGAAGTCGCGGACGAAGTTTATCAGGTTGTTGGCAACCCGCGGCGTTCCGCGTGATCGGGCCGCGATTTCATTCGAGCCGGCGGCGTCAACCGTCACGTTTAGCAGCGCGCAGCTGCGGCGTACAATTGTATCCAAGGTCGCCCGATCGTAATAATCCAACCGGGTTTGCAGCGTAAAACGAGAACGTAGGGGCGCGGTCAGCAACCCACTCCGTGTCGTCGCTCCCACCAAGGTGAAACGCGGGATCGTCAGCCGAACGCTTCGCGCGTTCGGTCCTTGATCAATCATGATATCGAGTCGGAAGTCCTCCATCGCCGAGTAGAGATACTCTTCCACTGTTTTCGGTATACGGTGGATTTCGTCGATAAAGAGAATGTCGCCCTCCTCCAAATTGGTCAGCAGGCCGGCGAGATCCCCGGCTTTTTCCACGACCGGCCCCGAGGTCACGCGCACATTGCGGCCGAGTTCCTGGCCAAGGATGAAGGCGAGCGTGGTCTTCCCAAGTCCGGGAGGACCGGAAAGCAGAATATGGTTCAGCGGATCTCCCCGCCGCTTGGCTGCGCCCACCATGACTTGCAGGCGCTCGACCGTTTTCGGTTGACCGGTGAAGTCTGCAAACGAGAGCGGGCGCAGCGCCGCCTCAGCGGGAGTAACGGGCGTGGCAAGCGCGGTGGTGATATAACCAAGGCCTTTGGCGGGAGATTCGGGGGCCGACATGAGATTGGGCAGAAAGTCTGGGCGGGGGGCGCGAAGAAAACTCCTTTAGGTGAATTAATTTAACGGAAATCAGCGCTGATCAACGCCACTCGACTTCGGCGCCGAGCGTGCGGAGGTTTTCCACAAAGTTCGGATGCGCGCGTTTTATGGTGTCGGCGTTTTTTACCACGGAACGTCCTGGAATGCTCGCCGCCACCATATAGAGGCCGACCGCGGCGCGAATAATATAAGGAGCATCCACGGTGGCGGGCCGCAGCGGCCGATCACCGAAGACGATGATCCGGTGAGGATCGCTTACGACAATGTGAGCCCCGAACTTCGACAGTTCGGCCATCCAGGTGAAGCCGCCTTCATAGACCTTGTTCCAGAATTGCATCGCCCCTTGGGCGCGGACCGAAAGTGCGATCATGCACGGCAGCAGATCGACGGGAAAATAAGGCCACGGCGCCGCCTCGATTTTCGGCAGCAGATTACTGGTGAAGGGCGACTCGATTTCGAGCGACTGAGCGCGGCGGACGATGGCAGTATCGCCCCGGTGTTCAATTTTCACGCCGAGTTTTTGAAACGCGCGCGTCATCAGATCGAAATGATGCGGCACCGAGTACTTCACTTTCACCTCGCCGCCCGTGATGGCTCCGAGCGCGAGAAACGTCACCACTTCGTGATGGTCGGTGTTGATCGTAAACGTGCCGCCGCGAAGGGCGGCGACCCCTTCGACCGTGAGTTTGCTCGTGCCGAGACCGGAAATCTTTGCACCCATCTCGACCAGCACGGCGCAGAGGTCCTGGACGTGCGGCTCACTGGCCGCGTTGATCAGGGTCGATTCGCCATCCGCCAAGGCTGCGGCCATGACGAAGTTTTCAGTGGCCGTAACCGACATGTAGTCGGGCCAGTGCCGTGCGCCCTGAAACCGTTTCGGCAAACGCATCGTCAGCTCTCCGTTGTGGGAGATCCGGGCGCCGAGTTTCTCCAAGATCTCCAGATGCGGATCCAGTTCGCGGATACCAAGCGAGCAACCTTTGGCGTTAGTAGGCAGGGTGATCTTCTTCACCCGCTGCAGCAGCGGGGCAAAGAGAAGCACGGACGAACGCATGCCGGCCGGTAGTTCGCCCTCGAGTTTCGCGGCATCGAAACCGGAGTGATCGATCGTCAGCGTGCCGGCGGCGAGGTCGCGGTTGATCTTCGATCCTTGTTCCTGGAAGAACGTGAGCAACTTATCGACGTCGGTGATCGCCGGAACGTTGCGGAGTGTGACCGGCTCATCAGTGAGTAAGGTCGCACACAGGATGGGCAGAACCGAGTTTTTGTTGCCGGACGGCGTGATGGTGCCGGAGAGCGGTTTGCCGCCGTTAACGATGAGATCGGCCATGCCGCGTGAAGGAGTTGAAGCTGGAAATGAAGGGTCCGGCGCCGCCGGTAACAAAAAAGGCGCCCGCGGAATGAGGACGCCTTTGAGATGCGCGCGGTGTATCGCGCTCGGCAAGTTTTAACGGGGGGTGTGATTCAATTCACCTTTGAATCAAATCGCGCCGCCGCCCTGCTGGCCTTCGGGGCTCGGACCACCGTGGTCTCCGCCGCCCTCGCCGCGATTGCGTCCGCGGCCACCACGCCGACGTCGGCGTCGATTGCCAGCTTCGCCACCGCCAGCTTCGCCACCGCCGGCGTTTTCGCCGCCCGGGGCGAAGCCGCCTTCGCTGCGAGGTTCGCTGGGTTGATCACGGGGACCACCTCGGCTTTCGCCGCGGTAACCGCCGCCAGCTTGGCCACTTGGGCCGCCGGGACCGCGTCCGCGCCCGCCACGATGACGACGCTGACCTTGGTCACCGTCGCGGCGAGCCTCGCGACCGGCGTCATGAGGAGTGCTCGTGCCGGCGGACGCCGGAGGGGCTTCGGCACCGCCGAAAAGGCCCTTGAGCCAGCCGATGAATCCACCCGGCTTTTGCGCTGCCACCGGAGCGGCCGGTGTCGGGCGCGCGTTACTGGGCGTGCGAGGTTCGAATTTGCGCTCTTCCCGACGGTCACGCGGGTCCCGGGGCTGCCGGGGCTCACGCTGCTCGCGGGGATCGCGCGGTTGACGGGCCTCGCGTGGATCGCGCGGGGCGCGTTGATCTCGGGAAGGCTCGCGTGGGCCGCGGCCCTCGGGGTTTTCGGATCGTTCGCGGCGTTCGCGAGAGGTCTGAAACGTGGGCCGATCGGAGCGGTCACCAGGCTTGTTGCCGGCGTCCGGCGCTGGAGATTCCCAATGAACGCTCGGCCGCTTGGACTCGGTCGGGGGCAGAATGTTGAGTTCCGCCTTGCTGGAGACTTCGGGTTCGAGCTCAGGATTCGCTGGGGACGAACGTTCGCTGCGGAGAGGCGACGATGCATCCAGCGAAGCGGACGAGTCCGGCACCGGCGAGGCGTGAGGTGCGGAAGCCGCGTCGTCTTTGACCGCTTCCGGTGATGACGCAGCTGAGGAAACAGGGGGAGCGACCGGCGTTGCTGCGGCGGGCGCCGGAGCAGGAGCGGGTTCGTTGACAACGGGCGAGCTTACCGACGTCTCGCCGGTAAACGGATTCTTGTACTCACTTTGCGGTTTCAGCACTTCCACGGCGCTGGGCTTGTAACCGGAGGGCGGTGTCGGCGCGCTAGCCGCAGGAGCGGTAGGCGCACTGACGCGCTTGCCGCGGGCGAGGCCTGAGCCACGAGTGGCTCCGAACGACCCGAACCCTGCGGGAGCGGGGGCACTGGCTACGCTGGAAGCCGGATTGGCCGGCGCGGCGTCTTCCGCTGGCACTGGGGCCGCAGCGGGCGAGTCGGCGGGGGCCGGGGTCGGCGCGCCTGACTTCTCTGGATCTGACATGTTTGTGTTGGTTTTATAAAGGCGGCTCACCGAAGTGGGAGCGGCCGTGTTGGTTGAGCCTGCGGAGCGCAGAAACGCTCAACGCGGGCATGAAGCGCCCACCATCGCTTGGGTCCGGATAAGTGGCAAGTGGCAATTCGCCCGGCCCGATGTCGATCTATAGTTTCTGACCAAAGTGCCTGGAGCGGAGATCAGCGGAGATCAGCGTTCCTCCCTGTCTTTTCCGTCACGATCCTAAAATTGGAAAACGCGGGGGCGTCACTCCCAGAATCTGCGAACGAGACGGAAAGACCAAGGCAGGAGGGATCGCTAATCTTCGCTCATGAACGCTAATTTTTCGAACCCTAAATCTGATCTTCGCTGGTTTCAGTGGATAAACGCGAGGCAGGCGTGCATCGGGATTGAACAGGAGGTAACAAAGAAACGAAGGTGGGCGCCAGGAAGGGGGATCTTCGTTCCCTCCGTTACCTTATGTTCCTTCTTCTGCGCTCACCGGAAACAGCGAGGATCCAGAAGAAGCGAAATAAGAAACGATGTAAGAGCCTTGTGGGGCTCCGCGCTGGCGCCGACGGCCCCAGCTCCAGGGGCGGGTGCCGTGCCGTTCGGGCGCCCGTGATCCGTTCAGCTCAAACGTGTCGATAGTTTCCGCCCGCCCGCGCTCGGAATGCGCGATGTCGCGGCGCAGGCTTGCCAGCCCCGGTCGCGCCCGCACAGCTTCCCGAGATGGACAAACTTGAGGAGATTTTCCAGATGCAGGACGCATTGAACCGCCGGATTGGCGTCAATCTGCCGCCGCCCACCGATGAGGAGAAAGCGAAGTGGATCCTCAACTACACACGCGCGATGCAACAGGAAACCGCCGAGCTGATCGATAGCGTGCCGTGGAAGTGGTGGGCCAAATACCAGAAGTTCGACGAGCAGAACGCCCGGGTTGAGGTCGTCGATCTCTTCCACTTTCTGATCTCAATCGCGCAGACCCTCGGCATGACCGCCGACGATGTCTACCAGGCTTACTTGAAGAAGAATGCGGTCAATCACGCCCGGCAGGAAACCGGTTACGTCAAAAAAGACGAAGCGGATTCGAAACACATTTGAGAAAGGGTCGAGGCGAGGGTGGGGGTGCGCCCAAGGGTGCGCCCGCTAAGCGAGTGAATTGGGAAACGGGCGTGATGCCGTCCTTCTCCTGAAAAGGGGTTGCGCCGGGGAAATAACCGGCCGCCCCAGCCGTTCTCGGTGCCGTTTACCGTGAAACGACGAAGGCTGCGGTCACGTCGACCGCCACGCTTCCATTTTCTACGATGGAGGCTTTGAGCTTCAGCTTCGCTTTCCCGTAGCGGGTCAGCGCCTCCTTGAATTCCGAAATCACCGCCTGGGCGGGCCGTTCACAAATCGCACGCAGATCACCAATTACGGGGCGACGATACGCGGCGCGGCTCTCTTTGACCACGATCCGCCACTCGGCCTTATCCGCGCCTTTCTCGTTCTTCATCAGCTCCCACACGACACCATAACCGGCCAGGGTCGCGAGTGAAACGAGACTGCCGCCAAACGCAGTGTTGAGGGAATTCTTGTTCTGCTCCTTCGGGGCGCGCAGCACCAATGAA